>CAMLHL010000103.1 GCA_946479855.1 uncultured Pseudomonadota bacterium
CGCGACTGGTCGAGCAGGCTGGCGATGTACTGCGTGCAGAAGAGGTTGAATTCCGGGCTGGAAGCCATCAGCGCCAGGAAATCCTCGGCCGGCAACTGGTAGCAGAAAGTATCCTCGAGCGCGGTGTAGACGTTGGTCGACGGCCGGCCGGCCGTCACCGCGCCGATCGGGAAGCATTCGCCGGCGCCGAGGCTGAGGATGGAATATTCGGTAACGGTGACCTCGCCGGCCTGGCGCGCCTGTACCTTGCCCGACTCGATTACGTAGAAGTAGCGGACGGTGCCCGAATCGGGCCCGACAATCTCGGTGCCCGCGGCGTAGAAGGCGATCTGCGCCTGCTCGGCGAAATGTTGCAGGGCGGCCGGCTGCATCTTGCTGAACGGCGCGTGATTGCGCAGGAAGGCCAGCGTGTTGCCGGCCATCCGGGTGCGTCCTGCCTGACGTAGCGTTATCTCAACCAGACCGACGGTTTCCTGCTTCTCCTGACCCGACTGTTCTAGCGTCTTCACGACCACCTCGTCAATTCTTCAAAGTGCATAGTTTAACTTGAGACGCTGTTGCAGGCGTCGCGCCTGCTTGAGCGCCTCGCGCAGGATCGCCCTATCCATGTCGTGCAGGGCGGCGGGCTTCAGGCCGTAGCCGGCGGCCTGGCCGGCGCGCAGAGCGGCGATCTGCTGCTCCAGGCGCAGACGCAAAATATGCGCAAAAGCAGCGTCGACCGTCGCAATCTCCCCCGGCAACAGGCCCGCGCTCGCCCCGGCCTCGCGCAGCCGCTCACCGGTATGCGCCGTCCGCGCCCCGCTGGCCAGCGCGAAGATGCGTGCTGCATCGACAAAAATCCGGCTGCCGTACTTTTTCAGATCGATCTCGGCATTCTCGTCGACGGCCGGCTCGCCGCGAAAATTGAGCGGCACCTCGGCCTGCAGCGCGTTGGCCGCCATCAGATGCAGGAAGGACGGCGTCGCCACGGTCATCGACAGCAGCAGCGTGCGCAGGCGCTCGCCCAGCTCCAGTTCGCCGCAGAGCGGCCGCAGATCGAAGAAGATGCTGGCATGAAGCAGTGCCATCGGTTCCGGCCGGCGCACCCAGTCGATGAACTGCTGGCGCCATTCCTCGAAGGACAGGCACCAGGCCGGGTTGCCGGCCATGATCTGGCCGTTGCACAGGGCAAAGCCGCAGTCGGCCAGGCGCTGGTTGACCTCCTGTGCAAAGGGCAGGAACAGTTCGCGCAGGGCCGTTGCCTCCTGCTCGCTGGCCGCATTGAAGATCAGGCCGTTGTCCTGGTCGGTGACGAAAGTCTGCTCGTGCCGCCCTTCCGAGCCGAGGGCCAGCCAGCACCAGGCAACCGGCGGCAGGCGATGGCGGCGGGCGGTCAGCTCGACAACCCGGGTGGTCAACCGGTCGTTGAAGGCCGAAATCAGCCGTGTGGCGACACCGCCATCGAGTCCGCCGCCGACCGCGTCCTGCAGATAGGCACGCAGGTGGCCGGCCAGGGCTGGGGCCGCTTCGAGCAAATCGAGGGCATCCAGTTCGGCCGCCAATTCCAGTTGGCGGCGACAAGAGAGTGTCGGGTCGGTGGTCACGCGGGCCTCAGTATTTGACCCGGGCGAAATAGGTCTTCTCGGCGGCCTCCAGGGCCTGGCGCACGGTGACGATGCCTTTTTCCTCGAGCAGCTTGACCAGCTTGAGGAAGACCTCGCCGGTGGCCAGCGCGTCTTCCAGCGCATTGTGGCGGGTGCCGATACTGACCCCGAGGCGCTCCAGGATGACATCCAGCTTGTGCGATTCCTGATTGGGATGGACGACGGCGGAGAGCAGCAGCGTATCGAGCACCGGTTGGGTGAAACGAATGCCGGTGCGTTCTTCCTTCAGTTGCAGGAAACGCATGTCGAAGGCGGCA
The DNA here is from genome assembly GCA_946479855.1 of uncultured Pseudomonadota bacterium. The sequence goes on from CAMLHL010000103.1 coordinate 1,901, forward strand.
TTGTGGGCGATCAGCACGGTGTCTTCGCAGAACTCGTGGAAAGCTGGCAAAACGGCATCGATGTTCGGCTGGCCGCGCACCATATCCTCGGTAATGCCGTGGATGGGAATGGCCTCCGGCTTGAGCGGGATTTCCGGATCAACGATCTGATTGAAGGTTTCCTGACGAAGCAGCCGGTTGTTGACGATGCGGGCGGCACCGATCTGGATAATCTCGTCGCCCTTCGACGGTTCGAGACCGGTCGTTTCGGTATCAAACACGGTGTAGGTCAGGTCGGACAGCTTGCGGTCGAGGTCGATCGATTTGTCCTCGAACTTGAACAGGTCGAAATCGTAGTATTCCGGCCGCCCCCTGCCACGCGTCCGCTCCTCCTGGTCATAACCGACCTCCGGCGTCGCCACCGGCAGCACAAAGCGGAAGAAGGCGCGGTGCGCCGCCTTCTCGCGCTGGTACCAGATTTCGCCGCCATGCCGGTCGATGACGTCGCGCAGGCTGAGCGGCGAGGTTTCGCTGCCGACATGCATGGCTTCCATTTCCCAAGTGTAGAAGGTTTCCGACGACATCGCCGGGCCGGCCCAGATCAGATCGAGATAAGCCAGCCGGCCGACCGATTTCAGGCGGAAGCGGAGTTCACGCGGCTGGTAGTGGTCCTGCAGCTTGGAGGCGAGGCAGACCAGTGCGAAAACCAGCGAAAAGCTGTCGGCCTTGATCCACAGCGCGTCGTCGAGCTCTTCCGTCTTGGTCGGCAATTTCAGCTTGTCGTCGATGCGGCGCTGGGCGGCGGCAATGATGTCGATGCCGAGGATATCTTCGAGCGGCCAGCGGGTCTTCATCGAGTCCGAGAACTCGCCGATCGTCAGGTCGATGTTGTGACTCATCTTGGCGGCCTCGTCGTCGACGACCTTGACGAAGCGCTCGCGCAGCTCCGCCTCCATGTCCGGGTAATCGATCAGGTTGGCCACTGCAGCGCGGATATTGCCGAGCGCCGAACGGCTGCCCTCGGTCAGCGAATGCAGCACCTGGTCGCGCCGGGCTTCCTGTTCGATGTTGCGGGTGATGTTCTCGACGGTCAGCACATAGCCGGACATCGCCGCCTCGCCCTCCTCGCCGGCGGCTGCAAGGACAGGCACCATCTGGACGCGCAGCAACTGGCCGCCACGCGCCGTCGTGATGAAATTGGCGATTGCGCTCTTGCCGCCCGCCAAGCGCTGGCGGATGACTTCCTGGGCATGTTCGACCTGGTTCTTTTCGAGGATGGAGAAAATCGAGCGGCCGAGCCCGATCAGCGCGCCGCCGGCGACCGAGGTCGGCCCCTGCGACAGCGCCTTGAACTGCAAGCGGGCGCGGTTGTTGTAGAGCAGGATGCGGCCATCGAGATTGCATACCACGACGGCCTGCGCCAGTTCGGACATCAGCGCCGCCAGCCGGTTCTTTTCTTCCTCGACCGAGGCCTTGGCCGTGGCGATCTGGGCGTCAACGTCGTCCATCAGGACATCGCGCTGCTGTGCCAGATCGTTCGCCGCCTGAGCCAGTTGCTGGACTTCCGGCGGCCCTTCCGGAGCGACGCGAAAATTGCGGTTGGCGCCGAGCATCAGGCGCAGCGTTTCCGCCATCCGCAACAGGCCTTCGACATATTGCTTGAACAGCTTGTGCAGCACGGCGACGCCGATGGCGAAACCGAACAGAGTCATCAGCGTGCCGACCGGCAGGCGCGACATAAGCAGCCCGGTCAGCAGGCCACGCTCGGCTTCCTTCATGTCCAGCCAGACGAGTAACGCGGTGACAACGAACGGCCCGGTCATCAGCAGACCAAGGACGATGACGGCGAAGATGAAACGATGTTTGGCCTGCATGGCGCGCATCCCGAAGACTGGAGTTTTGTTTTTAGGCCTTTTTCAAGGTCGACCGTAGCAGGCTGGCCTCAGGCCACCCCGAGCATGGCCTTGACCAACGCCAGCAATTCCTTGGTCGAGAACGGCTTGGTTACGTAGGCATCAGCACCGATTGCCAACCCCTTGGCCACTTCGGTATCGCGCCCCTTGGCCGTCAGCATGACGATCTTCAGGCCGTTCCGGGCCGGATCGGCACGCAGCAACTCGCATACCTCGAAGCCGGATTTTTTCGGCATCATCACATCGAGCAGCACCAGATCCGGCGCAAAGTTCGCCACCTTGGCCAGCGCCTCTTCACCCTCGCCGGCAATGGCGACCTCGAAGCCCTCCTTCTTCATCAGGAACTCGAGCGAAATGACGATATTGGGTTCATCGTCGACGATCAGAATCTTTTTTGGCATATTTTTGTCTCCCTGTTATTCCTCCGATGCCGGCAAAGGCACCGTGAAAACGAACTTCGCCCCTTCGCCGGGGCGGCTGACGACCCAAAGCTTACCACCGAAATATTCGATGATCTGACGGCTGATCGGCAGGCCCAGCCCGGTTCCCTGGGGCTTGTCGGTCATCGTGTTGCCACCCTGGCGGAATTTTTCGAAAATGACATCGCACTCTTCGGCAGTCAGCCCCGGCCCATTGTCGGCGACCTCGACGCGAACCAAGCCGTCGCTGATGCCAACCGCAACCCGCACGACCCCACTGCCGCCAGGTACGAATTTCACCGCATTGGAGAGCAGATTGATCATCACCTGCGTCAGCCGGTCACGATCGGCCAGCACCACCGGGCCGCTGGCCGGAATGTCACTTTCCAGCGCAACCCCCTTCTCGCGGAACAACTGACCGAGGGAATCCATGGTTTCGCGCGCTACCTCACCAATATCCACGGCGCCAGTCGTCCATTCCGCCCGACCGGACTCCAGGCGGGCCATGTCAAGGATCTGGTTGATCAGCCGGGTCAGACGCTCGGCTTCGTTGACGATAATGCCGAGGAAACGCATACGATCAGCCAGTTCCAGCTTCGGGTCTTCGTGCAGCATCTCGGACAGGGCGCGGATCGAGGTCAGCGGCGTGCGCAGTTCGTGCGTCACCGTCGATATGAAATCGTCCTTCATGCGATCGAGTTCGCGCAGGCGCTCGTTGGCTTCGCGCAGTTCGGCGGTCGCCGCTTCCAGTTCGCGCTGCTTGCTTTCCAGGTCGCGGCTGTAGGCCCGCACCTGGGTCGCCTCGTCGAGAATATCGAGGACCTCTTCCAGCCCCAGATCCTCCTCCTGCGCCACCGAAGCCACCATCACCCGGGCGCTGGCCGAACCGATCGCTCCGGCCAGTTCCGCTTCGGCAAACTGCACGAATTGCGCATCACCGGGCAGGCTTCGCCAGTCCCTGACGCGCCTCGTCTGTGCATAGGCGGCCAGTTGCTGGCGCGCCCGGGTGGCGCCGAGAAAGCGTTCGAGCAGGTCGACCAGTGCCTGTGGCGACGCCTCGCCCCGCCAGAGGCGGGCCTGGGTAGTATGTCGGTCGAAGCGGAAGGCATCGACAAAGCGCTCAGCCTGGCTGGCCTCGACCGCATCGGGACGGGAGTTCAGCGAGACCCCGACAAAGCAGCCGACATTGGCCAGCATGCTCCACCACAGGCAATGCGAAATCTCGTCCAGCCCGCTCAAACCGAACAGGGCCTGGGCTTTCAGCCAGCCGATGCCGAGCAGCCCCTCGTCGATAAAACCGCTGCCAATCCACCCCGACTTGGCAAATGAAGGCAACAGCAGCGTGTACAGCCAGACGATAAAACCAGCCAGCAAACCGGCCACTGCCCCGGCCCGTGTGCCCTGTTTCCAGTACATGCCACCGAATATGGCCGGCGCGAACTGGGCGACGGCCGCGAATGAAATCAGCCCGATACCGACCAGCGCATAGGCCTCGCCGGCGGCCCGGAAGTAGATGTAGCCGAGAAGCAGGATCAGCGAGATGGCAACACGCCGGATGCCGATCAGCAGTCCGGAAACGTCCTGACGGTTTTCGCCGTGCAGCCAGGTCGACCGTAGCAACCAGGGCATGACCAGATCGTTGCAGACCATCGTCGACAAGGCGATGGTTTCGACGATGACCATCCCGGTCGCCGCCGACAGACCGCCGATGAAGGCGAGCAGCGCCAGTGCCTCGGCGCCGCGCGACAGCGGCAAGGTCAGCACGAAGATATCCGGGTTGAGGCCTTGCCCACCGAAATGCAGCATTCCGCCAAGCGCCAGCGGCAGCACGAAGATATTGATCAGCAGGAGATAAAGCGGAAACAACCAGACCGCCCGTTTCAGATGCGATTCGTCGACATTTTCGACGACAATGATCTGGAACTGGCGCGGCAGAAAGATAATGGCCAGACCGGAAAGCAGGATCAGCGACGTCCACGTGCCCGCCCGCCCGCTATCGAGCTGCAGCAGACGGCCGAGCTCAGGGCTGGCCGCCGCCCGCTGGAACAGGTCGCCGAGGCTGCCGAACATCCCATAGGTGACGAACAGGCCGACGGCACTGAAAGCGACCAGCTTGACCACCGACTCGAAGGCCACCGCCGCGACCATCCCCTCGTGCCGCTCAGTCGCATCGAGGTGGCGCGTTCCGAAGAGGATGGAGAACAAGGCCAGGGCGATGGCGATCAGGAAGGTCGAATCGATACCCCACACCTGCACCGTGCTGCCCGAATGCGTCAGCAGCACATCGACACTGGCGGCCACCGCTTTCAACTGCAAGGCGATATAAGGCACCACGCCGATCACCGCGATGACCGTCACCATGCCGGCCAGCAACTGACTCTTCCCGTAGCGCGAAGCGATGAAATCGGCAATCGAGGTGATGCGCTGCGCCTTGCTGAT
>CAMLHL010000104.1 GCA_946479855.1 uncultured Pseudomonadota bacterium
TCCTTGTCGAAAATCAGGGCATCTTCACGTCCGAGTAGCGCCGGATAATAGCCCTTGCGGATGCCGATCTGATGAAAACCGAAGTGGCGGTAGAGCTCGACCGCGCGCTCGTTCGACGGCCGGACTTCAAGAAACAGCTTGGCCGCCCCGCCCTGCCGGGCGCATTCCATCGCGTGCCGCAGCATCCGGGCGCCATAGCCTTGCCCTTGATGGCGTTTGCCGATACCGATGGTCAGCAGGTGCGCCTCGTCGATCACCGACATGACGACCGAAAACCCGATCAATTCCCCTCCCAGGCGCAACACCCAGGCGCTGTAACCGGCGCTCAGCGAATCCTCGAAATTGCCACGCGACCACGGAAAAAGTTGCAGACTTGCTTCCAGCGCGGCGACTGCATCGAGGTCGCGCTCGTTCATCGGAAAAAACTCGGCGGCGATGTTCAGGCCGCTCACGCCCGACCGCCCTCGCTGAGGCGTTCGGCAACGGTTTTCGCCACTTTGTCGCGGATGTAAAGCGGCGCCGCCAGCGCGGCGTCAATCCCTTCGCCACGGCAAACCCGGGGCGCCGCCAGGCGGGCCACAACGGCAGCCAGCGGGACGATTCCCGCCAGCACGGGCATGCCGGCCACGCTCAGGCGCTCCTGCAATTGCGGATAGGCGGCCAGCGCATTGCCGCAGGCCAGCCCGTCTTGATCGAGCGGCCATGCCACGGCATCGGGAGCCGAAACGCGAATCTCGCCCTGCAGCACATAGCCGTCTTCAGTCCGCCGGTAGCACCCGGAATAGACTTCACCCATCCGGGCATCGAGCAGCGCCAGCACGCGCTCGGCGCCCGATTGCGCGGCCATGGCTTCCAGGCTGGTCACCGGAATCAGCGGCACCCCGGCCGCCACTGCCAGGCCCTGCGCGACGCCACACGCGACACGCAAGCCGGTAAAGGCACCGGGGCCGACGCCAAAGGCAATGGCGTCCAGCTGCCCGACCCGGATGTCCGCTTCGCTCAGCAACTCACGTATCAGCGGCAACAAGGTTTCAGAATGCGGCTTACCCGGCGGACAGAGACGTTCGGAAACAGCACCATCGCGCCAAAGGGCGCAGGAGCCGAGATCGGTGGAGGTTTCGAGAGCGAGGATCAGCATGGCCCGGCATTTTACCGGAGGCGCGTTCCGGCCGGGATTCAATCTCAACGCCCGCCGCGTCCGCCGCCCCGCCCATCGCGACGTTCCTGCCAGCCGTGCTGTTCGCGCATTTCGTCGCGCAGGCGCTGGCGATCTTCCTGCGGCACGTCGCGCCAGCGCGGAGCGCCGTCTTCACGACGGATCTCGCGTTCCTGCTGCCAGTGCTCGCGCATCTGCTGACGTATCTGGCGCCGCTCGTCGGGCGGCAGGTCGCGCCAGTAAGCCTGGGCCCAGACGCCGCTCACCGAGCCGAGCAGGCTCAGGAAGAACAGCGAAAGGACAAGGCGACGTTTCATGGCAGCGGATCAAGGCGGAATTCGGATGTGATCATTGTCCATCGACCGGCAACAGGCAAGGACAGCGAGATGTAAGAATATGTTTCCCGGAATCCCCCGGACAATCCTTGTTACCATTCTGATCGTTTTCATTCACTGTCCGCCCCTATCCTAGCCAGCATGAACGAACAACACGCACACATTCTCGTCGTCGATGACGACGCCCGCCTGCGCGACCTGCTGGTCCGCTATCTCGGTGAACAGGGTTTCGAGGTCAAGGCGGCAGCCGACGGCCAGCAAATGGACAAGCTGCGGGCCCGCGAACACTACCACCTGATCGTTCTCGACCTGATGATGCCCGGGGAGGACGGCCTGAGCATCTGCCGCCGCCTGCGCGGCCAGGGCGACCAGACGCCGATCATCATGCTGACCGCCAAGGGGGACGAAGTGGATCGCATCGTCGGTCTCGAAATGGGCGCCGACGATTATCTGCCCAAGCCCTTCAACCCGCGCGAATTGCTCGCCCGCATTCACGCCGTGCTGCGCCGCCAGGGCAGCAAGCCGCCCGGCGCGCCGGAAGACGAGCAGGAAAAGATCTGTTTCGGCAACATCGAGGTCGATCTCGCCGCTCGCACATTGACCCGCGGTAGCGAACTGCAGGCGCTGACCACCGGTGAATTCGCCGTTCTCAAGGTGCTGCTCCAGCACCCGCGCCAGCCGCTGTCGCGCGACAAGTTGATGACCCTGGCCCGCGGCCGCGAACAGGGGCCGTTCGATCGCGCCATCGATGTCCAGGTTTCCCGCCTGCGCAAGCTGATCGAAGCCGACCCGGCGCAGCCGCGTTACCTGCAGACCGTCTGGGGCTTCGGCTACGTCTTCGTTCCGGACGGCGCCACGAAAGAATGATGCCGCGCACGCTGCTGGCGCGCACCTTCCTGCTGCTCGCCCTGCTGGTGCTGCTGACCACGGCAGCCTGGCTCAGCCTGTTCCGCTACATCGACGCCGAGCCGCGCGCTCGGGAAACGGCCCAGCTGGCGGCTTCCGCCGTCAACCTGATCCGCGCCTCGCTGTTCGCCGCGGCACCGGAAAAACGGCTCGGCCTGTTCACTGAATTCTCGACCCGCGAAGGCATCCGTCTGCTGCCGGCCGAACCGGAAGACAGGATCGAGGCCATGCCCGATTCGCGTTTTTTCCACCTGCTGCAACGCGAACTGAACCTGCGTCTCGGCGACCACACGCGCATGGCCGCCAGTGTCGACGGCATTCCCGGTTTCTGGGTCAGTTTCCGACTGGACGATGCCGACGAGGAGGAATACTGGCTGATCCTGCCCCGCGAGCGGGCTGCCCGCGATTTTGCCAGCCACTGGCTGGCCTGGGGCTTGCTGGCCGTGGTATTGGCATTGGCCGTCGCCTGGCTGATCGCCTCCCGCATCAGCCGGCCGCTGAAAGCCATGGCCAAGTCGGCCGAAACGGTCGGTCGCGGACAGATTCCCGCCCCCTTGCCGGAAGACGGCGCCGAGGAACTCAGCCGCCTGGCCTCGGCCTTCAATGCCATGGCAGCCGATCTGCAGCGCCATGAAAAGGATCGCTCCGAAGTGCTGGCCGGCATTTCGCACGACCTGCGCACGCCGCTGACCCGCCTGCGCCTGGAAGCCGAGATGAGTGTCTCCGACGATGTGGCGCGCCAGGCGGTGGTCGCCGACATCGAGCAGATGGAAGCGGTGATCTCGCAGTTCATGGACTACGCCCGCACCGAGTCGGGCGAGACGCCGGTCGCCACCGACCTCGCCGCGCTGCTCTCCGGAATCGCCGAGCGCCAGGCCTGCATCGGCCGCTCATTGATCACCGATATTCAGATGCTGCCGGAATTGGTGCTGCGGCCGAAGGCAATTATCCGCGCCGTTACCAACCTGATCGACAATGCGGCCAAATACGGCGGCCATGAGATCACGCTGAGGGCCGCTGCGGTCGACGGTGAGATCAGGGTGGAAATTAGCGATCGCGGTCCGGGCCTGCCGCCCTCGGAAATCGAGCGTCTGAAACGCCCCTTCACCCGGCTGGAAACAGCCAGAACCAACGCCTCCGGCACCGGCCTGGGGTTAGCCATTGTCGAACGCATCGCCCGTCTGCACGAGGGGCATCTCAATCTGCTGCCCAATCCCGGAGGCGGGCTACTGGCCCGTTTGTCGCTGCCGATCAGGCAGTGAACGGGGCGCGACCCTCGTCCATGCCGGCGATCGGAAACTCGCGGAGGATCTGGTATGCCGATCCCGTGGGCGACGGACTGGAACGCACCAGCGCAAAGCGCTCGCAGGACCATGGCACAGCCCTGAGCGGCGGTAGTTGCGGGATATCGGGCAACCCGCTGGCAAGCGGAATCTTGCGGACCAGCGTGACATGCGGCACGAAATGCGCCCCATCGCCATCGACCTTGAAGCCGGCCTGCAGCAGTGCCCGGCGCAGGCTCGCCTGCAAATCATCGAGACATGCCGGCGGCTGGTCGCAGCCGCCCCAGAGCAAACGGTTGTGGCGCCAGAAGCCCAGACGGTCGAGCTTGAGGTCGAAAGGCACCGAGTGAACCTCGGCGGCGGCGGCACATGCTTCGTCAAGGCGGGACTCCGCCACATCGCCAAGAAAGGCGAGCGTCAGGTGGATCGTTTCGCGCCGGGTTGCCCGGCCGCCAAAGCGGCCCGCCGCAACGCGGGCGATGGCGGCTAGGTGATCGGCCAGTTCGGCCGGCGGCCAAAGTGCGAAGAACACCCGGGCCATGGCCGGCCTCGGGTTCGATGCCGGCCGGCGTTCAGCCGACACGCTCGACCAGCACGACCGCCTGGGCCTCGATCGCTTCTTCGCGGCCGAGGTAGCCCAGGCGCTCGTTGGTCTTGCCCTTGATATTGACGGCATCGGCGGCAAGACCGAGGTCGGCCGCCACATTGGCAACCATCGCTGCGGCGTGCGGCGCCAGCTTCGGCCGCTGGGCGATCAGCGTCGCATCGACATTGACCGGCCGCCAGCCCTTCTCCGCCAGCAAGGCGACGGCGCCGCGCAGCAGCACCCGGCTGTCGGCACCTTGGTAGCGCGGGTCGGTATCCGGGAAATGCCGGCCGATGTCGCCCAGCGCGACAGCGCCGAGCAGCGCATCGGTAATCGCATGCAACAGCGCGTCGGCATCGGAATGGCCGAGCAGCCCGGTCGGATGCGGAATCTCGACGCCGCCGAGGATCAGCTTGCGGCCTTCGACCAGCTGGTGCACATCGTAGCCCTGCCCGACGCGGAAATTCATTTGCGTGCCCTCAAGATCATCGCGGCCAAGGCGAGGTCGGCCGGATAGGTGACTTTCAGATTGGTCGCATCGCCGCGCACCAGCTTCGGCCGCAGGCCGAGCGCTTCGATGGCGCCGGCCTCATCCGTGACGGTCTTTTCGTTTTTTAGCGATTTTTGCAGTAGACCGTAGCGGAACATCTGTGGCGTCTGCGCCTGCCACAAGCTATCGCGCGGTTCGGTGGCGGCCACCCGCTGCCCGCCGTCGGCCCGCTTCAGCGTATCGGCCACCGGCACGGCGAGGAGGCCGCCGACCGGATCGTCGGCCAGCTCGGCAAACAACGCATCGAGCATCGCCGCCGACAGGCAGGGCCGGGCGGCATCGTGCACCAGCACCCAGTCGTCGTCGGCGGCGACCATCGCCGCCGCCTGCAGGCCGTTGCCAACGCTTTCTGCTCGCGTCGCGCCGCCGCAGCGCACGGTTTCCAGCTTGGGACCGAGCTCGCTCCAGTCGTAGCGCGGCCACCAGGGGTCGTCCGGCGCCAGCACGACCCAGACGCGCTCGATGTCCGGGCAGGCAGTCAGGGCGGCCAGCGTATGGAAAATCAGCGGGCGACCAAGCAGGTCGAGATATTGCTTGGGCTTCTCGGCACCGAAGCGGGAACCGCTGCCGGCAGCGGGAACGATTGCGTAATGGCGTGGCATGGCTTAATTTTACTTAAGAACGATCACAAAAGAGGATTCGCATGAGTCTGGTGGTCCCCGAACTGGTTGAGCCGGTCAAGGCCTTCGCGACCGCTCTGGGCATCGGCCTGCTGATCGGCATGGAGCGCGAGCGCCGCCCGGATTCGGCGGCCGGCCTGCGGACCTTCTCGCTGGTCGCCATGCTCGGCTGCCTGTTCGCGCTGCTCGACGAAAGGTCCGGCGCCGGCTGGCTGCTCGCTGTCGGCCTGCTGGTTCTCGCCGCGGCGATGATTGCCTCGAATTTCTCGTCGCAGCAGGAAGAGCAGTACCGCGGCTTCACCTCCGAAGCGGCCATCATCATCACCTACGGACTAGGCGCCGCGGTCTGGTTCGGCTACGCGACGCTGGCGGTCATGCTCGCCATCACCACCACCACGCTTCTCTACTTCAAGGCCGAACTCCGCCACTTCAGCGAACGCACGACGCCGAAGGACATCAACTCCATCCTGCAATTCGCCGTGCTCTCGCTGGTCATCCTGCCCATCCTGCCGAGCGAGGATTTCGGACCGTACAACGCCATCAATCCGCGCCAGGTCTGGTACATGGTCGTCCTGATCTCGGGCCTGGCGCTGGCCGGCTACCTCGCCCTGCGCATCGTCGGGGCGCGTCATGGCGCCGCGCTGCTCGGCATTTTCGGGGGGCTGGCCTCGTCGACCGCGACGACCATGATGTTTTCCCGCCACGCCCGCGACCATGCCCACCTGATCCACATGTCAGCCATCGTCATCCTGATCGCCAACGTCATGGTGATGATCCGCCTGTGGCTGGTCGCCAGCGTCGTCGCCCCCGGACTGGCCATGCCGATCGCCGTCGTTTTCGCCTGCGGCGTCGTGCCCGGCGTCGCCATGTCGCTGTATGGCTGGAAGGCGCTCGGTGCAGCCGGCGCCTTGCCGATGCCGGAAGTAAAGAATCCGACCGAACTGCGCACCGCCCTTTCCTTCGGCCTGCTCTACGCCGTCG
>CAMLHL010000105.1 GCA_946479855.1 uncultured Pseudomonadota bacterium
CCGGGCGAGCGGCTCAACGTCGGGCAGATTGCCGAGGTGTCGACGCTGGCCCGCTCCACCGTCTCACATCACCTGAAAATCCTCCATGAATCCGGCGTGCTGGCCTCGGAAAAGCTCGGCAAGGAAGTCTGGTTCTGGCTCAACCGGCTCGCGCTGGAAACCACCTTTGCCAACGTGCTCGATTACCTGAAGGAAAATTCCTGATGCGCAAGTTGTTGCGGCCGCTGTTGCGCGGCCTGGCCCGGTTGTTCTTTCGTGTCGAAATTTCCGCGTCGCAGGCGGATTTCAGGCATTCACGCCTGCTCGTCGTCGCCAACCACCAGTCTTTTCTCGACGGCCTGCTGATCGGGCTGTTCCTGCCCATCGACCCGGTTTTCGTCGTCCATACGACGATCGCCAACAGCTTTTTCTTCCGCATCCTGCTCTCGCAGGTGGATTATCTGGCGGTCGACCCGACCAGTCCGATGGCCATGAAGAAGGTTATCCGGCTGATCGAGTCCGGGCGTCCGGTGGTCATCTTCCCGGAAGGGCGGATCACGCTGACCGGCTCGCTGATGAAGGTCTACGATGGCCCGGCCTTCGTTGCCGCCAAGACTGGCGCGACGGTGGTGCCGGTGCGCGTCGATGGTGCCCATCGCAGTTATTTCTCGCGCCTTTCGGGTAAGCATCCGAAGACGCTGTTTCCGAAAATCCGCCTGAGCATCTTGCCTGAGCGCCACTTTCCAATGCCGGAAGGCGCTACCGCCAAGTTGCGCCGCCGCAAGTCCGGCGAGGCGATGCGCCGGCTGATGCAGGAAATGATCTTCGCTTCCCGGCCGCAGCAGACGCTCTACGCTGCGCTGTGCGATGCCATGACAATATTCGGCCGGCGCCGCCGCTTGCTGGAGGACGTCAAGCAGATCGAATACTCGTACAACGACCTGTTGAAGATGGCGCTGGTCCTTGGTCGTCAGATCGAGCGCCTGTCGCAGCCCGGTGAGACGATCGGCTTGCTGCTGCCTAACCTGGTGCCGACAATCGGCCTGATTTTCGGGTTGACCGCCAGACGGCGCATTCCGGCCATGCTCAATTACACGGCGGGGGGCGAAGCCCTGCAGGCCGCCGTGGAGGCTGCCGAGATCAAGACTATCGTCACCTCGCGCGCCTTCGTCGAGCAAGCCAAGCTGACCGACAAGCTGGCCGGTCTGCATGGGGTGCGCCTGGTTTATCTGGAAGACGTACGCGCCGGCGTCGGCCTCGGCGACAAACTGTGGCTCATGCTCTACGCCATCCATTTTCCGCGTGCCTTCGAATTGCCGGCCTCGCCGGAAGACGCGGCGGTCGTGTTATTTACGTCAGGCTCGGAAGGCAAGCCGAAAGGTGTCGTGCTGCCGCACCGGGCCATTTTGGCCAACGTCGCGCAGATTCGCTCGGTGATCGACTTCTCGGTCTACGACAAGGTGCTCAACGCGTTGCCGATTTTCCATTCCTTCGGGCTGACGGCCGGGGCGCTGTTGCCGGTGCTGAATGGTGCCAGTCTCTTCCTCTACCCGTCGCCGCTGCATTACCGGGTAATCCCTGAACTGGCTTACGACCGCGGATGTACCGTGCTGTTCGGTACCTCGACTTTCCTCGCCAACTACGCCAAATTCGCCAATCCCTACGATTTCTATCGCCTGCGCTATGTCGTCGCCGGGGCTGAGAAGCTTTCCGAAGCGGTGCGCAGTCTGTGGTTCGAGAAGTTTGGCTTGCGCATTTTCGAAGGTTATGGGGCCACTGAAACGGCGCCGGTGTTGGCGGTCAATACGCCAATGGCCTACCGGACAGGTACCGTCGGCAACCTGCTGCCTGGCATCGAACACCGCCTGGTGCCGGTGCCCGGTATCGAACTGGGCGGCATCCTGCATGTCCGCGGCCCGAACCTGATGGCCGGCTATCTCAAGGCCGACCGGCCGGGCGTGCTGCAGCCGCCCGTGTCCGACGTTGGCGAGGGCTGGTATGAAACCGGCGACGTGGTCGAACTGGATGATGAAGGCTTCGTCAGGATCGTTGGTCGGGTCAAGCGTTTTGCCAAGATTGCCGGGGAAATGGTCAGCCTGGAGGTGGTTGAGAAGCTGGCCGCCGCAACCTCGCCCAATTTGCCCCACGCCGCTTCCAGCCAGCCCGATCCGGCCAAGGGTGAGGCGCTGGTGCTGTTTACCACCGATGGCGAACTGACCCGCGAATTGCTCGTCGCCAAGGCCCGTGCAACAGGCATTCCTGAACTGGCTGTGCCGCGCAAGATCCACAAACTCGAGATGCTGCCGCTGCTCGGCACCGGCAAGGTCGATTACGTGACACTGAAGCGCCTGGCAGAGGCGGTATGAGCCCATGGCTACGGTCAACCGGAAAAAAGGCCCAAAAATGAAATCTTTCCTCCCGGGGGGCTCAGGCCCCCGCCCTGACGTTGCGAGCCACCCATGAGCGGACAATTCGGCCTCCTCAAAACCCGGCGCTTCGCCCCGTTCTTTGCCACCCAGTTCCTCGGCGCCTTCAATGACAACCTGTTCAAGAACGCCCTGATCGTCCTGCTGACCTTCCGGTCGACGCAATGGACGACGCTGAAGCCGGAGCTGCTGGCCAATCTGGCGGCAGGCATTTTCATCCTACCCTTCTTCCTGTTTTCGGCCACCGCCGGGCAACTGGCCGACAAGTACGACAAGGCCATTCTCGCCCGACTCGTCAAGGTGCTGGAAATGGTCATCATGGGCGTCGCCGCTGCCGGTTTCTTCCTGCACAGCCTGTCCGGGCTGATGGGGGCGCTATTCCTGCTCGGCCTGCATTCGACGCTGTTCGGGCCGGTCAAATATGCAATCATGCCGCAGCATCTGCACGAGGATGAACTGGTCGGCGGCAATGCGCTGATCGAGGCCGGGACCTTCGTCGCCATCCTGATCGGCACGCTGGCCGGCGGGTTGCTCGCCGGCTCAGTCGAGCATCCGGCATGGATCGCCGTCGGTGGTTTTGTCGTCGCTTTTACCGGCTATCTGGCCAGTCGCGGCATTCCTGCGGCGCCGGCGCCGGCGTCGGCGCTGCAGATCAATCTCAACCCGCTCTCCGAAACCTGGCGCAACATCGCCTTTGCCCGGCAGAACCGCACGGTCTTCCTGTCTATTCTGGGCATCTCGTGGTTCTGGCTCTACGGTGCGCTCTTCCTCGCCCAGTTTCCGGCCTACGCCAAATTCGTCCTGGGCGGCGGCGAGTCGGCGGTCACCCTGCTGCTGGCAACATTCACGGTCGGTATTGGAATCGGCTCGATGCTTTGCGAGCGGATGTCCGGCAAGCATGTCGAGATCGGTCTGGTGCCTTTCGGCTCGATCGGCCTGACGCTGTTCGGGATCGATTTGTATTTCGCTTCGCCGACCGGGTTGGCTGGCGTGACGCCGCATGAACTGCTCGGACTGTTGAGCATTCCGGCGGTCTGGCGCGTTCTGTTCGATCTGATGATGCTCGGCGTCTTTGGCGGCTTTTTCATTGTGCCGCTCTATGCGCTGGTCCAGCTGCGCAGTTCGCCGGAACACCGGGCGCGCATCATCGCTGCCAACAATATCCTGAACGCGCTGTTTATGGTGGTCGGTGCGCTGGGGGCGGCCGGTCTGCTCGGCGCCGGCCTGTCGATCCCGGCGCTGTTCGGCCTTGCCGCGCTGGCCAATGCCCTGGTAGCGATCTACATCTACCGGCTGGTTCCGGAATTCCTGCTGCGTTTTGTCGCCTGGCTGCTGGTCAAGGCAGCCTACCGCCTGCGCACCGAGGGGCTGGAACATCTCCCGCCGACCGGTGCCGCAGTACTCGTCGCCAACCATGTCAGCTTCGTCGACGCCGTGGTGATCATGGGGGCCTCGCCGCGGCCTGTCCGCTTTGTAATGGATCACCGTATTTTCAGGATGCCGCTGCTAGGCTTCATCTTTCGCCACTGCGGGGCAATTCCCATCGCTTCGACGAAGGAAGATCCGGCATTGCTGGAAGCGGCTTTTGCCGAGGTGGCCCGGGCACTGGCCGATGGCGATCTGGTCGGTCTCTTTCCGGAAGGCCAGATCACCGCCGACGGCCAGTTGCAGCCGTTTCGCCCCGGGATAAGCCGTATCCTCGCCGCCAGTCCGGTGCCGGTCGTGCCGATGGCGCTGAGCGGGTTGTGGGGCAGCTATTTCTCGCGGATCGATGGGGCCGCGATGAAGCGGCCATTCCGGCGCGGCCTGTTCGCACAAATTGTCTTGCGTGTCGCGCCGCCGCTACCGGCGGAGCGAGTTACGCCTGAAAGTTTGCGGGCGGAGGTATCGCTGTTGCTGGACAGCCCCGATTGACACAGCTGCCCAAAAAACGAGGTCGACAAAAAACCCCGCCTGGATGGCGGGGTCTGCTGTAGCCGGGTAGGGCGCTTAAATCTTTTTACGACGGCCGAAAAAGCCGAGGGCGGCAAAACCAAGGCCGAGCAGCGCAAGGCTGCCTGGTTCAGGGATGCTGGTGCCAATCACAGGGTCGCGGAAGTATACGTCGACGTGGGAGAAACCGCCGCCGGCCGCAGTCAGGTAAGCGCTCAGATCAAATCCGCCCGAGAAATTGTACAGGGTGGGAGGATTGGTCAGGGGAAGCCCAAGGCTGGCCGCGGTGAAATCGAATGCCTGGAAAGCATTACCGTACTTTACGACGATGGCGAACTGGTCCAGCGCGTTGCCTTTGAGCAAGCCAGCCAGCGCCAGCGCGTTTTGCAAATCTGGCGTAATGGCCCAGGTTCCGGTGCCGTTGGTGCCAAGATTAAAGCTAAAGGTGCTGTCCGAAACTTTCAGGGTGTTGCCGATCAAGGCGCCGGTAAATGAACTGCCGTTCGATGAGCCAGCATAAATCCAGCCCGGGTCTGCGTGAATGCCATCACTGTTCGGGTTCAGGAACTGCGTGGGGTACAGTTCGGAGAACATGCCGTTAGGGAAAAGTACATTCCCGCCAGTGTTGCCCCCGCCACCTTGCGCGGCGCCATTGACCAAACCGTCACCGTAGTAGCCAAGGTTGACGCCGCCCTGCGAGCCGGGAAGGGGAGTGTCGTTGCCGACATAGGCGCCCACGCATGCCGTCGAGGTAACGTTGCTCGCCAGGACGTTCGTTCCACCTGCCAGTGCGGTGACGTTAGACGCCCAGAAGGAGCCGGTCGAGCAGGTGCTCGCCTGTGCCGGCGCCACGGCGAACAAAGATGAAATGGCTACTGCCAAAACCCCCTTAATGAAGCTTGTTTTCAAGATTATGTCCTCTTTTAAGTTAATCGTAGCTGGCTGGGTGGGCATTGCGCACTTGGGCTAGCCATATTTTTGTTGACCTTAAGCAAGTATGGGGCCATGAATTTATTTTCATTTAAAATCATTGGCATGGAAAATATCGGCTCAATATTTTCTTGGTTGTGTAAAGATTTCCGACACTTTTTCAGCTGGGTCTATTGCGGGATTCGGCCCGGTTTTCGCCGGGTGCCGGCGATCATCACTCTTGTCTGGCTGGCGTGCGGCCGACGCATCAGACGTGGTTCTGCCAGCGAATTTGTCCGGCGTCCTGGAAAATGGCTTTTTTCAAGGTCGACCGTAGCAGGCGCGGTGGCTATGGTGGCGCACCGTTAAAATGGCGTCTTTTTTCATTTCGATCCGCCATGACGACTGCCGCCCAAATCCCCGCCGATCCACTTGTCTCGCTGGCCAATGCCGACACCCAGCGGCTGGCCGCGCGGATGGCGCAGGATGTCTTTGCCGGCGTTTTCCGGCAGGCGGCTGCAGTCGATGCGGCGCCGGATGTCGGCGTGCTCGGCGAGGTGGCAGCGCACTGCTTCAACTGGTGCCGGGCCGGCGCCAGCGACGAGGCGCGCGCCCTGCGGCTGGCCATGCTGGTTAGCGGCCTCGACCAGTGGGGGCTGGCCTACACCCAGGCTTTCCGGCTGGAGGCGATTCATCCGCTAACGGCGCTGCTCGGCGGCTTGCGGACCCGGCTGGAGGCGCGGGAGGAAATGCTGTTCCAGCAATATTTCGAGCAGATCGAGGCGCTCGAGTCGGCGGTCATCGATTTCAAGGTCGAATTACGGCGCGGCATCCATCTGGCGCTGTGGCACGCCATGGCGGCCTGCGAAACGGCCGAGCAGGTCGAGGGCATCGTGCAGCCGCTGGGCAGCATGATGCTGGCGCTCGATCAGCAGATGCCGGAACTGGGCTGGCGTCTGCTCGCCGATGCGCTGGCCAATATCCAGATCGGCCTGCTCTCCAGCGCGGCGCCGGCACCGGCGCTGATCGAGGCGGGAACACAGCAACTGTTTGCCTCGCTGCGCCATGCCTTGCCGCAGGATCGCTACCAGGCCATTCTGGCCTATTCCGGTCAAGCGGTGGTCGGCTGGCAACAGGCCAGGCAGA
>CAMLHL010000106.1 GCA_946479855.1 uncultured Pseudomonadota bacterium
GCCGGCACCGGCATCATGGTGCACCTGCACCGGGTGGCCAACGAATGGCTGCCGCTGGCGCTGTCGCTGCTGATCAGCACGACGGCAACGCTGATCGTCACGGCGCTGGTCATGAAGCTCTGCCAGCGTTCCCCGGCCGGAGAAGCATCATGACTCAGGATATCGGCCAGATCTGGGTCTACCTGTCCGCCTCGCCGCTGCTCGGGCTGACCATCACGCTGCTCGCCTATCAGGGCGCCTTCTGGGTGTATCAACGCTCGGGCAACAACCCGCTGGCCAACCCGGTGCTGATCGCAGTTGCCGCGCTGGTGCTCTTCCTGACCCTGACCGGTACCTCCTACGAAACCTATTTCGCCGGCGCCCAGTTCGTCCATTTCCTGCTCGGTCCGGCCACCGTGGCGCTCGCCATCCCGCTCTACACGCAGTTCCGGCGCGTCCGCTCGATGCTGCTGCCGGTGCTCGCCGGACTGCTGGCCGGCAGCCTGACCGCCATCGTCTCGGCGGTGCTGGTCGGCCGCCTGTTCGGCGCCAGCACCTCGACGCAACTGTCGCTCGCCCCCAAGTCGGTCACGACGCCGATCGCCATGGGCATTGCCGAGCGCATCGGCGGCATCCCGTCGCTGACCGCCGTGCTGGTCATCGTCACCGGCATCCTCGGCGCCGTTGGCGCGCGCTTCGTGTTCGACGCCATCCAGGTGCGCGACCCGGCCATTCGCGGCTTTGCCATCGGCATCGCCTCGCACGGCATCGGTACCGCCCGGGCCTTCCAGGTCAACGAGCAGAGCGGCGCCTTCGCGGCCCTGGCCATGGGCATGAACGGCGCCCTGACCGCCCTGCTCGTCCCCGCCATCGTCGGCTGGCTGCTCTAACCTAGGGTAAGCACCAATGGCCGAACGAGCGCCGACAGCGAAAAATTTGTCCATGCTCATGCGCTCCCTTTCCGCCCAGCCCCGGCAGACCTGGCTGTGGCTCGCCCCTTACGTCGCGATCGGCGTTTTCGCAGTGGCCATGCTGATCATGACCGGCTTGCTGCAGTGGCGCGAACTGGACACCGCCCGCTCGGCGCTGGAGGGCGACATGCACTGGGCGGAGCGGACCATCGAGAACCGCCTGCAGGCGCATCAGGACTTTCTTGGCGAACTCGGCCGGGCCCAGGAATTCAAGCAGCTGGACTACGAGGCCTTTCAGGTCCGCGCCGGCCGCTACGTTGGCGAAGCACCGGAAATCATGGCCATCGTCTGGGTCGATACCGACGGCAAGGTCGAATGGGTGGCGCCCAACGAATCGACAGCCACCTTCGTCGGCGAGCAGATCAGCGGCACGCGCCTGGCCGCCCTGCAGGAGGCCCTGCGCATCCGCCGCACCGTGGTTTCGCCGGACTACAGCGACGCGACGCTGGGCCCGATGCACGACATCATCTTTCCGGTCCAGCGCGGCCGGGCCGACATCGGCGCCTTTATCGCCATCCAGTCGCTGGAAACCATGCTGCGCGCCACTTTGCCGGCCGCCTTCACTGCCCGCTACAGCCTCACCGTGGTCGATGCCGAGAACCGGGAGGTGTACACCAACTCGTCGGTCAAGCCGACCGACCGCCGCATCTCCGGAACCATCAGCCTCGACCTGCCCAACAACCGCCTCGGGCTGAACATCATCGCCTACCGCGGCGGCGGCGTCTGGCTGACCTTCCTGCCGGCCACGCTGATCATCATCCTGACCCTGATCGCCACCATCACCCTGATCCAGTTGCGACGACATGCCCGGCATCGCGCCGAGACCGAGGAAAAGCTGCGCGCCGCCTATGCCTTCCGCCAGGCCATGTCGCAATCGCTGATCACCGGCCTGCGCGCCATCGATCTCGATGGACGGATCACCTTCGTCAATGCCGCCTTCTGCCGGATGACCGGCTTCGACGAAAGCGAACTGGTCGGCATCAAGCCGCCCTATCCCTACTGGCCGCCGGAGGAATTCGACCGCCTGCAGGACAACATCGACACCGCGCTGGCCGGCCAGGCGCCGGCCAGCGGCTTCGAGATGCGCATCATGCGCAAGAACGGCGAACGCTTCTATGCCCGCCTCTACTTCTCGCCGCTGATCGACACCAGCGGCCAGCAGATCGGCTGGATGGCCTCGATGAACGACATCACGGAGCCGAAGCGGGTACGCATCGAACTCGAACGTTCGCATGAGCGTTTCGAGACGGTCATCGACGGCCTCGACTCGGCGGTGCATGTGGCCGACGCCCAGACCGGCGAAATCCTTTTTGCCAACCGCGCCTTCCAGAACATTTTCGGCTTCGACAGCGTCGGTCGCAACTCGGCGCTGGTCACTGCCGCCTGCCGGCCGACCAACGGCTGGCTGCATCTCGACCCGGCCTCCCTGAGCGCCGACGAACTGCCCTGCGAACTGTTCGACGGCGAACTCCAGCACACCCTCTCCGGCCACTGGTATCACCTGCACGAACGGGCCATCCGCTGGGTCGACGGCCGCACCGTACGCGTCCAGATTGCGGCCGACATCACCGACCGCAAGCATATCGACGAGGTCAACCTGCAGCAGCAAAAGCGCCTCGAACAGACATCGCGCCTGATCACCATGGGCGAAATGGCCTCCTCGCTGGCCCACGAACTGAACCAGCCGCTGTCGGCCATCGCCAACTACTGCGCCGGCTGCGTCAAGCGCATGCAGGCCGGCAACTACCGGATCGACGACCTGCTCGCCGCCATGCAAAAAGCCTCCGATCAGGCCGAGCGGGCCGGCAAGATCATTCGCCGCATGCGCGACATGGTCAAGAAGGGCGACCCCAACCGGCAACCCATCGCCCTCGAGGAACTGGTCGACGAAGCACGGGCCTTTGCCGATATCGAAGCGCAGCGGACCGGCACCCAGATCATCGTCAACCTGCCCGAAAATTTGCCGAAAATCGTCGTCGACCGCATCATGATCGAACAAGTGCTGCTCAACCTGGTCAAGAACGGCATCGAAGCGATGAGCGACGTTCCCTTCGAGCGCCGCCAGTTGACCCTGCAGGCAGGCGTGGTCGACGAACGGATGCTGGAAGTCACCGTTACCGACCAGGGGCACGGCCTGGCCGAAGACGACGTGGAAAAGATTTTTGCACCTTTCTACACTACCAAGGCCGAAGGCATGGGCATCGGGCTGGCCATCTGCCGCTCGATCATCGAGTTCCACCAGGGGCGCCTGTGGGCCTCGCCACGCCGCGAGGGCGGCACCGTCTTCCATTTCACCGTACCGATCGAGGACACTACCGGGGAAAGTAATGAGTGAATTGAGCCCAACCATATTCGTCGTCGACGACGACGAAGCCATGCGCGATTCGATGACCTGGCTCCTGGAAGGCGAAGGTTACCAGGTCGCCTGCTTCGATTCCGCCGAAAGCTTCCTGACGGCTCGCCACGACGAGATGCGCGGCTGCCTGGTCCTCGATGTCCGGATGCCGGAAATGAGCGGCCTGGAATTGCACGAAAAACTGGAAACCCTCGGCTCCCAGTTGCCGATCATTTTCGTCACCGGCCACGGCGACGTGCCGATGGCCGTCTCGGCACTGCAGCGCGGTGCCTGCGACTTCATCGAAAAACCGTTCAACGATGAAGACCTGCTCTCACGCATCCGCCGCGCCCTTGAACTGGATGCCGAGCTATCGGCCCGCCGCCAGCGCAACGGCGCCATCGCCCACCGTCTCGATCAACTGACCCAGCGCGAGCGCGAAGTCATGCAGCTGGTCGTCGCCGGCAAGCTCAACAAGCAGATCGCCGACGAACTCGTGATCAGCATGAAGACCGTGGAAGCCCACCGGGCGCGGGTCATGGAAAAGATGGGGGTACGCACCCTGGCCGAACTGGTCAAGGCGGTGATGAGCCTGCATTGAAACCTGCCCGCCGGCAGGCGGCGCCACATTTTCCCCGGCGCCCGGCGGCCAGCCGAATCCGCCGGTCGGCTGCCGGCTACTCGCCGGCCTTCCCGAGCCTGAAGAAAAATCACGCGCAGACCGGCGCGGTCGCCGGCTGCCGGGCAGCAAGCGCCGGGCCGCCCCCGCCATGCCCTAGTAGTTTTTCACCTTGGCCTTGGGCGGCATCTTCGGCGTACCGAAATGGGTCGCCGGCGGCACCTTGTAGCCAGCCGGCTTGCCGGCATCGTCATAGACGATATTGGCCGATTGTTCCTGCGGCTTGTTGCGGGTGGCAGTGATTTCCATCGTCGCGGCACGGGCCGGTGCCTGACGGTCGAGTTCGGCACGGACGATGCGCACGCGCTCGGCGGCGATGCGCTTGTCGATGCTTTCGGTCGACATGCTGCGCTCGACCAGTTTTTCGCGCATGGTCAGCAGCGCTTCCAGTTCCTTCGAGGTGCGCAGCGAACGTATCGGCTCGCCCCATTTTTCCTTGGGCTGGCTGACCGCCACATTGAATTCCTCGGGGTTGCTGACCAGCTTGGCGATCTCCAGGCGGTTCTGGCGCATCGCCCACTCCAGCGCGCCATCGCCCCAGTCGTTCTTCGGCGTGCGGTCGGCCCCCTTCTCGATCAGCTTGCGGGCCAGCCCTTGATGCCCTTCATAGACCGCCATCATCAGCACGCTGGAACCGTTGGTGCTCCGGGCATTGATATCCGCTCCCTGCTCGATCAGGTAATCCGCCACCGCGGTGTGCCCGGCGAACACCGCGTAGTGCAGGGCCGACCACTGGCGGGGTGCGGCATTGATCATGGCCCCCTGTTCGAGCAGCCATTTGACGGCATCGAGATTGCCGCGCCAGGCGGCGAGAGCAATCGCCGACTCGCCGTTGGCGTTGAGCTTGTTGAGGTCGGCACCGCGCGCAAGGAACAGGCGCATCAGCTCGATCTTGCCTTCCCAGGCGCCGATCATCAGCCCGCTGCCGGTACGGCTGCCCAGGTAATCGGGCGGCATGCCGGCATCGAGCCAGGCCTCCGCCTGGCGCAGGTCGCCGAGTTCCATGCTGTTGGTGAAAAGCACCGGATCGGGCGCCGCCGGGTTGCCGGCCGAAAAAACCGGCGCCGTTGCCGACAGCAACAGCCCCATCCCGATTATCATGGCGACCAGTCGTTTTGCAGTTCGTCTCATTGCATTCTCATTGCCTCAGGCCAGCCCTCATTTTCTCATGACCCGGACCGATTACCGGCTTTTCGCGGCGCTGGCGCTCTCGCTTTTCCTGCACCTGCTGCCCTTCCTGCCCAGGGTGGATTTTCGGCAAAAACCGCCGTCGACCGTAGCGCCCATGCTTGCCGAACTGCGCCCGCCACCGGCCGCCAGCGCCACACCGCCGTTGACCCTGCCCGAGCCGGCCAAACCCGCTGCCGCCGTGCAGCCGGCCAAAGCCCGACCGGCGCCAAAAACTGGGGCAACTGGGGCAAAAGGCCCGAAAACCTGGACACAGGTCGTGCGCGAACACCTGAAGAAGCTCGATAGCGCGGGCCTCTACTACCCCGCCGAGGCCATTGCCCAGGGTCTGCAGGGGGACGTCGAAATCCTGCTGATCATCGATGAAAACGGCAGGGTCAGCGCCGCCCGGGTCGAACTGGGCAGCGGCCACGCCATCCTCGACGCGGCGGCGCTGCGTGCCGTCCGTTCGCTGCAATCGCTGCCCGCCGATGCGCCGCGGCAAGTTGTCCTGCCGGTTCGCTTCCGCTTGCGCTAAATCGCGCCGCTGGTCCGCAGCTCGGCGACCTGCGCCGCTGAATAGCCAAGGGCGAGCAGCACTTCCTCGGTATGCGCCCCGAGTTCCGGTCCGACCCATGCGGTCCCCCCCGGCGTTGCGGAGAGCTTGGGAACGATGCCCGGCAGGCGGAATTCCCGGCCATCCGGCAGTCTGGCCGACTCGAACATCTGGCGGGCGATGAATTGCGGGTCGGCGAACATGTCCACCACCGAATAGACGCGCGACGACGGCACTTCCGCGGCGGCCAGGATGGCCAGCACTTCGGCCTCGTCGTGCTCGGCGCACCAGCCGTCGATCAGCCCGTAGATCTCGTCGCGCCGCGCGTCGCGACCGGCGTTGTCGGCCAGCGTCGGATCGGCGGCCAGGTCGGCGCGGCCGATGGCGTTCATGAAGCGCTTGAAGATCGCATCGCCGTTGGCGCCGATGGTCACGTGCTTGCCGTCCTTCGTCGTGTGCGTGTTGGACGGGGTGATGCCGGGCATGATGTTGCCGGTGCGTTCGCGGACGAAGCCGAAAACGTCGAATTCGGGGACCAGCGATTCCATCATCGCGAAGACGGCCTCGTAGAGCGCGACATCGACCACCTGCCCGG
>CAMLHL010000107.1 GCA_946479855.1 uncultured Pseudomonadota bacterium
TGCACGAGCTGAAGCTGATTGTCGATCTGATGTACGAAGGCGGCATCGCCAACATGAATTACTCGATCTCCAACAATGCGGAGTATGGCGAGTACGTGACCGGTCCGGAGGTCATCAACGCTCAGTCCCGCGAAGCCATGCGCAACGCCCTGAAGCGCATCCAGACCGGTGAATACGCGAAGATGTTCATCCTTGAAGGCCGCACCAACTACCCGGCCATGACGGCACGTCGCCGCCTGAATGCGGTGCATCCGATCGAAACCGTGGGCGGTCAGCTGCGGGACATGATGCCGTGGATCAAGAAGAACAAGCTGGTCGATCAATCCAAGAACTGATTGGCGATTGCCGGCTCGGTAGTCGGGCGTTGTTCGCGTTTGTGGCATGATTGTTGTCCGCGCGCCAGCGTCTGGTTCTACCTTCGCTTTGGGCGGTGTGGGAGACTGCACCGCCCTTGTTGTTTGCGGAATTTGGCGCCGCCGGGTGTATCCTTTTCCGGTTGCCCCTTCAATTGTGACCCATGACCGAACTCAAGCCCCGTAAAGCACTGTTCAATCCGGAAATCAAGCGGCGCGGCATTTATGTGTTGCCCAACCTTTTTACCACGGCCGCTCTGTTTGCCGGATTTTTTGCCATTGTTCAGGCCATGCAGGGGGATTTCGAGCGGGCTGCGATGGCTATCTTCATCGCCATGGTGCTTGATGGTCTGGATGGCCGGGTGGCCCGTTTGACGCATACCCAGTCGGCCTTTGGTGCCGAGTACGATTCGCTGTCCGACATGGTCAGCTTTGGCGCGGCGCCGGCGCTGGTCATGTACGAATGGGCCTTGCGCGATCTTGGCCGGCTGGGCTGGATCGCAGCCTTCATCTACTGTGCCGGCGCGGCGTTGCGACTGGCTCGTTTCAATACGACGCTGGAAGTAATGGACAAGCGCTATTTCCAGGGGTTGCCATCGCCGGCTGCGGCGGCGCTGGTGGCCGGGCTGGTGTGGGTGATGATCACCACCGGGGTGGCGGGGAGCGATGTGCGCTGGTTGGCCTGCGTGCTGACCATCTTTGCCGGGGTGACGATGGTCTCCAATATCCGCTACTACAGTTTTAAGGACATCAACCTCAAGAAAAGTGTGCCATTCTTTGTCGTTGCGGCCATTGCCCTGGGGTTTGCGCTGGTTGCCTACAGTCCTGAGATCGCCCTTTTCGGGTTCTTCGTTTTTTATGGCCTGTCCGGCTATGTGCAGGCTGTGCTGGGCCTGATGAAGCGCAAGGCCCAGTAAAACACTTCGGAGCAGACTATGAAGCAGCACCTTGTTATTTTCGATACCACTCTGCGCGATGGCGAGCAGAGTCCCGGTGCGTCGATGACCAAGGAGGAAAAGATCCGCGTTGCCCGGCAACTGGAAAAAATGCGGGTCGACGTGATCGAGGCCGGATTTGCCGCCGCATCTCCTGGTGACTTCGAGGCTATTCAGGCGATTGCACAGGCAATCAAGGATTCGACCGTATGCTCGCTGGCGCGGGCCAATGAAAATGATATCCGATGCGCTGGCGAGGCGATCAAGCCGGCAAAATCGGGTCGAATTCATACCTTTATTGCAACTTCGCCAATCCACATGGAGAAAAAGTTGCGCATGTCTCCGGATCAGGTCGTTGAGCAGGCGATCAAAGCGATCGGCTGGGCGCGTGAATATACCGACAATATCGAATTTTCGGCCGAGGATGCCGGACGTTCAGACTTGGATTTCCTTTGCCGCATTTTCGAAGAGGTCATCAAGGCTGGCGCGACGACGATCAACGTCCCGGACACGGTCGGCTACAACATCCCGTTCCAGTATGCCGAAACCATGCGCCAGTTGATCCAGCGGGTGCCGAATTCCGACAAGGTCGTCTGGTCGGTGCATTGTCACAATGACCTTGGGCTGGCAGTTTCCAATTCTCTGGCGGCGGTGCTGGCCGGCGCCCGTCAGGTCGAGTGTACAATCAATGGCCTGGGCGAGCGGGCAGGCAACGCTTCACTGGAAGAGGTGGTGATGGCGGTACGGACTCGCGCCGATGTCTTCCCGGTCGAAACGCGGATCGATACGACGCAGATCGTGCCGGCTTCCAAGCTGGTGTCGCAGATAACCGGCTACCCGGTGCAGCCAAACAAGGCAGTGGTTGGCGCCAATGCCTTTGCCCACGAATCGGGCATCCACCAGGATGGTGTTCTGAAACACCGTGAAACTTACGAAATCATGCGGGCGCAGGATGTTGGCTGGACGCAGAACAAGCTGGTCCTCGGCAAGCATTCCGGGCGTAATGCCTTCAAGACGCGCCTGCATGAGCTGGGCATCGAACTGGACAGTGATGAGGCGCTGAATGCGGCTTTTGCACGTTTCAAGGAGTTGGCCGACCGCAAGCATGAAATCTTTGACGAAGACCTCCATGCGCTGGTTTCGGATGAGGTGGTGACACCGGATCTGGAGCATTACAAGCTGCTGTATTCCCATGTCTGTTCGGAAACGGGTGAAATGCCGCATGCAAGAGTCATTCTTAGCGTCGGTGGTGAGGAGCGGAAAGGTGAGGCCGACGGTGGCGGTCCGGTCGATGCGACCTTCAAGGCCATAGAAAGCATCGTTGCTAGCGGGGCTGAATTGATGCTTTATTCGGTCAATGCGATTACTACCGGGACCGATGCTCAGGGTGAAGTAACGACTCGTCTTGCCAAGGAGGGGCGCATCGTCAACGGTAATGGGGCGGATACTGATATCGTTATCGCATCGGCGCGGTCCTACCTGAATGCGTTGAACCGGCTGCACTTTACCCTCGACAAGGTCAAGGCGCAGGGCGACGTCTGATTCCCTGTTGTGCTGCCGAAAAGCCGCTTCAGTTCGACTGGGCGGCTTTTTCCGCTTTGGGGGGGCGGGTGGCCCGCACGTAAAGGATCGCGGAAGCGAACAGGATGACAGTAAGAAGCGATTCGCCAACGGCCAACCAGCGCGAAAGGCCACTGTCGCTGGTGGCACGGAGCAATCCTTCCATCAGGTAGAGCTGGATGAATAACGACAGCCACTTATAGGTGTAACGCTTGCCGCGCAGGATGCCGAATAGGGCGGGCAGCAGGAATGCCGCTTTCAGCGTCATCCATGAGCCGCCGGGTCTGAGCGGAGCCAGCCAACCTTCCCAGGCCAGGCAAAGAAAGATCAGCGCAATGAGGCTGGCGCTGGCAGCGATTTGGTAGCGGGTGGAGCTCACGGTCGACTCGGGTTTGGGGTCAAAATTGCAACGTGCTTGACCGGTGCATGGCCAGCACCGTTGCGGTAAGCGAGGGAGGAAGGGATATCTTGCATGGTCGGCTATTATACGGCCCCATGCAATCGCACTCCCGAACTCGCGGCCGCCGTTCAAAACAGGCGGGTACGCTGAATATTTTTCGTCGCTTTCATAGCGAGAATATGATGCAGACCAGTTCTGCGCTGGCTTTTACAACCCTGATGGCACTGGTGCCGCTGGTCGCAGTCGTGCTTGCCGTCGCCGGCGCCGTTCCCTACCTAGACCTGTTGGTAATGCGGCTCGACCTGCTGGTTCGCGAAGCCCTGTTGCCAACCGGGGCGGCTGGCGCCATCGCTGGAAATATCGGCAAGTTTTCGCACAAGGCGCAACAATTGACCGTGGCAGGCGTTGCCATGCTCAGCGTTACGGCCTTTCTGCTGATGAATACCATCGAGCGGGCGTTCAACCACTTGTGGCAGGTCAAGCCGCGCCCATTGCTGGGGCGTCTGCGGCTTTATGCGTTTGTGATGGCTGTCTGGCCGTTCGTGCTGGGGGCGGTGGCTGGCGTCATGTCCTTTGCCGTGACCACTTCGTTGGGCTTGTTTGATGAGCCGATGTGGTTTCGCCGGTTGGCGCTGAAGGTCGTTGCTGTCTTGTTGCTCGGTATGTTTTTCTCGTTTCTCTACTACGCCGTGCCGAATGCCGAGGTTTCGCGGCGAGCAGCATTGACCGGGGGGGTATTCGCCACGCTGGGATTTTCAGCCATGCAGAAGATTTTTGAGGTGTTTCTGGTTAGTTCTGCCATGTTGAAAAGCATCTACGGAGCCTTCGCCGTTTTCCCCGTTTTTCTGGTCTGGCTGCATTTTTCCTGGGCAGTAGTGCTGTTTGG
Organism: uncultured Pseudomonadota bacterium; assembly: GCA_946479855.1. The sequence goes on from CAMLHL010000107.1 coordinate 4,135, forward strand.
CGGCTTGATTGCCGCTAGCATCAACTGTCCGGGGAAACGCTGAAGATTTCGATGCTGCTGGTTTGTTCATCCAGGCGGGTGGCCCGGACCTCGCGAATTTCAAGGTTCTCCTGTTCAAGGAGAACGATGATGCGACGGGTGTTTTCATTGAACAGGCCAGTCGGGGCGACCAGGGAATGGGTCGGACGCAGGGGCGGGGTCGGCGGGAGAAGCAGAGCCGAAATATTCTTGGAGAGTTCGTAGGGATGCGCGACTTCAACGGGAATCGCTCGGGGCGCGAGTATCTGCAGGCCCAGTTCGACATGTTCCGGGTTTTCCGAGAGAGCCCAGCGGATGAGGCAGATATGCCAGACCGGGATGCTCTCGCCGGTATCGCTGACGGGTTGCAGGGCAACAATGTCGCCGACGCGGATGTGCTCCGTATGTCCGGCGATATGCATCAGGGAGTAGCCATCCGGGCTTTCGTTGGTGACCATCCATTCGCTTAATCCCTGCTGCTTGCCGGGGGAGCGGAAAAGTTGCCAGAGATTGCCAAGTCCGGAACACAGGGTAGCGCGATAGGATTGACGACGACGCGAGAATCGGCGCTTGACCGGATGGCCCCAGAGTTGGCTCAGGCGTTGCAGGACACCCGGGCCGGTGTGGGTGTCGGCAAATGGTGGCAAATTGAGGGCGGATGCCGGCTGGCCCTGGATCAATTTCTCGCGGTGTTTGAGGGCGCCTTCGGCGATTGCATCGCAAGAAAAGTAGAGCACCCGGGTTTCGGGGCTTGGCATGCGACGAATCAGTGCGTGAGCGGGGAAATCCTTGTCCGGATCAATCCAGAAAATGCCATGACAATTGAGCGGCTGCGCATCGAAGAAATCGATGAGCAGCCTGTTGTCGGCAATGTATTTGCTAATGAATTCCAGCTCCCTGGCTGCAAAGGAGGCGGGTTGGGCGATGGCGGCGAGCAGGATGGCGGAGTAAATGTGTCGTATGCTCGGGCTGCCATGGGGGCCGGGGAGGTCGTGCAGGCCGAGGCGTCGGGCGGTGCGGAAGGCGGAATGCAGTTGCTGCCAGAGACCGGGGGCGGCTGGGGCGGCAATCAGGTGGGTGATGCGGACTTGCCAGGCGATGGTGCCCATTGCGCGGCGCAGCGACATATTGGGCTGGTGTAAGGTCGTGCTGCCTTGCGGGTCGAACAGGTCAGCCAGGGTATTGAAATAATCCTGGGTCAGGATTTCAAGCAGTTCAAGCAACAGCCGTACACGCTGACGCAGCTTGCGCGAAATGGGCAGTGAGATATTCTTCAGTCGCGGAACTTCGGCGCCAGCGATGCGTTCTGCCTGGCCATAAAGCAAGTCGAGCAATTTGAGGCGCTGGGCGCCAGGAATCGGCGCCTCTCGCAGCAGCATAAGCTGGCGATGCAACTGGTCGGCATCTGCGGCGCCGGTTCGGCCATGGGCCCGGGCCAGCCATTCAAGAATGCCCTTGATGTTGGCTTCCGGATTCGCTGGTGCGAGGAGCTCTGGCGCGCTGTGCATGATTTTCGGAGGATAACAAATATTTACCTGATCGCCATTGATCGGGGACTTCCGTCGACTGGCGGTCCCGATGGGTGATTATTTTTGGTCATCTAAGTGGCTTGTTTTTCCTTGATAAAGCGCTATAATCTCCGGTCTTTTTTCCAGCTAACGAAAGTATTCCCATGGTTGTTATCCGTCTTGCCCGTGGTGGCGCCAAGAAGCGTCCCTTCTACAACATGGTTGTTACCGATTCCCGTAACCGTCGTGATGGCCGTTTCGTCGAACGTATCGGCTTCTACAACCCGGTTGCTTCCGGCAATGCCGAAGCCCTGCGCGTTTCCGTCGAGCGTCTGGCCTACTGGCAGGAAAACGGCGCCCAGCTGTCGCCGACGGTTGCCCGCCTGGTCAAGCAGCACGCTGCCAAGCAAGCCGCCTAAGTCGTTTCGCTTTGGCTGGCAACGAAATTGTCGTTCTGGGGCGGCTTGCCGACCCCTACGGGATTCGGGGCTGGCTCAGGTTATACCCCTTTGGCGATGATCCGCTGGCCTGGGCCGAAATGCCGGTCTGGTGGGTTGCCCGGGAAGGCGAGCCGTGGCGTGAGTGCAGGCTGAAAGGTCTGAAAACTCATGGCGACGGGGT
>CAMLHL010000108.1 GCA_946479855.1 uncultured Pseudomonadota bacterium
TGATCGGCACCAGCGACGACAGGCGCGCCGTCATCTCCTTGGCCGCCTTGTTGGTGAAGGTCACGGCCAGCACCCCGTGTGGCCCGACCTGGCCGGTGGAGATCAGCCAGGCGATCCGCGTCGTCAGCACGCGGGTCTTACCACTGCCGGCCCCGGCGAGGATCAGGGCATGCACCGGTGGCAGCGTAACTGCCTGAAGTTGTGGGGAATTCAGATTAGCAAGGAGATCGGACATGAGAAAGGAATATGCTCCAGAGATCAGGCCGGTTAATTGGTCTGACCAAAGCGTTGCATTTGCGCAACGCAAGCGACAGAAACATGCATTTTTTCACAGACGCCGACCCAGCGCACACGTATACTTCAACTAAAAATATTGCAGTGCACAAAACCTTTTGCCCACAAGGCAGTCGTATGGAATAAGTGGCCACCGCCACCGTAAGGAGAAACAGCATGAACAGCATGAAAGCACCGAAGATCCTCCCGTGGATCGCCCGCAAGGCCGGGATCAGCGATGAACTGGCCCTCAAGTTGTGGCGTCGCGCCGTCAGCGAGGCCGAATACCTGACCGGCAAGGCCGACGGTTCCGAATACTGGGGCCTGGCCGTCGAACGCTTCCTTGGCATCGTCGAGGAAGAGGTCGGCAATGTGCCGACTTATGGCCTGACGCCGGCACCGCAACTATCGTGGATGTGGCGCCACCAGAGCCGGATGTCCCTGCTCTCGATCCTCGCGGCACAGAATGCCTACAAGTGCTGGCAGAGCACCTGGGGCAACATGGTCAGCCCCAAAAAAGCCGCCTGACGGACGGGACTGAAGCAATACCGGCGGTTGCCGAGCGTGCAGGCTCGACAGCCGCCCCTCCTGCAGCCGCGACCGGGCAAGCGCTGGACATCGCCGTGGAAACAACGGCGAGCCCTACGGTCGACCGGCCCAAACGGGCAAAAACCCAAACGTCGGCAACGGATTTGCCGGCCGCGGCAAATCGCCAGGATTGAAACGGTATAATTCGCGGTTGATCCCCGATTTTCAGCGAATGAATTCCGCCATGCCCATGCAGGACAAATACACCCCGGCCGACATCGAGCGCGCCGCCCAAACCCACTGGGACCAGACCGGCGCCGCCCGCGCCGTCGAAGACACGACCAAGCCCAAGTACTACTGCCTGTCGATGTTCCCCTACCCGTCCGGCAAGCTGCACATGGGCCACGTGCGCAACTACACGATCGGCGACGTGCTGTCCCGCTTCCACAAGATGCAGGGCTACAACGTCATGCAGCCGATGGGCTGGGACGCCTTCGGCATGCCGGCCGAAAACGCCGCGCTGCAGAACAACGTGCCGCCGGCCGGGTGGACCTACTCGAACATCGAGTACATGAAGAAGCAGTTGAAGTCGCTCGGTTTCGCCATCGACTGGAGCCGCGAACTGGCCACCTGCACGCCCGAGTACTACCGCTGGGAGCAGTGGCTGTTCACCCGCCTCTATGAAAAGGGCCTGGTCTACAAGAAGCTCGGCACCGTCAACTGGGACCCGGTCGACCACACCGTGCTCGCCAACGAACAGGTCATCGACGGCCGCGGCTGGCGCTCCGGCGCTTTGATCGAGAAGCGCGAGATCCCCATGTATTACATGAAGATCACCGCCTACGCCGACGAACTGCTGTCCGAACTCGACAACCTGCAAGGCTGGCCCGAGCAGGTCCGCCTGATGCAGAAGAACTGGATCGGCAAGAGCACCGGCGTGCGCTTCGCCTTCCCGCTGGCTGACGAGTTTGCCCGAGACACCTACGACAAACTGTGGGTGTTCACCACCCGCGCCGACACCATCATGGGCGTCACCTTCGTCGCCGTCGCCGCCGAACACCCGCTGGCCACCCAGGCCGCCGCCAACAACCCGGAACTGGCCGCCTTCATCGAGGAATGCAAGAAGGGCGGCGTCGCCGAGGCCGACATCGCCACGATGGAAAAGAAGGGCCTGCCGACCGGCATCTACGTGACCCACCCGCTGACTGGCGAACAGGTCGAAGTCTGGGTCGGCAACTACGTGCTGATGAGCTACGGCGACGGCGCCGTGATGGCCGTGCCGGCCCACGACGAACGCGATTTCGCCTTCGCCAAGAAATACAACCTGCCGATCAAGCAGGTCATCGCCGCCGACGGCGAAACCTTCAGCCTCGACGGCTGGCAGGAGTGGTACGGCGACAAGACCCGTGGCGTCTGCGTCAATTCCGGCAAGTACGACGGCCTGGCCTATGAAGCCGCCGTCGATGCCATCGCCGCCGACCTCGCCGCCAAGAACATCGGCGACAAGAAGGTGCAGTTCCGCCTGCGCGACTGGGGCATTTCCCGCCAGCGCTACTGGGGCTGCCCGATCCCGATCATCCACTGCCCGAGCTGCGGCGACGTGCCGGTGCCCGACGACCAGTTGCCGGTCGTCCTGCCCGAGAACGTCGAGATCACCGGCGCCGGCTCGCCGCTGGCCCGGATGCCGGAGTTCTACGAAACCACCTGTCCGAAGTGCGGCGGCCACGCCAAGCGCGAAACCGACACCATGGACACCTTCTTCGAGTCGTCCTGGTACTTCCTGCGCTACGCCTGCCCGGACAACGCCACGGCCATGGTCGACGAGCGCGTCCAGTACTGGTGCAAGGGCGGCATCGACCAGTACATCGGCGGCATCGAGCACGCCATCCTGCACCTGCTCTATTCGCGCTTCTTCACCAAGCTGATGCGCGACGTCGGACTGATCGGCGACCTCGGCGAACCCTTCGCCAACCTGCTGACCCAGGGCATGGTCGTCGCCCCGACCTTCTACCGCGAGCTCGAAGGCGGCAAGAAGCAGTGGATCAACCCGGCCGACGTCGATGTCGTCACCGACGAACGCGGCCGCCCGACCGGCGCCACGCTGCGCGCCGACGGCCAGCCGGTGGTCATCGGCGGCACCGAGAAGATGTCGAAGTCGAAGAACAACGGCGTCGATCCGCAGGCGCTGATCGACCAGTACGGCGCCGACACCGCCCGCCTGTTCATCATGTTCGCCTCGCCGCCGGACCAGTCGCTGGAATGGTCCGATGCCGGCGTCGAAGGCGCCTTCCGCTTCCTGCGCCGCTTGTGGAAGACCACCTACGATCACCTGCAGGTCGGCCTGGTCGCCGCCTGCACCAGCAACGACGGCCTCAGTTCCGCCCAGGCCGACCTGCGCCGCAAGCTGCACCAGACCATGGGCAAGGTCGCCGACGACTACGGCCGCCGCAAGCAGTTCAATACCGCCATCGCCGCGGTCATGGAACTGCTCAACGCCTTCGACAAGGCCGACCTGAAAGATGCCACCGGCCGCGCGCTGGCCCAGGAAACCCTGGAAAGCATTGCCCTGCTGCTCTTCCCCATCGTCCCGCACATCGGCCAGGCACTCTACGCCGAGCTGAAGCCGGGCGCCGATGCCGGCCTCGCCGCCTTCCCGAAGGCCGATCCGGCCGCGCTGAAGCAGGACGAGATCGAGCTGATGGTGCAGGTCAACGGCAAGCTGCGCGGTTCCATCCGCGTTGCCGCCGAGGCCGACAAGGCGAGCATCGAAGCCGCCGCGCTGGCCTGCGAGGACGCCGTCAAGTTCATGGAAGGCCGGCCGGCCAAGAAGGTCATCGTCGTCCCCGGCCGCCTGGTCAACATCGTCGCTTAAGAGGCAAACATGCGCTTCCTGCTCGCCCGGATTTTTGCAGTCGTGCTTGCCGCCGCCGTGAGCGGCTGCGGCTTCCATCTGCGCGGCGCGAGCAGCGGCAACCTGCCCTACAAGACGATGTACATCGCGCTGCCGGAAACGGCCGACGTCAATATCTGGCTGCAACGCTACATCCGGGCCAGCGGCAGCACCCAGATCGTCGATGATGCCGATTCGGCCGAGGCCATCTTCCAGCAACTCTCCGACAGCCACCAGAAGAGCATCCTCAGCGTCAACGCCCAGGGCCGCGTCCGGGAATACCGGCTGCAAATGAATTACAGCTTCCGGATCGTTAACCGGCAGGGCAAGGTGCTGGTACCGCCCAACGAGGTCAACCTGACCCGCGACATCACCTACGATGACTCCAACGTTCTTGCCAAGAACATCGAAGAGAACCTGCTCTGGCGCGACATGACCAATGACCTGGTCGGCCAGATCATGCGCCGGCTGAGCCTGATCAAGCCGAAAAACCCCGACGCCGGGGAAGACGACGAGTAATGCTGCTCAAGGGCGAACAGCTGGCGGCGCACCTCGAACGCGAGCTGCGCCCGCTTTATGTCCTCTATGGCGACGACCCCTTGCTGGTCATCGAGGCGGCCGACGCCATCCGTGCCAAGTCGCGCCAGCAGGGCTACAGCGAACGCGAGGTACTGACCGTGCTGCCGCATTTCGACTGGGGCCAGCTGCTGGCGGCCGGCGGCAACCTGTCGCTGTTCGGCGATAAAAAGCTGATCGACCTGCGCATCCCGACCGGCAAGCCGGGCAAGGAAGGCAGCGCGGCGCTGCAGCAGTGGTGCCAGAACCTGTCGCTCGACAACCTGCTGCTGGTCACCCTGCCTGAACTCGACTGGCGCGAGGAGAAGGCCGCCTGGTTCACCGCGCTGGTCAATGCCGGCGTCGCGATCAAGCTGATGGCGCCGCCGCTGGCCGAACTGCCGGGCTGGATTGCCGGCCGTCTGCGCCGCCAGCAGCAGAGCGCCGACCTCGAGAGCCTGAAGTTCATTGCCGAGCGCGTCGAAGGCAATCTGCTCGCCGCCCATCAGGAAATCCAGAAACTCGGCCTGCTCTATCCGGCCGGGCAATTAACGCTGACACAAATCCGCGAGGCCGTCCTCAATGTCGCCCGCTACGATATCGACAGCCTGCGCGAAGCCCTGCTGGCCGGCGATATCGGCCGCCTGACCCGAACCCTGGATGGCCTGATGCAGGAAGGCGAAGCGCCGCCGCTGGTGCTGTGGGCGATGAGCGAGGAAATCCGGGCCTTGACCAGTATCCGTTCGGGACTGGATGCCGGCCGGCCGGTCGACCTGTTGCTCAAGGATGCGAAAGTCTGGGGGCCGCGTGCGGCGCCGGTCAAGAAGGCCCTGCAGCGTCTGTCGACGGCGAGCCTCGAAGCGGCATTGCAGCACGCCGGAAAGATCGACCGGCTGGCCAAGGGCATCGGCCAGGGCAATATCTGGGAAGAATTCCTGCGGCTCGGCCTGCGCCTCGCCGCGGTGAAATAACTAGGCCGCCTTGTCGGCGGCGGCCTGATCGTCCGCAGGCGTGTCCGGCTCAAGGTCTTCCCAAAGGCAGCCGCACTCCTGACGAACATCGTGCAAACCCGGCTTGGATGTCTCCTGCACCAGGCATTCCCCTTCGCATTGCTCGGAAACCACGACCAGCTTCATTTCGGCATCCACCTGGCGGTCGCCGTCCCAAAAGCTGCACGTCGCGCAGACCTTGACTTCGGTCGGCAATATCAATTTTTCTGCCATCTGATCCTCGATGGAAAGCCATGTTGTCGTTGCGGATAAGAGTTTACCTCCTTCCGGAAGTTCCCTGTAATTTGTCTGGCTATAATGTTCCTTTGCCCAGCACAAAACACACCATGGACATCAAGGAATACATGCAGACCGTCGGGCGCCAGGCCCGTGCTGCGTCGCGCCGCCTGGCCGGAGCGACGACCGCCGAGAAGAACGCCGCCCTGCTGCACATCGCCGCCGCCATCCGCCGCGACAGTGCCGCACTGGTCGCCGCCAACCAGGAAGACCTCGCCGCCGCCCGTGCCGCCGGCCTGGAGGCCGCCATGATCGACCGCCTGACGCTGTCCGCCAAGGGCGTCGAGAGCATGGCCGAGGGCGTCGAGCAGGTTGCCGCGCTGGCCGACCCGATCGGCGAGATGACCGACATCAAGTACCGCCCGTCCGGCATCCAGGTCGGCAAGATGCGCGTCCCGCTCGGCGTCATCGGCATCATCTACGAAGCCCGCCCGAACGTCACCGCCGACGCCGCGGCGCTCTGCCTGAAGTCGGGCAACGCGGCGATCCTGCGCGGCGGCTCGGAGGCGATCCGTTCCAACCGCGCCATCGCCGCGCTGGTCCAGGAAGGCCTCCAGGCCGCCGGGCTGCCGGCCGATGCCGTGCAGGTCATCGCCACCACCGACCGTGCCGCGGTCGGCGAACTGATCACCCTGCGCGAATTCGTCGACGTCATCGTGCCGCGCGGCGGCAAGGGCCTGATCGCCCG
>CAMLHL010000109.1 GCA_946479855.1 uncultured Pseudomonadota bacterium
AGATGTCCTTTGCCGTCAGCCTGGAAAACCCCGATCTCGAATGGGCCGGCAGCAATCTGGCGACCATCTTCGGCCAGAAGCGCAACCTGGTTCGCCGGCAGTTCTGGTCGATGCTCTCCGACATCCTCCGCTTCAATCGTGAAAGCATGGCCTGGCTGGCCTCGCACCCGGACCGGCAGCGCAGCCTGCGCGATTTCCTGAACGCCGGGCGCTATTCCGCCGCCTTCGCCGACTGGTACCTGCTGCCGATGGCGGCCGCCATCTGGTCCTGCCCGACCGGCCAGATGCTCGACATGCCGCTCGCCACCTTCATCCGCTTCTGCCGCAACCACGGCCTGCTGCAGGTATTCGACCGGCCGCTGTGGCGCACCGTCCAAGGCGGCGGGCGCGATTACGTGCACAAGATCGCCGCCCGGCTGAGCGCCAACGGTGCCGCCGTCCGCCTGGCCTGCCCGGTCAGCGCCGTGACGCGCGAGGGCAGCGGCCTGCGCCTGACCCATGCCGCTGGCAGCGAGCATTTCGACCAGGTGGTGATGGCCTGCCACAGCGACCAGGCCCGGGCCATCCTCGGCTTTACCGCCAGCGACGGCCAGCGCGAAGTGCTGTCCGCCATCCGCTACCAGCCCAACCGGGCCCTGCTCCACACCGACCGCGCCCTGCTGCCGCGCGACGAAAAGCTGTGGTCGGCCTGGAACTACTTCGCCGGCAGCGGCGAGCCGGGCCAGCAGCCGGTCGGGGTTTCCTACCTGATCAACAAGCTCCAGCCGCTCCCCTTCGCGACGCCGGTCGTCGTCACCCTCAACCCGGCACGCGAGCCGGACCCGGCCACCGTGCTGGCCGAGTTCTCTTACGCCCACCCGATCTTCGATGCCCCGGCCATCGCCGCGCAGCAGCGTCTGGCCTCGGTGCAGGGTGAATACGGCATCTGGCTGGCCGGTGCCTGGGGCAGCTACGGTTTTCATGAGGACGGCCTGAATTCAGCGCTGCGCGTCGCCAATGGCATGGGCATCCGCGCCCCCTGGCAGGATGCGGCCAGCGTCGAGCCGCGCGCCACGGCAACGGCCTGAGGCGAAGATGAACGCCCGCCCCCGCCTCTTCCTCGGCCGCGTCATGCACCGGCGGCTGCGCCCGGCGGTCAACACCTTCGTCTATCCGGTCTTCTACGTGCAGTTGCCGGTACGCAACCTGGCGGCGGGAAATTGCGGCATTTTCGGGGTCGACCGTAGCAATCTGCTCAGTTTCCGGCAAAAGGACCACGGCCCGCGCGACGGCAGCCCCCTCCTGCCGTGGATCGAGGCCCTGCTGCGTCAACGCGGTCTGCCGGACGACGGCGAGATCATCCTGCAAACCTTTCCGCGTGTCTGCGGCCTCGTCTTCAACCCGGTCAGTTTCTGGTTCTGCCATGACCGTGCAGGCGCGCTGATCGCGGTGCTGGCCGAGGTGAACAACACTTTCGGCGGCACCCACGCCTACCTGCTGCACAACCCCGACGCTTCGCCGCTGTGCGACGGGCAGGAATTGCGCGCCGAGAAGATCTTCCACGTCTCGCCCTTCAACGAGATCGCTGGCGGCTATCGCTTCCGTTTCCACCTCGCGCGGCCGGCACAGCTGACCCGCATCGACTACGACGACGCCGACGGCGAACTGCTGCTCACCGCCATTTCCGGCAAGGCGCAGGCGTGGACCGCCAGGGCCCTGCTCGGCGCCTTCCTGCGCATGCCTTTCCTGACCGCCGGCGTGCTCTACCGCATCCACTGGCAGGCGCTGAAGCTCTGGCTGAAAGGGGTGCCCTTCCGGGGCGCCCATCTCCCTCAATCACTCCGGGAATCGACCAAATGAACAATACGATGATCCTGCGCAACAGCGAACGCCTGGCCCGCGACACCGGCCTGGTCTTCGAGCTGCTGGAAAAACTGCGCGGCGGCCTGCTCGAAGTCCGTCTGCCCGATGGGTCGAGCGCCCTGTTCGGCGAAGGCGACCATGGCATCACGCTGCAGGTGCATGACGAGGCGATGTTCCGCCTCGTCCTGGCGCGCGGCGACATCGGGCTGGCCGAGTCCTATCTCGACGGCCATTGGGATTCCCCCGACATCACCGGCCTGCTCAACCTGCTGGCGCGCAATCGCGACGCTTTGCGCAGGGCCGTCTACGGCGCCTGGCGAAACCTGGTCACCGCCCGCCTCCGCCACTGGTTCAACCGCAACAACCGCGCTGGCAGCAGGAGAAACATTTTGGCCCACTATGATCTCGGCAACGATTTCTACCAACTGTGGCTCGACCCCGGCATGAGCTATTCGGCCGCCATCTACCGCGACAGCGACGACGGGTCGCTGGCAAGCGCCCAGCATGCCAAGTACCGCCGCATTCTCAACCGGCTGCAGGCCAGCCCTGGCGACAGCGTGCTGGAAATCGGCTGCGGCTGGGGCGGCTTCGCTGAACTGGCCGTCGCGGACGGACTGGCCGTCACCGGCCTGACCCTCTCGCCGTCACAGCTGGCCTGGGCGCAAAAGCGCGTGCCGCAGGCCGACCTGCGCCTGCAGGATTATCGCGATATCGACGGGCAGTTCGACCACGTCGTCTCGATTGAAATGTTCGAGGCGGTCGGCGAACGCTGGTGGCCGACCTACTTCGAAACGGTGGCCCGGGCGCTGCAACCGGGCGGCAAGGCGGTGATCCAGAGCATCACCATCCGCGACGACCTGTTTGCCGACTACCGCAAGGGGACCGACTTCATCCAGCAGTACATCTTCCCCGGCGGCATGCTGCCGTCGCGCGCTGCCTTCCGGGCAGCGGCCGCCCGACAGGGCCTGCTGGTCCGCAACGAATACGCCTTCGGCACCGATTACGCCCGCACGCTGGCCGAATGGCGGCAGGCCTTCGAAACGCGCTGGCCGGAAATCCAGAAGCTCGGCTTTGACGAGCACTTCCGCCGTCTGTGGCGCCTCTACCTGTGCTACTGCGAGGCCGGCTTCCTGGCCGGGAACATCGATGTCGTCCAGTTTGAACTTGCGCATCGCTGAGCGCCTGGCGCTTGGCCTGAATCCGGGCGAAGGCGACGGTCGACGGCGCAAAAGCGGCAAAAACCAGCCCGCTTCCGCCGCCCGGCGCCACCTGCTGCTGGCCCTGGCGGCGCTGCCCTTCGCCGCCTTCGCCGGCAACGATCCGATCGCCGGCCTGCGGCGCTGGGGCAGTGGCGAGTTCCGGCGCTTCGGCTTCCTCGTCTATGAAGCGACGCTGTGGGCCGGCGACGACCCGCTGCAGCCACCGCTCGCCCTAAAGCTGACCTACCGGCGCCACATTGCCGGGCAGGCGATCGCCGATGCCAGCGTCCAGGAAATCCGCCATCTCGGCAGCGCCGACGAGGGCACGCTGAAACGCTGGGGCGAGCAAATGGCGCGGCTGTTTCCCGACGTCGCTCCGGGCGATTACATCGTCGGCCACTTCCTGCCGACCGGTGCCCGCTTCCATTGCAACGACCGCCTGCTCGGCAGCATCGACGAGCCGGCCTTCGCCCGCGCCTTCTTCGCCATCTGGCTCGACCCGAAAACCAGCGCCCCCGACCTGCGCGCCGCGCTGCTCAAGCGCACGGCGGCCTGACATGAGCAACGCCCGCATCCTCGCCTACGGCCTGCTCGGCCTGCCGCTGGCCTTTGCCGCGCTGCCCGTCTACGTTCACGTGCCGCGCTACTATGCCGAAACGGCAGGCATGCCGCTGGCGCTGCTCGGCTTCATTCTGCTCGGCGCCCGCCTGCTCGATGCCGGCATCGATCCCTGGCTGGGCTGGCTGGCCGACCGGGTTTCCCGGCCGCGCATGGTGGCTCTCGCCCTGCCGCCCTTTGCCCTCGGCTTCGTCGCCCTGCTCAATCCGCCGGCCGAACACGCCGGCCCCTGGCTGCTCGCTTCGCTGGCCCTGACCTACCTCGGTTTCTCGGCCGCTACCGTCGCCTACCAGGCCTGGGGGGCCGATGTCGGCGCCGATTCCGAACTGCGTACCCGACTGACCGCCGCCCGCGAGGGCTTCGGCCTGCTCGGCGTCATTCTCGCCGCCGCCCTGCCCGGCTTGCTGGCGACCGGCCTGAACGACGGCATCGCCCGCCTGAGCTGGATCCTGCCGCCGCTGCTGCTGATCGGCGCCGCCAGCACCTTTGCCGGTGTGGGCAGCGGGCGGCCGCTCGCCGCTGCCAGCGAAGCGCTATGGCCCAGCCTGCGCCGGGTCCTTGCCGATCTCGCCTTCCGCCGCCTGTTGCTGGTCTTTATCGCCAACGGCATCGCCACGGCGCTGCCGGCGACGCTGTTCCTTTTCTTCGTCGCCGATGTCCTGCAACTGGAAAAGTCGAGCGGGCCATTGCTCGCCGCCTACTTCATCGCCGGCGCCCTCTCCCTGCCCGCCTGGGTCCGGGTGGCGGCGCATTATGGCCGGATCACCGCCTGGCTGCTTGCCATGGCCCTGTCGATCGCCGCCTTCGCCGGCGCCAGCCTGCTGGGTCCCGGCGATCTTGGGGCCTTCACCGTCATCTGCATCGCCTCCGGCCTGGCGCTCGGCGCTGATCTCGCCCTGCCGGCCGCCCTGGCGGCCGACCTCGGCGAACGCCAGGGGCAGGCCGGGGCCTGCTTCGGCGTCTGGAATTTCGTCGCCAAACTCAACCTGGCGCTGGCCGCCGGGCTTTCCCTGCCGCTGCTCGGCCTGCTCGGCTATGTGCCGGGCAACGCCAGCGGCCTAGCCGCGCTGACTTTCGCCTACGCCCTGCTGCCCCTCGCCTTCAAGACGCTGGCCGGGCTGCTGCTCTGGCGCTGGCGCCACTCTCTGGAGCTCGAATCATGAAACTGCTCGCTGCCGCCTTGTTTTCCCTCGGCCTGACCGCCTGCGCCTCGACCGGCGTCGAACAATACCGGGCCGAGCAGCCGGCCCTCGATGTGCAGCGCTACCTCAACGGCACGCTCGACGCCTGGGGCATCTTCCAGGGGCGTTCCGGCGAGGTGAAAAAGCGCTTCCATGTCGTCATCGAGGCGACATGGACGGGCGATACCGGCATCCTCGACGAAAATTTCCAGTGGTCGGATGGCAGCAGTTCGCGCCGGGTGTGGACGCTGACCCGGCAGGCCGACGGCACTTTCCGCGGCACGGCCGACGACGTGATCGGCGAGGCGATCGGCGAAGTTGCCGGCAACGCCCTGCGCTGGCGCTACGTGCTGGCGCTGCCGGTCGATGGCACGGTTTACCACGTCGATTTCGACGACTGGATGTTCCTGGTCGACGACAAGGTGATGATCAACCGCGCCACCATGTCCAAATGGGGCTTCCGTCTCGGCGAAGTGACCCTGAGCTTCGTCAAGCGATGAACCCGGTCATTACCGACTGGACCGGCAAGCGCGTCTGGCTGATCGGCGCCTCGAGCGGCATTGGCGCGGCGCTGGCCAGCGAACTGGCCCGGCGCGGCGCCCGCCTGGCCATCTCGGCGCGCGACGCGCGCAAGCTGCAGATGAGCGCGGACAGCGGCGCGCTGCCTGTCATCTGCGACGTTACCGACACGGCCAGCCTGGCCGGCGCCCGCGCAACCGTGCTGGCAGCGCTGGGCGGCATCGACCTCGTGGTTTACCTGGCCGGCGACTACGTGCCGATGGGCGCCGATAATTTCGACCTGGCGGTGGCCGAGCGGGTCGTGGCGGTGAATTTCAACGGCGCCATGCGCCTGACGGCCAGCATGCTGCCCGACCTCAAGCCCGGCGGCGGCATCGCCTTCGTCGCCAGCGTCGCCGGTTATCGCGGCCTGCCCCGGGCGCTGTGCTATGGGCCGGGGAAGGCGGCGCTGATCCATTTCGCCGAAGTCCTGCATCTCGACCTGGCGCCGCGCGGCATCGGCGTCTGGGTCATCAACCCGGGTTTCGTCTCGACCCGGCTGACGGCCCAAAACGACTTCGCCATGCCCGCCCTGCTGACCCCGGAACAGGCGGCGATCGCCACGGTCGACGGCTTCAAAACGGCGAATTTCGAGATCCATTTCCCGCAGCGTTTCACCCGCCTGCTGAAGCTGTTCGCCCTGCTCCCCTACCGCTGGTACTTCCCGCTGATT
>CAMLHL010000110.1 GCA_946479855.1 uncultured Pseudomonadota bacterium
GCCGACGCGCTGCTCAAGGAAATCAACCAGAAATGACCCAGTTCGCCATTTTCGCCATCCTGTTGATCGTGGTGGTTGCCGCCTTCGTCCTGCCGCCGCTCTGGCTCGGCCTGCGCGCCCCCAAGCCGCAAACCGACCGCAAGGCAGCCAACCTCGCCATCTTCCGCGACCAGCTGGCCGAGCTCGGCGCCGAGAACGCCGAAGGCTCGCTGGCCGAGGCCGACTTCGAGCAAGCCAAGCGCGAGTTGCAGCGCCGCCTGCTGGAAGAAGTCGAACCGGCCGTTGCCGATGCCGCCACCCCGGCTACCCATGGCCCAAGCCGCAAGACGGCCATTGCCATCCTGCTCCTGCTGCCCATCCTCGCCCTGTTCGGCTACGGACTCCTTGGCAATCCGCGGGCGCTCGACCCGACGCAGACGGCTGCCCAGGCGCCAATGCCGCAAATGTCGCCGGAAAAGATCAATGAAATGGTCGCCAAGCTGGCCGAGAAGATGAAAGCCAACCCGGACGACATGCAGGGCTGGCTGATGCTGGCCCGTTCCTACAAATCGCTGGGCCGTTACGACGAAGCGGTGCAGGCCTACGCCAAGGCGGAAAAGGCCATCAACGACAATCCTGACTTGCTGGCCAGCTATGCCGAAACGATCGCCATGGCCAACGGCAAGGGGCTGCAGGGCAAGCCGACCCAACTGATCGAACGGGCCCTGCAGATTGATCCCAAGCACGGCCACAGCCTTTTCCTGGCCGGCGCCGCCGCGATGGAAGCGGGCGACAAGCAGAAGGGGATCGCCTACTGGGAAGCCCTGCTACCGCAAATCGAACCCGGCTCCGAGATCGATCAGATACTGCGCCAGGGCATCGAGAAGATGAAGGCAGGAAAGTAGGAGTCACGGCGTGGTCGATCTGTCCCGCCGCGGCTTTCTCCGCGGTCGACCGCGCCCGAAGGCCGAAATCCGGCCGCCCTGGGCCTTGCCCGAGAGCGCATTCAGCGATCGCTGCACCCGCTGCAACGACTGCCTGAAGGCCTGCCCGCAAGGCATCCTGGTCGCCGGCGACGGGGCCTACCCGACCGTTGATTTCAGCCGCGGCGAATGCACCTTCTGCGCCGATTGCGTCACTGCCTGCCAACCCCGGGCGCTGAGCCGCGACAACGACGATGCCGCCCCCTGGCCCTACCGGGCCCGGGTCAGCGATGCCTGCCTGCCGAAAAAGGGTGTCGAATGCCGTATTTGCGGCGATTTCTGCGACGCCAGGGCCATTCGCTTCCAGCCACGACTGGGCGGCAACCCCATTCCCGACATCGATCTGGAAACCTGCACGGGCTGCGGCGCCTGTGTCGCGCCCTGTCCGGCCACGGCCATCAGCATCCGCTAGGCGCCCCCGTCATCCTCTGCTGGCGGTGGAACGAGCGGCGGCGGCGAAAAGCCGAGTTCCAGCATCTCCGCCTCCAGCTTGATCCGCAGAATCAGCAGCCCCTGCAGCGATTCGCGCGCCTTGTCGGCAACCCAACCGTCATGATGAAGGCGCAGGCAAGCATCGATCTCGCTGCGTTTGGCCAGATCGACGCCGCAGACTGCGGCGTAATGACGAATCTCGTTATCGAGATCGGCCAATTCGCGATCATAATGTTCAAATCCGCTCATGGTTTGAGCATACCCCGGAAGGTCTATCAATGCACTGGTTAACCCTGCCCGAACCGCGCAAGAACATCGACCTTGCCTTTGCTGACCCAGCGTCGGCCAACGCCTGGCTGGAGAGCCAGCCGAAAACCCAGCCGCTGCACATGCTGGCTGCCCTCGCCATGCAGATCGAGGCCATCGATGCCGCCGACCTGCCGCCGGAATCGGCCATCGAGCTGCTCAACCTGCTGCGCACCAGCGCGGCACCGGCCCAGCAGGCCATCGAACCACGTTACCTGCGCAAGGCGCTGCCGATGCCGGATGAGGATCAGCGCATTTTCGAACTGGCCCAGCGCCTCTGGCTGCGTCTTGGCGTTGCCTATCTGCGCCGGGTGCCCAGCCTCGCCCCGACCGCAAAAGGCCTGCCCCTGAATCGCGCCGCCTGTGCTTTCCGGATGGCCGAATACTGCCACTTCCTCGCCGCCCGCGAGTGCCCCCCCCTGCTTGATCGGCTACTGTTCGCCGTCCTCGCCGAGGCCGAAACCGCCGGGCTGACGCACCAGCCGCTGGCCGACCCCGATTTCCGCCATCTCGGCGAAGCCAATATCGCCGGCCACCTGGCCTGGGCCTTCATGCTGCGCCTGATCGACCCCTATCGCCTGTCCGCCCCGCAACTGGCCGTCGCCAACCGGGCGATCAGCCGCTGGCGGGAACTAACCGTTTTCCGGCGGACGCCCGAGGACGACCCTAAGGCCCACTCGGTCGACCTCACGCCGCTGTTCGGCGCCACGCTACCGGACGAAGTACCGCGCTGGCTGGAAATCCGCAAGGTCACCCGCAAGATCAACCAGCGGATTGCGGCCCTGCAGAACGGCGACACCCCGGAAGCGCTGAAACTCGGCCGCGAACTTTCGGCCGCCGCCTGCATCCGCCTGCTGCGCCAGATCGAGGCCAGCCTTGATGCACAAGTCCGGCAGGCGGCGACGGAAATCGGCGAAATCGAAATCACCTTCGGCGCCGAGAATGCTTATGCCGTGTTTGCCGGCGAAATACTCAACCGGGGCGACGCCATGGACAGCAGCAGCGCGACGCTGGCCCACCAGCGCGTCGCCATGTTCGGTTTCGACCGCGTTTCGAGCCTGCCGACCGCCGTCAAGAAACTGGACGTGCCCGGCGAGAACTGGACGCTGGTCGACGGCAAGGCGCTGCGCCCCGTCGACCGCGAAGGCGCCCGTCGCCTGTCGCCCTGCCTGATCGCTTCGGTGCGCCAGGGCGTGCCCTGCCTGGGCGTCATGCAAGGCCTGCAAGCCAATGCCGGCGGCGCCCTGAGCGCCGATCTCGTGTGGTATGACGAAGCGATCGAGGCGACCCGGCTGGCCAAACCGCAAGGGCAGGACAAGCAGGCGCCGAACATCCCGGTCTTTCTGCTGCGCCATGGCGATACGCTTTCGATGATCGTTCCAGCGACCGCCGGCGTGCGCCTGTTCAGCACCCTGGCGCTGGCAGGAAGCTCGGTCGGCAACGTCGCCCCCACCGAAATCCTGGAACGCGGCATCGATTTCGTCCGCTACGCCGTCAAAGCACAATGAAAAAGGCCCGCCTTTCGGCGGGCCTTGCTTGCAGCGTTAAATGCTAGCTCCCGGCAATGTTGCCTGCCGGTCACGGTCGACCGTCAAAAACGGCCAAAACCGTCACTCGAACTCAACGATGATCTGATCCACCGTCAGGCTTTCGCCGGCCGCCGCCGAGATCTTCTTGACCTTGCAGTCCTGGTCGGCCTTGAGGATGTTTTCCATCTTCATCGCTTCAATGACCGCCAGTTTCTCGCCGGCCTTCACTTCCTGACCGACCTTGACCGCCACTTCGCGGAGCAGGCCAGGCATCGGGGACAACAGGAACTTGGAGAGATCGGGGGCCGGCTTGTCGGGCATCAGGGCCAGCAATTCGGCGGCACGGGCGCTCATCACCATGAAGTCGGCGCGGGTGCCCCAATGGAACAGGGAGTACTTGGTCTTGTGGCGCTCGATCTGCAGCGTGAATTCCTGACCGTTGCAGGTGCCGTTGAACAGCGATTCGCCCAGTTTCCAGTCGGACAGGATCTCGTAGTTCTCGCCCTTGTACTCGATGTGATAGCCCCCCGGAACCGGCCGGGCGACGACACTGTGGTTCTCGTTGCCGTTCGGGTTCAGCCGGACGACGCACCAGTGGTCGCCGACGATGCGCTCGTGGCCCTGCAGCTGGCCGGACACTGAAGCGCCGCGGTCAGTGTAGGCGCGATAGACATAGGCGGCGACGGAAACCAGCAGAGCCGGATCGTCGTGCGGCACCATCGAGGCGTCAAAGCCCTTCGGGTATTCCTTGGCGATGAAGCTGGTATCGAAAATGCCGGACTGGAAGCGCGGATGCTGCATCAGCGCCGCCTGGAACGGGATGTTCGAAGAGATGCCGCGAATGACGAAGCCGTTCAGCGCATCGCGCATGCGGGCGATGGCCTGGTCGCGGGTGGCGCCATGCACGATCAGCTTGGCGATCATCGAATCGTAGTACATCGAGATCTCGCCGCCGTCGTAGACGCCGGTATCGACGCGCACCTGGCCCGGGATGTCCTTCGGCGGCTGGAACTTGACCAGACGGCCGGTGGACGGCAGAAAGCCGCGGAACGGGTCTTCGGCGTTGATCCGGCATTCCATGGCCCAGCCGTTGATGCCAACGTCGGCCTGCGTAATCGGCAGCTTTTCGCCGTAGGCGACGCGGATCATCTGCTCGACCAGGTCGAGGCCGGTGATCAGTTCGGTGACCGGGTGTTCGACCTGCAGGCGGGTGTTCATTTCCAGGAAGTAGAACTCCTTGGTCGCACCCGACACCACGAATTCGACCGTACCGGCCGACTCGTAATTGACCGCGCGGGCCAGCGCCACGGCCTGTTCGCCCATCGCCTTGCGCATCTCGGGATCGACGAAGGGGCTCGGCGCCTCTTCGATGACCTTCTGGTGACGACGCTGGATCGAGCAGTCGCGCTCGTTCAGGTAGACGTAGTTGCCGTGCGAGTCGCCGAGCACCTGGATTTCGATGTGGCGCGGTTCGAGCACGTACTTCTCGATGAAGACGCGGTCGTCGCCGAAGGAGTTGCGCGCTTCGTTGACGCAGGACGAGAAGCCTTCGTGCGCCTCGGCATCGTTGTAGGCGACGCGCAGGCCCTTGCCGCCGCCGCCGGCGGAGGCCTTGATCATCACCGGGTAGCCGATACCCTGGGCGATCTTCACCGCTTCGTCCGGACCGGCGATGGCATCGTTGTAGCCGGGGATGGTGTTGACCTGGGCGGCGATGGCCAGTTTCTTGGACTCGATCTTGTCGCCCATCTTGGCGACCGAGTAGTGCTTCGGCCCGATGAACTTGATGCCCTCTTCTTCCAGGCGGCGCGAGAACTCGGCGTTCTCGGACAGGAAACCGTAGCCCGGATGGACGGCCTGCGCCCCGGTCTGCTTGCAGGCCGCGATGATCTTGTCCATGACCAGGTAGGACTCTTTCGAGGCGGCCGGGCCGATGCAGACGGCTTCGTCGGCCAGGTCGACGTGCAGCGCGTCCTTGTCGGCCTCGGAATAGACGGCAACCGTCTTGATGCCCATCTTGCGGGCGGTCTTGATGACGCGGCAGGCGATTTCGCCGCGGTTGGCAATCAGAATCTTGGTAAACATATTCCTTTTTCTCCCTGACGCTTACAGAGGAATGTTGCCGTGCTTGCGCCACGGGTTGTCGAGTTTCTTGTCGCGCAGCATGGCCAGCGAACGGGCGATGCGCTTGCGGGTGGCGTGCGGCATGATGACGTCGTCGATGAAGCCACGGGCGCCGGCGACGAACGGGTTGGCGAACTTGGCCTTGTACTCGGCTTCGCGCTCGGCCAGCTTGGCCGGATCGTTCTTCTCTTCGCGGAAGATGATCTCGACCGCGCCCTTCGGGCCCATGACCGCGATTTCGGCCGACGGCCAGGCCAGGTTGACGTCGCCGCGCAGGTGCTTGGACGACATCACGTCGTAGGCGCCGCCGTAGGCCTTGCGGGTGATCACGGTGACCTTGGGCACGGTGCATTCGGCGTAGGCGTAGAGCAGCTTGGCGCCGTGCTTGATGATGCCGCCGTATTCCTGCGTGGTGCCCGGCATGAAGCCCGGGACGTCAACGAAGGTGACGACCGGAATGTTGAAGGCGTCGCAGAAGCGCACGAAACGGGCGGCCTTGATCGAGGACTTGATGTCCAGGCAGCCGGCCAGCACCAGCGGCTGGTTGGC
>CAMLHL010000111.1 GCA_946479855.1 uncultured Pseudomonadota bacterium
CGACACCGCGCACGACATGCTGTGCGCCCAGCCCAAGGCCTTCCCCGGCTATCTCGACATTCTGGTCAACGGCCAGACCAGCCTGCTGCCGAGCACGCCGCCGGCCCGCAGCCGCGCCGCCGGCGGCGAGGAACGCTTCGTGCTGCCGCCGGCAGCGCCGGCCGATGGCATCCCGTCGCCCGACGACATTGCCGGCTTCGGTTTCTCCGGTCAACGTGCGGAAATGGCCGAAAACGCCAAGCAGTCGCCACCGATCGAAGTCAGCATCCGCCACGGCAACCTGACCTACGCCCGCTATCCGGTCGTCGTCGGCCACTACCAGGGCGACACCGTGGTCAGCGCCGAAGCGGCGCTCGACCGCCAGCTCGGCGGCCATCTGACGCGCCGCCTCGACCTCGGCATCTACCCCGGACCGCTCGGCAGCCACGCCGTGCTGCTCAATGATTCGCCGACGGCCAAGCCGATGGGCGCCCTGGTCGTCGGCCTCGGCCAGATCGGCGCCCTCAGCCCCGGCCTGCTCGAAGCGTCGGTGCGCGATGCCCTGCTCGATTTTTCGCTCAAGGTCGCCTACTGGCCCGATGCCCGCTTCGGAGAAAGCGGCCGGCCCCGCTCGGCGGCGATCACCTGCCTGCTGGTCGGCACCGGCGCCGGCGGCCTGCCGGTCGGCGATTCGCTGGAAGCCATCCTGCGCGCCGCGATCGCCACCAACCGCGCGCTGGCCGAGCAGCAACTCGATGGCCGGGTGCTGGTCGACCGCCTCGAAGTGCTCGAACTGTATGAGGATGTGGCCATTTCGGCGGCCGAAGCGCTGGGCCGCATCCTGCTCAACGAGCAACTCGCCCTGGCCATCAGTTGGCCCGCCGGCTGCGTCGAGACGGCCCAGGCTGGTCGCCGCCGCGTCCGCTTCGACACCCCGAACGAGTGGTACCAGCGCCTCGAAATCATCCGCCAGGAAGATCGCCTGCGCTTCCTCTTCCCGACCGACCGGGCGCGCGCCGAGGAGACGCTGGCCACCGGCCAACTGGCGCTGGCCGACGCCTTCGTCAAGATCGCCAGCCGCGATACCGGCCAGAATTCCGAAGCCGCCAAGACGCTGTACGAAATGCTGCTGCCGCTGCGCCTGCGCGAACTGTCGCCGCAGCAGGGCAACCTGGTCATCATCGTCGACCGCCAGTCGGCCTGCTACCCGTGGGAGCTGCTGGAAAACCGCTGGAGCACCGGCGAACGCCCGCCCGCCGTCGCCGCCGGCTTCGTCCGCCAGTTCCGCACCGCCGATTTCCGCCAGCGGCCGGCCCACAGCCTGGGCAACACGGCGCTGGTCATCGGCAACCCCGATCTTCAGGCCTGCGCCGACTTCTCCGACCTGCCCGGCGCCCGCGACGAGGCGCAGCAAGTGGCCGAACTACTGGCGGCCGAGGGATATGACGTGCTGGACTGCATCGACCAGACGGCAACGCCGATCATGGAAGCGCTGCACAAGAACAGTTGGCGCATCCTGCATCTGGCCGGGCACGGCGTCCACGAATACCCGACTGGCACCGGCAAGGTTTCCGGCATGGTCATCGGCCCCGACAATTTCCTGACCCCGGGCGACATCGCGCAGATGCGCTTCGTGCCCGAAGTGGTCTTCGTCAATTGCTGTCACCTCGGGCGCGTCGATGGCCAGCGCGAACTCGACCGCCTCGGGCTGGCCGCCAATCTCGGCGAGGAATTCATCCGCATGGGCGTGCGCGCCGTCATCGCCGCCGGCTGGGCGGTGGACGACCGCGCCGGACAGGACTTCGCCGCCACGTTCTACCGCAGCATGCTGGCCGGCGAAACCTTCGGCGAAGCGGTCCGCGTCGCCCGCGAGGATGCCTGGCAACGCTTCCCCGACGTGAATACCTGGGGGGCCTACCAGTGCTACGGCGATCCGGACTTCCGCTTCCACCGCGACGGCGGGGCGCCGCAGCATATCGTCACGCCGTTCGCCACCGCCCGCGAACTGGTTTCGGAACTGGAAAACCTGGTCGCCGACCTGCGAGCCGGGGCAACCGGCGAGGCGAGCGGCAAGATCGAACGCCGCCTCGGCCGCATCCCGGCCAGCCAGAAGGCCAACTGGCTGGCCCGCGCCGAAGTCCAGGCGGCGCTCGGCCTGGCCTGGGGCGAAGCACGCTGCTGGCCGGCGGCCATCGCCTGCCTGGAAAGCGCGCTGAGCGCCGAGCAAGGCGACTGCTCGATGCGGGCCCTGGAGCAATACGCCAATTTCCGTGTCCGCTACGCCGGCGAACTGTGGCAGGACGCCGATCGCAAGCCGGCCGCGGCCCGCGAAAAACTGCGGGCCGAGCAGGTCGACCGTATCGAATCGGCCATTCTCGATCTCGACACGCTGACCCGGCGCGCCCCCACCGTCGAGCGCCTGAACCTGCTCGGCGGCGCCTACAAGCGGCTGGCACTGGTCGAGGCGGAAGGCCCGCGCCGGCAGGAGGCGCTGGTCAACATGGCCGAGCACTACCGCCTGGCCTATGCGCGGCGACCCGATGCCTATGCCTGCAGCAACTGGCTGGCCGGCGCCCTGCTCGCCGCGCAACGCGGCGAATCGCCGCTCAGCATCGACCTGCCGAGCATGCAGCAGACGCTCGACAGCCTGCTGCGCGAACTGGCCCAGCGCAACGCCAGCGACCCGAATTTCTGGGACAGCGCCAGCCTGGCCGACCTGCAATTGATCAAGCTGCTGGCCCAACCGGCGGCGCCACCGCGAAAACGCGGCGAAGCGACACCGCCGCCCCCGGGCATCGCGGTGGTGCACGCCTACCGCGATGCCATCGCCCGCGGCGCCAGCCCGCGCGAAGCGTCGTCGATCGGCGAGCACATCGCCTTCCTGATCGAGCTGTGGTCGCCGGCTGACAAGGCGAACCGGCGCCTTCTCGAACAGATTCAGGAGAACCTGTCATGAGCCCGCGTCCGCAAAAAGCCGCCGCCCCTGCTGCCGAGGCCAGGGTCTTCCGCCGCAAACGCCTGGCGCCGACCCCGCTCGCCCGCGATATCGCGCCCGATCTCTCGCAAACCCCGCTCGCCCAGATTGCCCTGTCCGGCTTGTCGCCCCGCGCGCTGATCGCCCCCAACTTTCGCGTCTACGAACTGACGCGCTCCGATCTGGCGGCCCGCCAGGGCATCGACAACAGCTTCGCCAGCGACGACGAGCTGCGTGCCGCGATCCATCTTGCCCGTCAGGTGCTGCAGCCGATCCGCGAGCACTTTGGCTCGTTTTCGCCGAACAGCGTCTATCGCGGCCAAGCGCTGGAACGAGCGCTGAAGCGCAAGCCGGCAAGCTGGCTGAGCACCAGCCAGCACACCCGGGGCGAAGCCTGCGACGTCGAGATCGCCGGCATGGCGACGCTGGAACTGGCCGCCTGGGCCCGCGACCACCTGGCCGAGTTCGACCAGATCATCTGCGAGTGCTATGACCCGGCCCAGGGGCCGAATTCCGGCTGGGTGCATATTTCGCTGAAGCCCCCCGGCGCCGGCGCCAACCGCAAGCAATGCCTGAGCTACGTGCGCGATGCGGCCAGCGGCCGGCTGGTCTACGTGACTGGCCTGAATGCGATGACCTAGGCATGTTGCCCGGCAAGATCGCCACCCTGCTGATCCTGGCCACCCTGCTCTCGGTGATCGGCGCGCTGGTGGTCGCCAACCGCTACCGGGCGGCCATGCAGCGGCTGATGAAAACCGGCCCCAAAGCGGCGTCGACCGTAGGGCCGGCCGT
Organism: uncultured Pseudomonadota bacterium; assembly: GCA_946479855.1. The sequence continues at coordinate 3,746 of CAMLHL010000111.1, forward strand.
TGATTCCATGGCCGCCACCCCGCCAAGCGCCCTCCCGGCCGCCGCCGGCTCGCCGCCCGTCGTGGTCAGCCTGGACGACAACCGGCGGGCCAAGCGGCAGCTGATCGCCGCCTTTATCGGCCTGACCCTGCTGATGGCGCTGACCCGCACACTGCAGATGCAGATCATGGCCGATGGCCCGATCACCTGGAAGACAGTGCTGACGCTGGGGGCCGCCTACGCCTGGCCGGTCGTCCCGGTGATCGCCGTGATCGACCGCTGGCGGCGGCGCCGGCTGGTCGGTACGCTGCTGCTCTGGTTCGTCGCCGCCGTCGCGCTGCTCAGCTGGCGGGTCAACGAAAACGTCAGCTTCGGCCAGGTCCTGCTCTGGATGTCACTCGACATCGGCCTGCCGCTGGTCATCGTCACCGCCCTCTGCCTGGGCGGCGCTACCCGCGCCGTCGGGCCCTGGCTGGCCCCGGTCTTCATCGTCCTCTGCTGGGCCTCGCAGGCCGGCGTTGACCTGCTCGCCGGGCTCGTCGACCGGGGCGATCCGCTCATCTACTGGCTGAGCGGCTGGCTGCCGGCGACCGGCGCCATCGCGCTGTTCGCCCTCGCCCCCTGGCTCGTCGCCTGGTGGCCGGCCCGGGCGCTCGGCCGCGGGCTGGCCGCCGCCTATGCCCGGCGGCAGATTTCCGAACTCTTCTACCTGTTCACCGCCGTCTGGGCCATCGCCCTCACCGGGCCGGCCCTGGGCGCCATCGCCAGCCTCGGCTGGGGGGCGCTGCTCGTCTTCCTGCCGCTGCTCTGGATTCCGCTCGGCGCCCGGGTCATGCGGGCCACCACCGGCCGGCGCCCGCCCGGCCGGCCGCCGACCCTGCTCGTGCTGCGCGTTTTCCAGCAGGATGCCAATGTTCAGGATATCTTCGACCGTGTCATCGAGCGCTGGCGGCTGACCGGCAACACCGTGCTGATCGCCGGTACTGACCTGGTCGACCGGACCATCGACGCCGAGGACATCTTCACCTTCATCGACGGCCGGCTGGCCGAACGTTTCATCCAGCAAGCCGCCGATCTGCCACGCCGGCTGGCGGCCTTCGAATTGGCCAGCGATGTCGAGGGCCGCTACCGGGTCAACGAGTGCTACTGCCACGACACGACCTGGCAAGTCGCCCTTGCCGAACTGCTGCGCAGCAGCGATGTCGTACTGATGGATTTGCGCAACTTCGTCGCCGCCAACCGGGGTTGCCTGTACGAGTTGCAGACCCTGTCCGCCGCCCCCGGCCTGCGCCGTGTCGTTGTGCTGGTCAATGACCGGACCGAACTAGCCGCCGCCCAGGCCGCCACGGCCACGGCCCCCGCCGGGCGCTTTGTCTGGCTGGCGCAGCAGGGAAGCACGCCGCCGGCCAGCGAACAGGTGCTGGCCCCGTTGTTTGGCATGCCCTGAAGGCGGCGCCGGCGGGTTCTCCGGCCGCACGGACCGGTGGACAGGGCCGCCCGGAATGCCCTTTCTTGCCCAAGGAGCTTCTCATGGCAATCGAACTTGATCATGCAATCGTCTCCGCGCACCACCGGGACCAATCAGCCCGGCTTCTCGCCCATCTGCTGGGCGTGCCATGCGCCCCGACCCAAGGAGACCCCTTCTTCGCGGTCTATATCAACGACGGCTTGACGCTGGATTTCGTCGCCACCGACGACCCCTTTCCGGTGGCCCATTTCTGCTTCCGGGTCAGCGATGAGGCATTCGACCGCATTCTGGAAAGGATCAGGGTGGCAGGCATCAACTATCGCAGCACGGTACGCGGCCCCTGGGATGGACTGATCAACACCACCTACGGCGGAAAAATGATCTACTGGAACGAACCCGAAGGTCACCAGTGGGAAATCCTCACCGTCAGCTACGCCCGCCAGCCGCCTGATGCGCCGGCCGCCTGACATCGCATAGTGCCCCGGGAAGGCGGCCTCCGTGGCCGGCTGCCAGGCCCCGAGCCTCTCCTCCCCGGCCGCCAGCAGGATCAGGCGTTGGCCAGTTCGCGGCGCAAGGCGCCGATAATCGAGTCGTAGCGGTTCGGATCGCTGTCCTGGCCGGCGCCGTAAACCGCCGAACCGGCGACGAAGGCATCGACGCC
>CAMLHL010000112.1 GCA_946479855.1 uncultured Pseudomonadota bacterium
CCTTGCCTTCGGCGACGTCGGTCGGCGAAATGTAGAGGGCGATGTTGCTGTTCAGGGCGTTGAGGACCAGCGCGGCGATAATGCCGACAATGGCCAGCGCACCGCCGATCAGGGCGAGTTTCTTGTGACGGGATTTCATTCGGCGGTGTTCCTTGTTTCGGCGCGCAACTGGCGCTTGAGACGAGCGATGGTGGTCCTTCGATTGCGGGCGACGACAATCGGTTCAACAATCATGATCAGGGCGGTCAGGCCGAACGAGCCCCAGACGTAAAAGCCATAGCCGCCCATGGCGAGGAAGTCGGAAAAACTGTTCCAGTGGATCATTTTTTCTCTCCGGTGCGGTTCTCGGACAATTCGGCCCGGACCCAGTCGGTGTGCCGCTCGCGTTCGAGCATGATGGTCCGCACCCGCATCAGTGCCACGGCAATCGAATACATCCAGAAGCACATGGCCATCAGTAGCATGCCCCAGAGCATGGTTTCGGCCATCGAAGACTTGCTCAGGTTGACACTGGAACCCTGGTGCAGCGTGTTCCACCACTTGACCGAGAAATAGATGATCGGCACGTTGACCACGCCGACCAGCAGCAACAGGCCGCCGGCCTTGTCGGCCCGGCGCTGGTCGTCGATCGCGGCGGTCAGCGCCATGTAGCCGATGTAGAGGAAGAGCAGGATCAGTTCGGAGGTCAGCCGCGCATCCCAGACCCACCAGGCGCCCCACATCGGCTTGCCCCACAGGGCGCCGGTCCACAGCGAGATGAAGGCCATCAGCGCGCCGGTTGGCGCCAGGGCCTGCGCCATCATGCCGGACAGCCGGGTGTTGAAGGCGAGTCCGATGGCGGCCCAGAAAGCCATGACCAGGTAAATGAACATCGACATCCATGATGCCGGCACATGGATGAAGATGATCCGGTAGCCTTCGCCCTGCTGGAAGTCGGTGGGCGCGACCAGCATGCCGAGATACAGGCCGGCCAGTCCGAAGACGACCGAGACGGCGACGAACCAGGGGATCAGCGCACCGGCCAGCGGGTAGAACGTCGCTGGCGAGGCGAAGCGGTAAAGATTGAAGCGATCTTTCATTCGAGGGCGATCTTCAAGGCAGCGGCCGAGGCCCAGGGGGCGAAGCCGAGTGAGGCAAAGGTAAGGGCGGCGAGCAGGGAAAGATGTCCTTCTCCCCCGAGTCCGGACACCGTCGCATCCACTGCGCCAGCGCCGAATATTAGCACCGGGATGTAGAGCGGCAGCACGAGCAGCGAGAGCAGCACGCCGCCACCGCGCAGGCCCAGCGTCAGCGCCGCGCCGATGGCGCCGATGCCGGACAGGGCCGGGGTGCCGAGCAGGATGGCGCCGGTCAATACGATCAGGGCATCGGCCGACAGATCGAACTGCAGGCCGAGGACCGGGGCGATCAGGGCCAGCGGCAGTCCGGAAACCAGCCAGTGAGCGATCACTTTGCCGGTTACGACCAGCCCGAGCGGATGCGGGGCCAGCGCCAGTTGTTCCAGTGTGCCGTCGCGATGATCGTCGGCGAACAGCCGCGGCAAGGACAGCATGGTGGCCAGCAGGGCGGCCACCCACAGCACGCCGGGGGCGAGCTTGCGCAGCAGGTCGGGTTCCGGCCCGATGCCGAGCGGGAACAGGCTGACCACGATGACGAAGAAGAACAAGGCCGAAACGATGTCGGCCTGCCGTCGCATGGCCAGTTTGAGATCGCGGCGGATCACGGCGACAATGATCTTGAACATCAGGAGAACCGTAGTTCGCGCACGGTACCGGCCGGGATGCTGACCAGCTGGTGCGTCGTCATCACGGCCAGGCCGCCGCGTTGCAGATGGCCCGAAATGATGCCAGCCAGCCAGTCGACCGCTGCCACGTCGAGGGCGACGAAGGGTTCGTCGAGAACCCAGAGCGGCCGTCTTTCCTTGACCAGACGGGCCAGTGCGACACGCCGTTTCTGGCCTTGCGAGAGATATTTGCAGGCGAGATCTTCGCGACCGGCCAGGCCCACCTGTTCCAGCGCGTCGATGGCGTCGTCCTCGGACAATGCCTCGTCGGCCAGTCGGGCGGCGGCGAGCAGGTTTTCCAGTGGGGTCAATTCTTCCTTGATGGCGTTCAGGTGGCCAAGGTAGCAGAGGTCGGCGCGGAAATCGTCGGATTTGATCGGCTGGCCCTTCCAGCGGATTTCGCCGGTTTCCGGCGGCAACAGGCCGATCAGCATGCGCAGCAGGCTGGTCTTGCCGGCTCCGTTTTTGCCCTGCAGATAAAGCAGTTCCCCCGCTTCCAGCCGAAAGCCGAGGCCTGCGAACAGGCGGCGCTCGCCGCGCACGCATTCCAGATTGTCAGCTTCAAGCATCAGGGGAAAAAACCGAAAGAAATCAGGCGCAAATTATGAACGCGCAAGTTTAACGGCAGATTAACGGGAATCAAATAAACAACGACAAGAAAAAGGAGATCGGCGCTTGTCCGACGGATCGATTTATCGCGGGATCGACTGCGCCTCGATCAGCACTTCGGCCTGAATTTCCTGGATGCATCCGGTCAGCACCTCGCTCAGCCGGTTGAGTTCCGGTTTCAGCGCGTCGAGGCGGGCAGGTTCGCCCGCCTCATGCAGGCGAACCATCTCCTTGCCGATGTCGTGCAGGTGGGAGTGAATTTTCTGGAGCGCCTGGAAAGCGTCGAGATGGGCATAGCGTTGGCCGTTATGGTTGTAGTACCAACGTCCAAGGCGGCAGTCGTGCTGGTCAAGCGGCGGCGGCTGAAGGCGGCCTTCGCGGTCATCCAGGTAGGCGTACAGGGCTTTTATCCAGCGCTTGTGGTCGACTTCGGCGATCAGCATGGGCAGGTCCTCGCGCGACCACTGAAAAGCGGTGGCCAGACTCCACAGTTCGTCCGGCTGGAACTGGCGGGTCCATGCCGGCAATTCATCGGCAGGCATCGGGCGGGCGATGCCGAAACCCTGCGCCATGTCGCAGCCGAGCAGCAGCAAAATGAGGCCGTGCTCGACGGTTTCGACCCCTTCGGCAATTACTTTGCGCTGGAAGGCTTGAGTCAGGCCGATGACGCCTTCGACGATGGCCAGGTCGTCTGGGTCGTCGAGCATGTTGCGGATGAACGACTGGTCGATTTTCAGGGTGTCGGCCGGCAGACGGCGGAAGTAGGTCAGCGAGGAATAGCCGGTGCCGAAATCGTCCAGCGCGAAGCTGACGCCCAGCCGGCGGCAGTCGGCGAATAGTTCGGCAATGCTGGCAATGTCTTCCAGGGCGGAAGTTTCGAGGACTTCCAGTTCGATCAGGCCAGGCGGAATTTTGGGGTGGAGGGCGAGCATTTCGGCCAGTCGTCTGGCGAAGCCCTCGTGTTGCAGATGATTTCCGGAAATATTGATGCTGACCGCCAGCTTGAGGCCCTGGGTCTGCCATTCTTCGATCTGGCGCAGGGTTTCCCGGATGACCCAGTCGCCGATGTCGTTGGCCAGCTCGTTGCCCTCGACAATGGGCAGAAACTGGTCGGGCAGCAGCAGGCCGCGTTCCGGGTGTTGCCAGCGGATCAGGGCTTCGGCGCCGATGACGTGGCCCTTGCGCATATCGACTTTGGGTTGGTAATACAGCCTGAATTCACCCTTGGCCAGCGCTTCGCGTATGCGTCCCAGTTCTTCGCGGCGGGCCCGGGCGCGGCGGTCGTGCTCGGGGTCGAAGAGGTGGTAACGGTTGCGGCCGGCCTGTTTGGCGGCATACATTGCCTGGTCGGCATGACGGAGCAGGGTCTCGGGATCGGCGCTGTCCTGCGGGTAGAGCGTCACGCCAATACTGGCCGAGATGGTAATGCTGTGTTCCAGGATGTGGAACGGATGTGCCAGGGTCGAGGCGATCCGGGCGATGGCCTGGTCGCATTCGTGGAGGTCGGCGAGATTGGAGATGAGCAGCACGAATTCATCCCCCCCCAGCCGGGAGACGGTATCAACGGCGCGTACGCAGGTCTTCAGGCGTTGTGCAACCTCGATCAGCAGGTAGTCGCCGGCGGCATGGCCGAACTGATCGTTGATCGGCTTGAAGTTATCGAGGTCGAGGTAGCAGATGGCCAGCGTCTTGCCGCTGCGTTCGGTTTGCGACATCGCCAGTTGCATGCGGTCGGCCAGCAGCATGCGGTTGGGTAGCTGGGTCAGGGCGTCAAAATGGGCCAGATGCTCGAGTCGCTGCTGGTGTTGCTTGATCAGCGTGATGTCGGAAAAAATGGCGACGAAATGGGATATTGCGCCATTCCGCTGGCGGACGCTGGAGATGGTCAGCAGGACGACAAAGATTTCACCGGATTTCTTGCGGTTCCAGACTTCCCCGCGCCAGTAGCCGTCTTCGCGGATTTGCTGCCACATCTTGTCGTAGAAACTGGCGTCATGGTGACCGGATTTGAGCAAATCCGGCGTCTTTCCCAGCGCTTCCGCGTGGGTGTAGCCGGTCAGTTCGGTAAACGAGGCGTTGACTTCGAGGATCAGACCTTGCGGATCGGTAATCATGATCCCCTCGTGCGCATTGTCGAAAACACTGGCGGCTAGCCGCTGGCGTTCTTCGGCCGCCTGGCGGTCGCCCAGGGTTTCGTCGACCAGGCCGACCTTGAGCGGATGCATCAGGGTGTGCTCGGAGAGCAGGCCAACCAGTTCGCCGGCCGCGTTGACGACGGTCAGGTGGCGAATGCCGTGTTCGAGCATTTGCCGGACAGCATCGCTTAGCGGGCAGTCGTCGCGGATGCTGATGGCGGGCCGGGTCATGATCGAGTCCAGCGGCGGATTGGCCTCACCGTTCAGGAAAAGCCGCACCACGTCGCGCTCGGTGACGATGCCGAGCGGGCGTCGGCCGTCGGTCACCACGACGCAACTGCTGCGTACGGCTTCCATGGCCGTCAGCGCCTCGTCGAGTCCGGCGCTGGCTGGCAGGCGTGGAAAGGTGCGTTCCATCAGCGTGTCGGCACAGTTCAGGCGCAGGTAAAAATCGGCGCCGAGGTAGTGCCGGAAGTCGGATTCGCTGACTACGCCGAGCGGCAGACCGTCGGGACCGATCACCACGATGTGGCGAATGCCGAGGTTGGCGGCTTCGCGGTAGGCCTGATGGAACTCCGTGCCGTCCGGCACGCTGTGTACCGGACTGGTCATGGTGTTGCGGGCGGACTGGCTGGGCGATTGATGGCGGCGCATGGCACGCAGCAAATCGTGTTCGGTGATGATGCCGATGACGGCGCCGCCGTCGACGACGATGACCGAAGAAGACTTCGAGGCCATCATCAACAATGCCACCTCCCTGAGGCTTGCATCCGGGGCAACGCGATCGCTGTGGGTTGTTATCAGCTCGACTATTCTGGTCACGCCTCATCCTCCGATGGTTTTCATTCTAGAACGATTCCCGGCTGGTGCGGGTAGCCAGGCCTCAATCAAGCATGCCGCCTGTCTGTGGAAAGTAGGTTTCCATCATGGATTGACGTTGATCATCGGGGGTCAATGCCGCCATTGCCGAGCAATAGGGCGTGTGATTTCTCAGTGCTTTGATTCAAATCATTAAATCAAAAAATATCGGCGTGTGGCACATGCTTTGCGTAGCGGCTCTCCAGCTTGGCAATAAAACCAACCGGAGACAAACCAGTGACCGAGACCTTTTACGAAGTGCTGCGCCGCCAGGGCATCACCCGGCGCAGTTTCCTGAAATTCTGCAGCCTGACGGCGACTTCGCTCGGGCTGGGCTCTGCCGCTGCGCCGCGCATCGCCCATGCGCTGGAAACCAAGGCGCGAACGCCGGTGATCTGGCTGC
>CAMLHL010000113.1 GCA_946479855.1 uncultured Pseudomonadota bacterium
TGCCGGTTTTGAAGACCGGCCGTCCCACCGGGGAACGATCTCTTCCGTTGTTCATTTCAAGGTTGCGCCCATGCCGTCCGTGACGCGCCGCCGAGCCGCAGACAGTGCGTATAGCACGGCCAGGCGAAGTCGACAGAAACATGGGCGGCCTGGGCATGACATTAACCGAACTGCTCCGGGGTTCCACGTGAAACGTGGGTGTCACGCACGCGGCGAGTGTAGCCGATGCGGTCGAAGAATTCGAGGATATGGATGGCCACCTTGCGACCGCCGCCGATCTCGTCGCGCAGCGAGGCGGCCCGGGCGCAACCGTCGCGTTCGTTGAGGGCGGCGACCCGGCGGGCCAGATCGGCAACGGCCGCCGCCGTGAAGTAGTGGTCGTGGGCCACCGGATAAGCCTCGCCCATCCGGGCGACGCGCTTGAACAGTGAGCGCACGCTCTCCTCGCCGAGGCCGGTGGCCCGGGCAACATCGCGGACACGCGGCGGATTGCAGGGGTCGACCTCGAGCAGCGGCTTCAGCGTCAGCCACAGATCGCGGTCGCCGGCCGCCATCTGGATGCGATGCTCGGGCAGGTGCAGCCAGGCATTGCTCTGGGCGACATGCCCCGCCTGCAGCGGCCCGGCCAGCAGCGCATCGAAGGCCGGTCGGGACAGCGTCGGCAGCGTCAGGCGGCGCAGGCGGTCGCGCTCGACGCCGGGCAGGTCGGGGGCGCGTTCATGTTCGGCTGCCAGGGCGGCGAGCAATCCGGCCTCGAGCGCCTGCCAGCGAGCCGGCGCAAAGGCGGTGTTGCCGACCTGCACCAGCTGCAGGCCGGCGATGACGGCCTGCAGTGCGGCAGGATCGAGGTTGCGATTGCGCGCATAGGCCACCAAGTCGACGCCGGCCGCCTGCTGCTCGGTCGCCAGCTGCAGCGCCGTGGCCGGATTGTCGTCGGCCAGGGCCGCCAGCATGGCCAGGCGTTCCGGACTGCGCTTCTTGCGGCTGGGTGGAAAGATGTCGAGTACGCGACCGCCGCCAATGGTGTGGCGGGCCGAGGCATCGCGCAGGATGAAGCGGTCGCCGGCCAGGGCGCCAATGCTACGGTCGACGGTGATTTGCGCCCAATTTTCGCCGCCGGGGGGAATTTCGTCGGCGCCAAGCAGCGCGATGCGGGCCGGCACATCTTCGGCGCCAAGGTGAAGGTGCGTGGTCGTCCAGTGTTTCAGGGGCGGCTGACCGGAGAGGACGCGAATCTTCGCATCGAAGCGCAGCACCGGGGCATGCAGCGCCGGCGCAAGCAGCCACATGCCGCGGTTGACCGCGGCCTTTTCGATACCGGCCAGCGCCAGCGCGATGCGCTGCCCGGCCCGCCCGGAGTCGGCCGGCGTATCCTGAACGCGCAGGCTGCGCACGCGAACCGGCAGGTTCGGCGGCGAAAGCAGCAACTGGTCGCCGACCCTGACTTCGCCGGCAAAGGCGGTGCCGGTAACGACCGTGCCGGCACCGGCCAGCGTGAAGCAGCGGTCGATGGCCAGCCGGAAACCACCGCCGGGCGCCACGACGGACGCAGCCCGCGCCGCCTCTTCGAGATGCCAACGCAATTCGGCCACCCCCTCGCCGGTCGTCGCGGCGACCGGAAAGATCGGGGCGCCGACCAGCGCGGTGCCGGCCAGCAGTTCGGCGATTTCGGTTTTGGCCTGTTTTTGCCGGTCGACCGTCGCATGGTCGATCTTGGTCAGCGCCACGGCACAACGCCGGATACCGAGCAGTTCGATGATCTCCAGATGCTCGCGGGTCTGCGGCATCGGGCCGTCATCGGCAGCGACGACGAGCAGTGCGAAATCGATGCCGGTGGCGCCGGCCAGCATGTTGTGGATCAGCTTTTCGTGGCCGGGCACGTCGATGAAGCCGAGCATCGGCGTGTAGGCATAGCCGAGATCGAGCGTGATGCCGCGCGCCTTCTCCTCTTTCAGGCGATCGCAGTCGACGCCGGTCAGCGCCTTGACCAGCGTCGTCTTGCCGTGATCGATATGGCCGGCGGTGCCGATGATCATGCCCGATGCCCCCTGCGTGCTCAGCGGGCCGACGGCTGCAGGGCGATCACCGCCATGCCGAGCAGTGCGATGCCGGCGCCGAGGATATCCCAGCGCGTCAGCGGCTGGCCATCGACAAAATGCAGCCAGGCCAGCGCCACGGCGATGTACATGCCGCCGTAGGCGGCGTAGGTTCGACCGGCCGCGCTTGGATGCAGGCTGAGCAGCCAGGCGAACAGCGCCAGGGAGCAAGCCGCCGGGATCAGCCACAGCGGGCTCCTGCCCTGCTTGAGGACCAGCCAGGGCAGGTAGCAGCCGACAATCTCCGCGACGGCGGTGATTGCAAACAAGAGGCTAAGGCGCAACAGTGCCAAGAATTGATTCCTGTTCAAAAAAAAGCAGGCCGACGCTTCGGGCAGTACCGACCCTGCCGCAATGGATTCTGTCATCCGGACGGCTCTTCGTCCATCCGGCCGGCCCCGACGCGGCTGGCCGCCAATAAATGTCGCTTTCAACATTTCAGGTACGGCAGCTGGGCGACGAAGCCAGCTTCGTCCTTCGCTTCCAGGCAGCGCAAATCGAGATGATAGGCATCGTCGCGGACATAGCCGATCACCGGCGTCGGCAGGCGGCGGAAGGCAGCTTCCACGGTCAACAGCGTCTTGCCCGGCTTTTTGGCGGTCGGCCGGAAGACCAGCGCCGCCGACAGCAGGCGCTCGACCGGCAAGGCGCCGCTGCCGATCTGGCTGCGGCAGGTCTCGACGGCGACCATGGCGAGCGTGCCAACGGCGGCCTGGGCCGCGGGCAGCAGGCGGGCGGCGAGCGCCGCGATCTCGGCCGGCGTCCGGGTCAGCAGGCGCAGCGTCGGCAGGCGTTCGAGCAGGCGATCCGGGTCGCGATAAAGTTGCAGGGTCGCTTCGAGCGCGGCCAGCGTCGTCTTGCCGACCCGCAGTGCCCGCTTCAGGGGGTTCTTCTTGATCTTCGCAATCAGGTCCTTGCGGCCGACGATCAGCCCGGCCTGCGGGCCGCCCAACAGCTTGTCGCCGGAAAAGGTCACGATATCGGCGCCGGCGGCCAGCGCCTGTTGCGGCGTCGGCTCGGCCGGCAGGCCGAGGGCCGCGAAGTCGGTCAATGTGCCGCTGCCGAGATCGACGACGAAAGGCAGGCCGGCGGCATGGGCGATGCCGGCGATGATTTTCTCGTCGACCGCCGCCGTGAAGCCGCTCACCGCGTAGTTGCTGGTGTGGATCTTCATCAGCAGCGCCGTCTTCGGATTGACGGCGTCCTCGAAATCCCGGGCATGCGTGCGGTTGGTCGTGCCGATCTCGACCAGCTTGACCTGCGCCCGGCGCATCACGTCGGGGATGCGGAAGGCGCCGCCGATCTCGACCAGTTCGCCGCGCGAGACCACCGCTTCCTTGCCCTGGGCCAGCGCGTTCAGCGTCAGCAGCACGGCGGCGGCATTGTTGTTGACGATGGTCGCGGCGAATTTGCCGGCACTCGCGGCCGAGGCGCCGGCGACCAGTTCGACCAAGAGGTCGGACACCAGATCGTCGCGGTCGCCGCGCCCGCCGGAAGCGAGGTCGTATTCGAGCGCGCACGGCGAACGCGCGGCCTCGACCATGGCGGCAATAGCCTCCTCGGCCAACTGGGCGCGGCCGAGATTGGTGTGCAGGACGGTGCCGGTCAGGTTGAAGACCGGCCGCAGCTTGGCGCGGCCGGCCTCGTCGGCGCGGCGGCGGATCGCCGCGAGCAGCGCCGCGTCGTCCGGCACCGGCAGGCCGTGCTTCAGGCCCTCGCGGGCGGCGGCGAGTTCGGCGCGGACGCAGCCGGTCACCAGCTGGCGGCCGTGGGCCGCGATCGGCTCGGAAAGTTGGCTGAGGACGCGGTCGACCGCGGGTAGACGTCGATTTTCGTTCATGGCTCTCACCCGGACCGGGCAGAAAGGTTGAGGGAGGCGATTTCTAGCCGCCGGAAGCGCCGATCAACAGCAGATTGGGGCCGCTGCGCTGGTAGCCGGCATCGTCGACCAGCAGGTCAAGGGCCAGGGTCGCGAGATCGTCGGCGACCGGATCGACGCGCGGATCCTTGTCCTGATAGACGATCTTCAGGTAGCTCCGGCAGCTGTCGCAGGTCTCGGCCCGCACTGCGCCCGCGCTGCCTTCCAACTCTTGCAGGGCGACTTCCTTGTCGCTGTCGCAGGCGGTGCACACGGCGCGCGAGACGTTCCATTCGCTATTGCACAGGCTGCAATGCAGGTAGCGCAGGTTGTTGATCGTCGCTCCCAGACGGACGATGCTGGCAACGGCCGAGCTGCCGCAGCAGGGGCAAACGTGGTGGTGTTCGAGCTTTTGCAGCTGGCTGGCGTCGAGCTGGCTGGCCAGCCGGGTGTAGACGACTTGCAGCGCGGCGGCGACGAAGGGCAGCTCGCCGGCGTCGGCGGTGTCGAGGTCGCCCGCGAGGAGGATATCGGCGCGTCGTTCGAGATCGTTGTCGGCTGCGGTTTGCAAGGTGGCAAGCGCGGTCGCAGCACCGTCCGGGGCATCGACCGCCAGTTCGCCGGCAATCCGGCGCAGGACGTCGCGCCAGGCGGCGGGCCGCCGGGCCGGATCGAGCGGCGGCATGCCGTGGCGGCGGGCATTGGCCAGGGCCTCGGCCGGCGGCAGATCGAGCTCCGGCAGGAGCATCAGCGCGGTCTGCTGGGCGGCGCTCAGGCGGCCGAGGAAAGCCAGCCAGTCGCCCAGGCTATGGCCTTCCGCCAGCGCAGCGAAGCGGTCGGCACGGTCGGCGAACAGGTTGGCGCTCGTCGGCAGCAGGAAGGGGGCAGCCTCGTCGGTCGGCGGCTGGAAGTTGATCGGTTGGGCTTGCATGGCGGGTGGGTCGTCTCTTGTTATGTCTCGGTTGCGCTCCCGGCTGGTTTGCACGGGGAAACCGGGGTTTTACCAAAAATCGGGCTTCAAAAAAACGAGGGATGCGACGACGAATCGCCGCAGGGCCCCCTAAACGCAAGGTAAATCTTGGCAATGGCCGGCCTGCCGGCGCGGCCATTGCCCTTGGCGGCTTACTTGCCGGTCACCTGGCGATACCAGGCGCGGTGGTGCTGCTTGGCCCAGGCACGGGTCACCGTGCCGTACCACATGGCGCGGATGGTGCCCTTGACCCAGATGGCGGCATAAACGTGAACCATGATCAGGGCGATCATCAGCGCAGCGGCAGCGGCATGCACCACGGCGCCGAGGCGGACGACGGTGATGTCGAAGCCGAAGTAGGCGCGCCAGATCAGGATGCCAGACACGGTCATCAGCAGCATGCACAGGGCGGAGCCCCAGAACATGGCTTTCTGGCCGCCGTTGTACTTGCCCTGTTCCGGCATGTTGTGGTCGTCGCCGTTGATCATTTCCTGGGCCCGGCTCAGCCACTCCTTGTCCGCCGGGGTCATCTTGTTCAGATGCTTGAAGCGGAGGAAGATGGACAGAAAGGACACCGCCATCAGCACCCCGATGAAGGGATGCAGAATGCGGGCCCAGACCGGGCCGCCGAACAGCTGGGTCAGCGGGAAGAAGGCCGGGTGGAAGAAAGCCAGGCCGGAGAGGGCGAGCAGGATGAAACTGATGCCCACCACCCAGTGATTGGCCCGCTCGGACGCGTTGTAGCGTTGCAGGT
>CAMLHL010000114.1 GCA_946479855.1 uncultured Pseudomonadota bacterium
TCGTCGGTCAGGAACAATTGCTCCGGCGGCAGCAGCGGCCGGGATTTGTCGCCCTGCAACAGGTTGTAGCGGGAACGGGTTTCGCTCCAGAAGGCGGCGATGGCGGCCGGCGCGTCGCCGTGCGTGACGAAGGCCGCATCCGGGGGCAGGTAGTCGAAAACGGTGGCCGTCTCGTCGAAGAACAGCGGCAGGTAGTACTCGATGCCGGCGCTGGCGATGCCCTGGGAAATGTCCTTGTAGATGCCCGACTTGGCCGGATCCCCCTCGAAGGTCTCGCGGAAGGCCTGGCGGAAATGCGTGCGCCCCTTGTCGTCCATCGGGAATTCTCGGGCCGGCAGCAGGCGCACTTCCGGCACCGGGTAGACCGTGCGCTGGGTATCGACGTCGAAGGTCTTGATGCTCTCGATCTCGTCGTCGAACAGGTCGAGCCGGTAGGGTAGCTGCGAGCCCATCGGGAAGAGGTCGATCAGGCCGCCGCGGATCGAATACTCGCCGGGCGACACCACCTGCGTCACATGGGCGTAGCCTGCTAGTGTGACCTGGCTGCGCAGCTTCTCGGCATCGAGCTTCTCGCCCTTTTTGAAGGCGAAGGTGTAGGCGGCCAGGAAGGCCGGCGGGGCCAGCCGGTAGACGGCGGTCGAGGCCGGCACGAGCAGGATGTCGAGCTCGCTTTGCGTCGCCGCCCAGAGCGTGGCGAGGCGTTCGGAAACCAGGTCCTGGTGCGGCGAAAAGGTGTCGTAGGGCAGCGTTTCCCAGTCCGGCAGCAGGCGCACGCGCAGGTTCGGGGCGAACCACGGAATCTCGTCGAGCAGGCGCTGCGCATCGGCCGCGTTGGCGGTGATCACGGCGAGCAGCCTGCCCGGGTTGGCGACGGCGATTTCCGCCAGCGCCAGCGCATCGGCCGACCCGGCCAGCGCCGGCAGATCGAGTCGGGTGCCGGCCTTGGGCAGGGCGGGGAGGGAAAGCAGGGGCTTGGAAGCGGACACTAAGAGGCGGGCGGCGTTGCGGGGCTTGGATTATAGCCGCTTCGGGCGGGGCGGGTTTTCGCTTTGCGCACCCCCAAAAAATCCAGTGAAGGCTGGAACAAAAAGCGGTGCAGCCTACCTTCGTTGATTCCCGTGCCTCGGTGGTGAACGCCGAGTTGGGCGATTGCGAGCGACTCAGCGTCGACGCAATACCCCATGCGATGCTCCTCGGTGATTCGGCGTGGCATGAACCTGCCTGCCTTACGGTCAACCCAAAAAAACAGGCAAAAACTAAATGACTCCGGCCGAGCCTTTGTCGGTTCAGCCCGCTCGGTGCAGCTGCAGTTCCCCGGTATGGCTGCGGCTGGCGTTGATCAGCACCTTGCTGATCTGGACGACCGGTTCGACGTTCGTGTAATTGGGAATGTCGGCCATGATTGCTTCGGCATGGGGGCCGAAGGCGGCCTGGAAGGCTTCCACAGTTTCGAAGAAGAGGTGGCCGGCGGCAGCGTAGGGCGCGGCGCTGTCCGGCGCGTCGCCGGCCAAGCCTTCATCCACGGCGATGCCCTTGCAGGCGTCGCCCAGCTTGTCCTTGACCATGGGCATGTGCTGGTTGCAGTAGTAGTCGATGTCGAAATGGCTGCCGGTTTGGTTGGGATACAGAACGCTGACCTTGATCATGATGGAGTCTCCGTGGATTGGTTGGTTGTCGAGGGGCGCCCGGGGCACCAGCGGTTATCGTAGCAGTTGGTGAGAGCGGCAGGGTGGGGGGCGGATTGGTAGGCTGCTCCTCGATGTGTTGTCCCGTCGATATGATCCGGAATAGCTTGCCCGGCGCTGCTTTCTGCATGCCTTGACGGCTGCGTGGATGCGAGCGAAGCTGAGCATCGGACATGAAAATTCCGTGAGGTGCTGCCATGCGTGAATTGCTGCTGAACAAGGCTTTTACCCTGATGGAGTCGGGGCCGGTGGTCCTGGTGACGACACATGACGGAGGAAAAGACAACATCATGACGATCTCCTGGACGATGGTGATCGATTTCACGCCGGTATTCGCCATCACGACGGGGGAGTGGAATTACTCTTTCGCGGCGCTGCGAAAAAGCCGGGAGTGCGTCATCGCCATTCCCACTGTCGACCTGCTGGATACGGTAGTCGGCATCGGGACGTGCTCCGGGAAAGACACGGACAAGTTCGCCCGGTTCAAGCTTACAGCCGTGCCGGGCAAGGTGGTCAGGGCGCCCTTGATCGGGGAGTGCCTGGCCAACATCGAGTGCAAGGTGATCGACATCGTTGAAAAGCACAACATCGTCGTTCTGGAAGCGGTTGCCGCATGGATCGATCCGGTACGCCCGGAGCGGCGCACGGTTCACGCTGTTGGCGACGGCACCTTCATTGTCGACGGGGGCAAGATCGACCGGCGGGAGATGATGGCTTCCAAGCTCCCGGACGGCATTTAGCGATCAGGGCAAAACGGCGCAGGCACCTTGAAAATGATCATTGAACGCATCTATGTCAGTGCAGTGCGTGGCGGCACACAGACCGATTGCGAGCAGGCGGTGCTAGAGGCGGGCAAGGGGATCGTCGGCGACCGGAGCTTCGGGAAGAATGCCTATCCCGGCCAGAGCGTGACGCTGGTCGAGGCCGAGGAGATCGAACTTTTCTGCGCCGAGCGGCGGCGGCCGGTCGATTTGGCGATGACCCGGCGGAATCTGGTAACACGGGGGGTGCGCTTGACTGAACTGGTGGGCCGGGAATTCGCGATGGGCTCGGTACGGCTGCGCGGTGTCGAGCTGTGCGAACCCTGTTCGACGCTGGGGGCGCGGCTGGCCGATGCGTCGCTGTCGCCGGCCGAGGTGGTCAGGCGCTGGGTTGGGTGCGGCGGACTGTTGGCGGACGTACTCGCATCCGGGGTGATTCGGTGCGGAGATCGTGTCGAGGGGGGCGAGTAGCGACGATTTTCGGCGTGGGCAGTCAAATGCGACGGTCGCCCGCTAAGAACGGCCAAAATTGAAAACGGGGCGTCGGCCCCGTTTTCTCTGTGTGAATGCGTCGGCCGTTTTTACATGCCGAGCGACTTGAGCAGTTCGTCGTGCTCGTCCGAGGCAGCAATGGGTTGGGCGGCAGCCGGCTTTTGTGCATGGACCTGGGCGAGCAATTCGTCCGGGTCGGGAGCTTCGCTGGCTTCGAAGTCGTTGAGCTTGATGAACTCGGTCTTGTCCATGGCGAGTTCGAGATAGAAGATGTTGTTCCGGCCGGTGTAGAAGGTCACGCGGCGGGCTTCCGGCTTGTCGAGGTTGGTGTCGACACTGAGCATGACCTGCTTGTTCAGGGCGAGCATCTTGGGCTGGTTTTGCGTGATGTGGGTTTGCAGTTCGCGCCCCACCTTGCCGGTAAAGTCGCCGACGATCTGGTTCATCAACTCGCCCATGACGTTCCCGACTTCGTCGGCAGTGTGCGAGGAGGCCAGGCCTTCCTTGTCCATGCCCATGTACAGCATGTAGCTTTCATACAGTTCCATGGCGGCCGGGGCGGAGAAGTTGATGACGACGAGGCCGGAGAAGCCGCCGTCGAACAGCACGAAGCAGCCGATATCGGGCTTCAGGCAGGTCTTGGTGATGCGCTGGACCATGCCGGAGTAGTGGATCTGGCTCTGGGTGGCGATGGAGAGTACCTTGGTGACGGAATTGCACAGGCTTCTCAGAATGTCTTCGGTGCCGTAGACGACGGCAATTTCTTGGCTGTTCATGGCTTGGTGACGGCCCCGCAGTTGTGGTGTCGGCATATATAGCACAGGTCGCAGCAGGCTGTGCCGCCGTTTGCCATGATTGGCGGCCTGTTCCGGGAAATGGCGGCACAGCCCGGCGCGCCGGTAAACCCGGAGAACAGGAGCCGTGCCGACGGCTATGGGCGTTGGCTTGCCGCAGCCAGCGTTTGTTCGGTGGCTTCTTCGCTGATGCCGCTGGCTTCGGTGAAATAGCCGCACAAGGGGCATTCGAAGCCGGGCGGGCAGTTGTGTTCGCGAGCACATTCGGCCTGGGTTTCATCGGTCAGAACCATTTGGCGAACGGCTTCGCAGCGAGCGAGCGGAGAGTCGAAAAAAGACATTTAAGCCTCCTCGTAGTGTGGTCTTTTACCTAGTCTAGTCGGGATGCCGCCGATTGCTAGTCCGCAAGCGAATGCTGCGGTCAACGTCTCAAATGCAGCAAAAACCACTCGGCAATGCGATTGACCGCTTCTTCCCCGGTTTCCAGGACATGCATTTCGTGCACACCGCTCAGGTGCGCGGTGGCGCGGCGGTAGGCGGCGATGCCTGGGGCGTCATCTTCATCGAAGAGCATCAGCAGCGGGGCGACGAGCAGTTCAAGCGCCTGGACGCCGGCGCGATCGATCGGGCCGCCGTGGCAGGCGACGGCCCTGACCTGGGCGTCACGCTGGGCCGCGGCGCGGATCGCGGCCGGGGCGATGTCGCCGCTGGCGAAAATGGCCAGCGGGAGATCCTGCATATCGCCGTCGTTGCGGCACAGGTCGAGGCTGTCGATCAGCCGGAGGGCGAGGCGCGGCACGTTCTGCGTGGCATCAGCGAACTGGATTTCCTGCATCGTCAGCAATTCGATGGCCAGGACGGCGTAGCCGCGTGCCACGAGGTTGGCGGTGATCGTGGCGTCGGCCGGCACATGGTGCGAACGGGCCAGCAGGATCAGGCCGCGCGGCTGCTCCGGGCGCTCGAGCTGGCCATGCAGCGAGCCGTGCGGGGTGGGCCGGATGATGTCGCGGTTCATGCGGACAGCCGGACGGGAATGCGGTTGGGACCGAAAGCCTTGCCGGCGCGGCCGAGGACCTGGCCGAAACGGCCGGCGATGGCGGTCTGGCAGTGCGGGCAGTGGCCTTCCGGGCTCAGGTCGTAGCGGCGGATTTCGTACCAGTCGCGGACGATCAGCGCGGCATGACAACTTGGGCAGAAGGTCGTGCCGCCCTCCGGGTCGTGGATGTTGCCGGTGAAGACGTGGTGCAGACCGGCATCGCGGGCGATCCGCCGGGCCTGGATCAGGGTCGCCGGCGGTGTCGGCGGGATGTCGCTCATCTTCCAGTCGGGATGGAAGGCGGAGAAGTGCAGCGGCACGTCCGGCCCGAGTTCCCGGGCGATCCAGGTGACCAGTTCGTTGATTTCATCGGGGCTGTCGTTCTGGCCGGGAATGAGCAGCGTGGTGATCTCCAGCCAGCAGTCGGTCTCATGGTGGATGTAGGCCAGCGTGTCGAGCACCGGCTGCAGGTGGCCGACGCAGAGCT
>CAMLHL010000115.1 GCA_946479855.1 uncultured Pseudomonadota bacterium
CGGCCTGCGCGCTGGTCACGCCGTAGTCGAGCTTTTCGTTGGCGTAGAGGGCCGGGGAATTCCAGATCGGCTCGCCATCCTTGCGCCAGAAACAGTTGAGCGACCAGCGCGGCAACTGCTCGCCGGGATACCACTTGCCCTGGCCGAAGTGCATCAGGCCGTTGGGCGCGTATTTCTCGCGCAGACGGTAGAACAGCTCGGCGGCGTACAGACGCTTGGTCGGGCCGAGGGCGGCGGTGTTCCATTCGGCGCCGTCCGGGTCGTCAGCGGCAACGAAGGTCGGTTCGCCGCCCTGGGTCAGGCGGACGTCCATGGCCTGCAGCTTGTCGTCGATCCGCTGACCGAGGCCCTCGATCCCGGCCCACTGTTCATCGGTGTAGGGTTTGGTGACACGCGGCGCTTCCCAGATCCGGGTGACCTGCATGTGGTGGCCGAACTCGGTCTCGCAGTCGTCGAGACAACCGGTCACCGGCGCGGCGGAACCCGGCTCCGGCGTGCAGGCGAGCGGAATGTGGCCTTCCCCGGCGAACAGCCCGGAGGTCGGATCGAGACCGACCCAGCCGGCGCCCGGCAGATAGACCTCGGCCCAGGCATGGAGATCGGTGAAATCGGCTTCCGGGCCGGAGGGACCGTCAAGCGATTTGACGTCGGCGGTCAGCTGGATCAAGTAGCCGGAAACGAAGCGAGCGGCCAGGCCGAGGTGGCGCAGGATCTGCACCAGCAGCCAGGCCGAGTCGCGGCAGGAGCCGGTCTTCTTCTCCAGCGTTTCTTCCGGCGTCTGCACGCCCGGTTCCATCCGGATGGTGTAGCCGACGTCCTGCTGCACCCGGGCATTCAGCGCGACCAGGAAATCGACGCTGCGCATTTTTTCCCGCGAGATGCCGTCGAGGTATTCCTGGAACAGCGGCGTCGCCGGCAGCTGGTACAGGTAGGGCATCAGCTCATGGCGCTGCCAGGCTTCGTAGGCGAAGGGGATCTGTTCGGCGTGTGGTTCGAGGAAGAAGTCGAAAGGATTGATGACCGACATCTCGGCCACCAGGTCGACCTCGATCTTGAATTCGCCGGTCTTTTCCGGGAAGACCAGGCGGGCCAGGTAGTTGCCCTGCGGGTCCTGCTGCCAGTTGATGAAATGCTTTTCCGGACCGATTTGCAGCGAGTACGACAGGATGCGCGTCCGCGAATGCGGGCAGGGGCGCAGGCGGACGACCTGCGGGCCGAGATTGATCAACCGGTCGTAGCGATACGTGGTGACATGATTGAGGGCGACATGGATGGACACAAGCTTTCTCCGGGGCGAAATGACTACCGTCTTAAAAGCAAGACACGAACCAGCCTGCAACTCCTTGTTTTTTCGATATCCTCTGTCGCCGCCCACCCCTCGCGCCAGCCCGATGACATGGCAAACGCACCAAGCGGGTGCTTGCCGCCGGACTTAGGGAAGCTTGATGAAACCATCCGCATCGAGCGGGATGAAGGGGTTGAAGCAGACCTCCCACAAAAAACCGTCCGGGTCGGCAAAATAGCCGCGAAAGCCGCCCCAGAATACCTTGTCGGCCGGCCGCACCAACTTGCCCCCGGCCGCTACTGCTTCTGCCAGCGTGGCCAGCACCGCCGCCTCGGAAGGCACGTTGTGAGCCAGTGAAAACCCGGCAAAACCGCTTCCCTCCGAAGACACCGCCGCATCCTCGGCGAGCGCCTCGCGCTGGAACAGGGCAAAGGCCACCGAACCGGCCTGAAAGAAGGCAATGGCGTCCTGGCTGGCCGATGATTCAAACCAGCCCAGCGCCTGGTAAAAGGCTCGGCTAAGGGCCAGATTTGACACGCCGAGTGTGATGAAGCTGATGGTCTGTTGCATCGTTTTATTCCGGCGAACTGGGAAAAATAGCGAACAGGGGCGGCTTCGACAATCGCCGCCCCGTTCAGGCCATCTGGTGCTTTTTCAGCTTGGCCATACTGGGAATGCGAATCCGCTTTCCCTCGACCACGATCAGCCCCAGAGCGCTCAGGTCATGCAGGATGCGCGAGAAATGCTCCTGGGTGAGATTGAGGCGGGAAGCGATCACTCCCTTGTTGGCCGACAGCTCCAATGTCGCAGTCTCGTCGTCCTGCTGGCTTTCGGGCACTTCGTGCATGAAGTAGGAAATGACCCGCTGCGTTCCGGAGTGCAACGAGTAACCTTCGACATCGATCATCAACTGATGCAGGCGCATCGCCATGCCGGCCAGCATTTTCCGGACGAACCCGTGGTCGTTCCGCAATTCTTCGTAGATCGCCGCCTTCGAGACATGGAGCAGCAGCGAATCGCTCAGGGCCTGGGCGAAGACGAAATACGGCTTGTCCATGAACATGATGGCTTCACCGAAACTCTGGCCCGCCTGGATGATCTCGACCACCTTTTCAGTCCCCTGCGAGGACGACAGTGCCAGTTTGATCTGGCCATAGACCAACACATGAAATCCCGTGCAGGCATCGCCGTGTCGAAACAGCGTATCCCCTTTGCCAACCCGCACCTCGTGCGTCCCTTTGGCCATTCTGGCGAGCTCCTCCGGCCCCAACCCCTCGAACAAGGGGATGCGACTCAAAAGGCTTTCTATTTGTACTGGCTGAAAATCCCGCATGCTCACTCCTCGACAAAAACCATAGTTAGCGCCATGTCATCTGGCATTTATTTATCGGCCGCATTTTGGCTTTTGATCTGAATCAAATCAAGCCATGGTAACCGTAATTGGTGCGCCAGCGCTTCTAAATCGGACACAGGCAGGGTCAGCGGCCATCCGGCCGAGCAAGGATTAATTCACCGGATGGCGGCCGCAGGGGTGAGGAGATGGCGGCGTAACGGAAAACCGGGAAATTCCGCCGTGGACCGCAGCATTCAGCGCAGGCCGCCGTATTCATCGGCCAATTGGTCGTAATGCGCGTGGGCCTCGCTCTCCAGCAGCGCGGCAGCGGTCCACTCGCGCATCGCCGGATGGGCGAGAACAGCATCGCGATAGGCGGCGGCAAGCGGCGGCAACGGCACGTTGTACACGTCGAAGCGGCAGACGATCGGGGCGAACATGGCGTCGGCCACCGAGAAATCGCCGAACAGCCAGGGGGCATTGCCGGTGGCGAATTGCGTTCGCGCCTCCTGCCAGATTTCGATGATGCGATCGATATCGCGCTGCACGCTCGGCGTCGCCGGCTTGCCCCGGAGCTTGAGCTTGAGGTTCATCGGCATGGCCGTGCGTAGCGCGGTGAAGCCGGCGTGCATTTCTGCCGAGATGCTGCGTGCCCTCGCCCGCGCCCGGGGCTCGGCCGGCCACATTTGCGGATAGCGCTCGGCCAGGGTTTCGGCGATCGCGATGCTTTCCCAGACCTGGAAACCGTTTTCATGCAGACAGGGAACGCGGGCATTGCCGGACAGCGGCTTGAGCGCCGCGTTGTAATCGCGCCCGGCCACCGACACCATGTGTTCGGTAAAGGGAAGGCCGAAATGCTTCATCAACAGCCAGGGGCGCAGCGACCAGGAAGAGTAATTTTTGTTGCCAAGATAGAGGTCAAACACGATGTACTCCTTGTCAGGTTGACTGGCGAGACTTTACCGCAAGGCGAGTCCGCCGCGCAGTTCCCTGCCGAGCGGACGCGACGGGTATCAACGCTTGCCTTGCGCCGCCCCGCCTCCGCAGCCCGTATAATTCGCCTCCCGGGTTCCGTCCTGCTCAAGATCGCCTGCCATGTCCCAGCCTTTGAATTTTCGCCTTTTTTTCCTGTTGACCGCGGCCTTTCTCGCTGGCTGCGGCGAGGTCGAGGATACGCGACCGGGGCAGCCGGTGAAGACCCGGCAGATGGCCTTCAAGGAGATCGTCAAGGCCTTCGAGCCGATGGGCGTGATGCTGCGCAAGGGAACTTACGACGCCGACAAGTTCACGGCCATGGCCGACGTCCTGGCGAGCAAGAAGGATGCTCCCTGGTCGCATTTCGGCCCGGACACGAATTACCCGCCGACCAAGGCCACACCGGAACTGTGGAAACAGCCGGAACAATTCGAGAAGGACAAGCAGGCCTTCCTCGCCGCCACCGACGCCCTGGTCGCTGCCGCCAAAAACAAGGACAAGGCACAGGTGGAAATGGCCTACGACAAGCTGCACGAAGCCTGCAAAACCTGCCACAAGCAGTTCAAGGAAAACTGAGAAGGCCGGAAGATTCGCATGTTGAGACTGACCGAACTGAAGCTGCCGCTCGACCACGCCGGGGGGGCGCTGCGCCCGGCCATTTGCCAGCGGTTGGGGATCGCCGACGGCGAACTGCTCGATTTTTCGATCTTCAAGCGCAGCTACGATGCGCGCAAGAAATCGGCGATCACGCTGATCTACACGCTCGATATCGCCGTCGCCAACGAAGCCGCGTTGCTCGAGAAATTCGTCGATGACCGCCACATCGGCCCGACACCGGATACCCGCTACAAGTTCGTCGCCCAGGCTCCTGCCGAATTGACAAGCCGCCCGGTCGTCATCGGCACCGGCCCTTGCGGCCTGCTGGCCGGGCTGATCCTCGCCCAGATGGGCTTCAAGCCGATCATCCTCGAACGCGGCAAGGCCGTGCGCGAGCGGACCAAGGACACTTGGGGCCTGTGGCGCAAGAACAAGCTGAACCCCGAATCGAACGTCCAGTTCGGCGAAGGCGGCGCCGGCACCTTCTCCGACGGCAAGCTCTACAGCCAGATCAAGGATCCGCAGCATCACGGCCGCAAGGTCCTCGAAGAATTCGTCAAGGCCGGCGCACCGGAGGAAATCCTCTACGTCAGCAAGCCGCACATCGGCACCTTCCGGCTGGTCAAGATGGTCGAAAGCATCCGCGCCACGATCACCGAACTCGGCGGCGAAATTCGCTTCGGCAGCAAGGTGGCCCGCATCCTGATCGAAGACCGCCAGGTACGCGGCGTCGAACTGGCCAGCGGTGAAAGGATCGCTGCCGACCACGTCGTGCTGGCCGTCGGCCACAGCGCCCGCGACACCTTCCAGATGCTGCACGAACTCGGCGTTTACATCGAAGCCAAGCCGTTCTCCATCGGCTTCCGTGTCGAACACCCGCAAGCCCTGATCGACCAGGCCCGTTTCGGCCCCAACGCCGGCAACGAGATCCTCGGCGCCGCCGACTACAAGCTGGTTCATCACTGCAGGAACGGCCGCGCCGCCTACAGCTTCTGCATGTGCCCGGGCGGCCAGGTCGTCGCC
>CAMLHL010000116.1 GCA_946479855.1 uncultured Pseudomonadota bacterium
ACGTAGTCCATATAGTCGAGCGGCGTCGCCGGATTGAAGACCAGGCCGCCCTGGCAGCCGGCATCGCGGATCAGCGCCAGGCTGCGATCGACATGTTCGGAAGCTTCCGGATGAAAGGTGATGATATTCGCCCCGGCCTTGGCAAAATCGGGGATGATGCGATCGACCGGCTTGACCATCAGGTGCACGTCGATCGGCGCCGTGGTGCACGGGCGGATCGCGGCGCAAACCAGCGGCCCGATGGTCAGGTTGGGAACATAATGGTTATCCATCACGTCGAAGTGAATCCAGTCGGCGCCCGAGGCGATGACGTTGCTCACTTCTTCGCCCAGCTTGGCGAAATCGGCGGAGAGGAGGCTCGGGGCGATGATGAAATCGGTCTGGCGCATGGCGATCTCCAAAAAAGGCGGCCCCAGACTTCGGGGCCGCAAGCGCAGGGACTGCAGAGATGAATCGGGTGATCAGCGGTAGCTGGCGGCCATTTTTTCCAGCGCCAGCGGCTTGATGCGGCTGGCCTGACCGGCGGAGCCGAAGGCCTCGAAGCGCTGGCGGCAGAGGTCGCGCGCCGCCGCCACCGCCGCCTTGAGGAAGGCGCGCGGATCGAATTCCTCCGGCTTCTCGGCCATCGCTTTCCGCATGGCGCCGGTCATGGCGAGGCGGATATCGGTGTCGATATTGACCTTGCGCACGCCATGGCGGATCCCTTCGACGATTTCCTCGACCGGCACGCCGTAGGTTTCCTTGATCGCGCCGCCGTACTGGCGGATGGTCGCCAGCCATTCCTGCGGCACGCTGCTGGAACCATGCATGACCAGGTGGGTATTGGGAATCCGCGCGTGGATGGCCTTGATGCGGTCGATGGCGAGGATTTCGCCGGTCGGCGGCCGGGTGAACTTGTAGGCGCCGTGGCTGGTGCCGATGGCGATGGCCAGCGCATCGACGCCGGTCTGGGCGACGAAGTCGGCGGCCTCGTCGGGGTCGGTCAGCAGTTGCCCGTGGTCGAGCTTGCCGGCGGCGCCGATGCCGTCCTCCTCGCCGGCCTCGCCGGTTTCCAGCGAGCCGAGGCAACCCAGCTCGCCTTCGACCGAAACGCCGATGGCGTGCGCCATCTCGACCACCTTGGCGGTGACCGCGACGTTGTAGGCATAGGTCGTCGGCGTCTTGCCGTCGGTGCCCAGCGAGCCGTCCATCATGACGCTGGAAAAGCCGCTGCGCATCGACTGCTGGCAGACGGCCGGCGAGGTGCCGTGGTCCTGGTGCAGGCAGACCGGGATGTCCGGGTACTGCTCGATGGCGGCTTCGACCAGCTTGCGCAGGAAAGGCTCGCCGGCGTATTTGCGCGCCCCGGCCGAGGCCTGCAGGATAACCGGACTGTCGCACGCGGCAGCCGCCTGCATGATGGCCTGGATCTGCTCCAGATTATTGACGTTGAAGGCGGGTAGACCGTAGTGGTGCTCGGCGGCGTGGTCGAGCAGCTGGCGCAGGGAAATGAGAGCCATATCGCCTCCTTAATGCGTGATGTGGCGCACGAGGCGCAGCAGGTTGCAGGTGTAGCCATACTCGTTGTCGTACCAGGCGACCACCTTGACGAAGGTCGGGTCGAGCGCGATGCCGGCGCCGGCATCGAAGATCGACGGCATCCGGCAGCCGCGGAAATCGGTCGACACGACGCTGTCGCCGGTATAGCCGAGGACGCCCTTGAGCGGGCCGGACTCGGACGCGGCGCGCATCGCGGCGCAGATGTCGTCGTAGCTGGCGGCTTTTTCCAGCTCGACGGTCAGATCGACGACCGAGACATCGGAAGTCGGCACCCGGAAGGCCATGCCGGTCAGCTTCTTGTTCAGCGCCGGGATCACCTTGCCGACGGCCTGGGCGGCGCCGGTCGAGGACGGGATGATGTTCTCCAGGATGCCGCGCCCGCCGCGCCAGTCCTTGCCGGAGGGGCCGTCGACGGTCTTCTGGGTGGCGGTGGCGGCGTGCACCGTGCTCATCAGGCCGCGCTTGATGCCGAAGCGGTCGTGCAGCACCTTGGCCACCGGGGCCAGGCCGTTGGTCGTGCACGAGGCGGCCGAGACGATGTCCTCGCCGGCGTAGCGGTCGTGATTGACGCCGTAGACGAACATCGGCGTCGAATCCCGGGCCGGCGCCGACTGGACGACCTTGCGGGCGCCGGCGTGCAGGTGCTTGCTGCAGCCGTCGTGGTTCAGGAAGTGGCCGGTCGCCTCGATCACCACATCGGCCTGCACCTCGCCCCAGGCCAGCTGCTCGGGATGGCGCTCAGCGCTGAGCCGGATGCGCCGGCCGTCGACCAGCAGGTCGTTACCGTCGACCTCGACGCTGCCCTCGAAATTGCCATGCACCGAGTCGTACTTGAGCATGTAGGCGAGGTAATCGGGGTCGAGCAGGTCGTTGATGGCGACTACCTCGAGGTCTTCAAACTCCTTTTCCCGGGCGATGGCCCGGAAGGCCATCCGCCCGATCCGGCCGAAGCCGTTGATTGCCACCCGTATCGGCATGGTGTTGTCTCCTGTGGATTGTGAATTTTTGCGCGAGCCGCCCCCTCACACCCGCCTTGGCGGGCATGCGGCACGGCTCGAATGAGGGGGTGTTCGGCCAGGCCGGCGGCGGCCTAGGCCTCAGAAATCGCCATCGCTGCCGCCCGAGCGGACGATGGTGCGCAGCACCGTCTGCACCAGGTGGTCGGCGGTCAGGCCGAAATGTTCGTAGAGCACCGGCGCCGGGGCCGAGGCGCCGAACTCGTCGATGCCGATCACTTCGCCGTCGAGGCCGACGTATTTGTGCCAGAAATCGGTCTGCCCGGCCTCGATGGCGACGCGGCAGGTTTCCGGCGGCAGCACCTGCTGCTTCCAGCTCGCCGGCTGGCGGTTGAAGCGCCGGGTGCAGGGCATCGAGACGACGCGCACGGCGATGCCCTGCGCCTGCAAGGCGGCCCGCGCCTGCATGGCGATGGCAATTTCCGAACCGGTGGCGATGATCACCGCCTGTAGCGGGCCGTCGGCCTCGGCCAGCACGTAGCCGCCGCGGCTGGCACCTTCCGCCCGGCCGGTCGCGCCGCCGTATTGCGGCAGGTTCTGCCGCGACAGGAGCAGAGCGGAAGGTCCGTCTTGGCGCTCGAGCGCCTCGGCCCAGGCGACGGCGGTTTCCAGCTCGTCGCACGGCCGCCAGACGTCGAGGCCGGGAATCAGGCGCAAGCTGCTGGCGTGTTCGATCGGCTGGTGGGTCGGGCCGTCCTCGCCGAGCCCGATCGAGTCGTGGGTCAGCACGTGGATGACGCGCTGCTGCATCAAGGCGCTCATCCGGATCGCGTTGCGGGCGTAGTCGGAGAAGACCGCGAAGGTGCCGCCGTAGGGAATCAGCCCGCCGTGCAGTGCGACGCCGTTCATGATCGCCGTCATGCCGAATTCGCGCACGCCGTAGGAAACGTAGTTGGGCACCGCGTCGCCGCTGTCGTGCAGGGCGACGCTGCCTTTGCCGGCGGTCAGGTTGGAGCCGGTCAGGTCGGCCGAGCCGCCGAGCAGTTCGGGCACCCGGTCGACCAGGAAATCGAGGCAATTTTGCGAGGACTTGCGGCTGGCGACAGCGCCTTCCTTGCGGCCGGCGGCGGTCAGCAGTTCGCTTCGGATTTCCGGCCATTTTTCCGGTAGACCGTGGGACTGGGTGCGCTCGAACTCGGCGGCCAGTTCCGGGTATTGCGCGCAGTAGGCGGCGAACCTGGCCTGCCAGCCGGCTTCGGCGGCCGCCCCGGCGGGCCGGGCGTCCCAGGCGGCGCGCAGGCTGGCCGGCACTTCGAACGGGCCATACGACCAGCCGAGCGCGGCGCGGGTCGCCGCCGTTTCGTCGGCGCCGAGCGGCGCACCGTGCACGTCGTGCGAGCCGGCCTTGTGCGGCGAACCCCAGCCGATCTGGGTGCGGCAGACGATCAGCGTCGGCTTGGCGGTCTCCGTCTTGGCTTCGGCGATGGCGGCGGCGACGGCGGCCGAGTCGTGGCCGTCGATCGGGCCGACGACGTGCCAGCCGTAGGCGCGGAAGCGGGCCGGCGTGTCGTCGCGGAACCAGCCCTCGACATGACCGTCGATCGAGATGCCGTTGTCGTCATAGAAGCAGGTCAGCTTGTCCAGCCCCCAGACGCCGGCCAGCGAGCAGGCTTCGTGGCTGATGCCTTCCATCAGGCAGCCGTCGCCGAGGAAGACCCAGGTCCGGTGATCGACGAGGGCATGGCCGGGACGGTTGTAGCGCTGGGCCAGCAGCCGCTCGGCCAGCGCCATGCCGACGGCGTTGGCGAGGCCCTGGCCGAGCGGCCCGGTGGTCGTCTCGACGCCGGGGGTGTGGCCGACTTCCGGATGGCCGGCGGTGCGGCTGCCGAACTGGCGGAAATTCTTCAGGTCGTCGATGTTCAGGTCGTAGCCGCTCAAATGGAGCAGCGCGTAGAGCAGCATCGAGCCGTGGCCGTTGGAGAGCACGAAGCGGTCGCGGTCCGGCCAATGCGGGTTGGCCGGGTTGTGTTTGAGGTGGTCGCGCCACAGCACTTCGGCGATGTCGGCCATGCCCATCGGCGCGCCGGGGTGGCCGGACTTGGCCCGGTCGACGGCGTCGATGGCCAGGAAACGCAGCGCGTTGGCCAGTTCGCGACGGAAGGTGGTTTCGGTCATGTCTCGTTCCATGGTTCTCTCCATTGTCAGTTTAGGCGGCAATCCATCCTCCGTTCGCCCTGAACGGCAGGCGGGTTAACGATTGCCGCTTCAATACATTCAGGCGCGACGCTTGTGGTCCATCAGGCGCAGGACCATCGGCGTGAAAATCATCTGCATGGCCAGGCCCATCTTGCCGCCGGGGACGACCAGCGTGTTCGGGCGGGTCAGCATGCTGCCGTGCAGGATGGTCAGCAGGTATTCGAAATCGATGCCCTTGGGGTTGGCGAAGCGGATCACCACCATGCTCTCGTCGGCGCTCGGGATGTCGCGGGCGATGAAGGGGTTGGAGGTATCGACGATGGGCACGCGCTGGAAATTGACGTGGGTGCGGCCGAACTGCGGGCAGAGGTGATTCACGTAGTCCGGCATCCGGCGCAGGATGGTGTCGACCACCGCCTCCTGCGAGTAGCCGCGCATCCGCTGGTCGCGGTGCAGCTTCTGGATCCACTCCAGGTTGATGATCGGCACGACGCCGACGCAGAG
>CAMLHL010000117.1 GCA_946479855.1 uncultured Pseudomonadota bacterium
CTCTTCGGCAAGCTGCTGGTCGATCCGGAAAGCCTGCGCATGCTGGTCTTCGGGCTGGCGCTGGTGCTCGTCATGCGTTTCAAGCCGGCCGGCCTGTGGCCGTCGCCGGAGCGCAAACGGGAGTTGCAGGAGGCCGCGCCATGAGCGAGGTATTGCTCGAAGCCAGTGCCGTGGCCAAGCACTTCGGCGGCGTCAAGGCGTTGCGCGACGTGTCACTGACCATCCGGCGTGGTGAAATCTACGGCCTGATCGGCCCCAACGGCGCTGGCAAGACGACCTTTTTCAACTGCATGACCGGGCTCTACGTGCCGGACGGCGGCGGCTTCAGTTTCGCCGGTGCGCCGCTGCTCGCCGACGCGCCGCATCAGGCGGCCGAGCGGGGCATTGCCCGGACCTTCCAGAACATCCGCCTGTTCGGCAACATGACGGCCCTGGAAAATGTGATGGTCGGCCGCCATGTGCGGACCCGGGCCGGTGTGCTCGGCGCGATGTTCCAGACTGCCGCGACCAAGGCCGAGGAGGCGGCGATCCGCCAGCGCGCCAGCGACCTGCTGCATTACGTGCGGATCGCCGATCGGGCCGACGATCTGGCCAAGAACCTGTCTTACGGCGACCAGCGCCGGCTGGAAATTGCCCGCGCCCTGGCCACCGACCCCCGACTGCTTTGTCTCGACGAGCCGGCGGCCGGCATGAACGCCACCGAAACGGCCGAGCTGCGCGAGCTGATCGAGGGCATCCGGCGCGACGGGACAACGATTTTGCTGATCGAGCACGACGTCAAGCTGGTCATGGGTCTGTGCGACCGAGTGGCGGTACTCGACTATGGCGCGCTGGTCATCGAGGATGTGCCGGCCGTCGTGCAGAAAGATCAACGCGTTATCGAGGCTTACCTAGGTGCTTGAAGTAACCGGACTCCACGTCGCCTACGGCGGCATCCAGGCGGTGCGCAGCATCACCTTCCACGTCAACGAAGGCGAAACCATCGCGCTGATCGGTGCCAACGGCGCCGGCAAGACCAGCGCGCTGAAGGCAATTGCCCGGGTCATCGATGCCGTCGGTGGCGACGTGCATTTCTGCGGCGAGAAGATCACTCGCAGCGCGCCGCACGACATCATCCGCAAGGGTATCGCGCTGGTTCCCGAGGGGCGGGGCGTCTTTCCGCGCCTGAGCGTGCTGGAAAACCTGCGGATGGGCGCCTTCATCCGCAAGGCGACGGTCGACGTCGAAAAGGACCTGAAAATGGTCTTCGACTATTTCCCTCGCCTCAGGGAACGCGAAAGCCAGCTGGCCGGCACGCTGTCCGGCGGCGAGCAGCAGATGCTGGCGATCGGCCGTGCCCTGATGAGCCGGCCGAAAATGCTGCTGCTGGACGAACCGTCGATGGGCCTGGCACCGATCATGGTCCAGAAAATCTTCGAAGTTGTCCGTGCCGTTGCCGCCGATGGCATGACCATCCTCCTCATCGAGCAAAACGCCAAGCTGGCCCTGCAATCCAGCCAGCGCGGCTATGTCATGGAAAGCGGCGAAATCACCTTCAACGGCGACTCGGCCATGCTGCTCGACGATCCCAAGGTGCGCGCCGCCTATCTGGGCGAGTGAGGGCTGTCGCAAACCGTGGTTCCAGTCCCGGCTTTTTCAGTTGCATCAAACGTTTCAACCCGCCGGCAGGTAACAATGCCGATATTGTCTTTTACCGGATTCGATCGCCATGCGCTTTTGCCATGCCTTGCCCGCACTGCTTGCCGCCCTCTTCGTCCCCGTGCTCCACGCCGACGAGGCCAACAAACCGGTGGACAACACGCCCAAGCTGGCTTTCGGCCTGATGATGAAGCAGGGCGACAAACTGATATTCGCGCCTTGCCGCGACCGCAGCTATGCCAACGTCGAGGACGTTTCCACCGACCAGAGCGTCACCAAGGTCCTCAACAGCATGGGGCTGGAAGTCGGCAAGCGGCTCTATGTCGAACTGTTCGGTGTGCTGGAAAACGGTACCTTGAAGACCTCGTCCTTCAACATGGTGCGCGTCGAAGGGCGTTGCCAGTTGCCGGGCGGCAAGGAAGAGACGTGGCGGGCGGCCGGCAACGATCCGGCCTGGGCGCTGGCGGCGGGGGGCGAGTATGTCCAGCTAATGCGCTATGGCAAGCCGGAAGTCGTGTTGCCCTACACGGAATTCAAGCAGGCAGGGAATGTCAGCCGCTATGAGGGGGCCAGGGACAACAACAAGCTGTCCGTTCGCCTCGAACACACCCTTTGCCGCGACACGGCGGCCAATGCCGTTTTCGCCTGGACGGCATCGCTCGACCTCAACGGTCAGGCGCTCAAGGGGTGCGCCTGGCAGCGCTGAGGCCGGCGCGCTCGGCGCTTGACCAGGCGCGCCGCCGATGACCGCGGTCGACGCTGAAAAACGGCAAAAATCACTGGTTCGAGAAGGTGAAGGCGTCGGCGAAGAATTCTTCTTCGGGTAGCCCCCGCGCCATGAAATCGCGCTTCGCGACGTCGATCATCGCCGGTGCGCCGCAGGCATAGACCTGGTGGCCGGAAAGATCCGGGAAGTCGGCCAGCACGGCCTGGTGCACGAAGCCGGTGCGGCCGGTCCATGCGTCGCCAGCCGCCGCTTCGGACAAAACCGGCACGTAGGTGATGTGGGCGTGTTCAGCCGCCCAGCGTTCGGGTAGGGCGTTCTGGTAAAGGTCGACCCGCGCCCTGGCGCCCCAGTAGATATGCATCGGGCGCTGGCATTCCTCGGCGATGGCGTGTTCGACGATGGCCTTGATCGGCGCGAAGCCGGTGCCGCCGGCGAGCAGGATCATCGGCTTGGCCGACTCCTCTCGCAGGTAGAAAGTGCCGTGCGGGCCGTTGAGGCGCAGGATGTCGCGGACCTTCATGGTCGAGAACACCTGCTCGGTGAACAGGCCGCCCGGGACGTGGCGGATATGCAGTTGCAGCACGGCATCGTCGTGCGGCGCGTTGGCCAGCGAGAAACTGCGCTTCTTGCCATCCTTGAGCAGGATGTCGATGTACTGGCCGGCCCAGAACTGCAGGCGCTCGCTGCTCGGCAGGCGGAGGTGCATCTCGATGACATCCGGGGCCAGTTTTTCAAGCTTCTCGATGCGTGACGGCAGGGTCTTGACCGGGATATCGTTGGCCGAGGTCATCTGTTTGCACTCGATGACCAGATCGGAGCGGGCGGTGGCGCAGCAATACAGCGCCATCCCGGCCGTCTTTTCCTCGGTCTTGAGCGCGTGCGGCTGGGCTTTGCCATGATCGACCGCCCCCTCGATCACCTTGCCCTTGCAGGCACCGCAGGCGCCGTCCTTGCACCCGTAGGGCAGGGTCAGGCCGTGGCGCAGCGCGGCGTCGAGCAGGGTTTCGTCGGCCTCGGCGACGAACTGGCGGCCGCTCGGCTGGACAGTGATCTGGTAGCTCATAATTTCCCCTTGGTCGTCGGCTACAATGCCGGCGTGCAAAAAATCCTGATTGTCGGCAGCGGAGACGTTGCCCGCCGCATTCTCTTCCGTCTTGCCCGTCGCGCCTGCGTTTACGCCCTCTTGCGCGATGCCGGCCGGGCCGCCGAGTGGCGTGCCGCTGGCGCCCGGCCGGTGCTGGCCGATCTCGACGAGCGAAGCAGCCTGCAGCGCATCGCCGGTCTGGCCGATGTCGTTCTGCATCTGGCGCCGCCGCCCGGTGAGGGCGGCCGCGACACCCGAACCCGCAACCTGCTGGCCGCGCTGGGCAAGGGCAAAAGTCTACCACGGCGGCTCATTTACGTAAGCACGACGGGGGTTTATGGCGACTGCGGCGGTGCCGACATCGACGAAACCCGCCGCCTGCATCCGGAAAGCGCCCGCGCCAGCCGCCGGGTCGATGCCGAGCGTTGCCTGCGGGCCTGGGGCGGGCGCCATGGCGTCAAGGTCTCCATACTGCGCGCACCGGGCATTTACGCCGCCGATCGCCTGCCCGTCGAGCGCCTGCAAAAAGGCCTGCCGGCGCTGGTCGACCGTGACGATGTGTTTACCAACCACATCCATGCCGACGATCTGGCCGCGGCCTGCCTCGCGGCCCTGCGCAGCGGCGGGGCCAACCGCGTCTACAATGTCGTCGATGATTCCGACCTGAAGATGGCCGCCTACTTCGACCGGGTCGCCGACGCTTTCGCGCTGCCGCGGCCGCCGCGCCTGTCGCGCGAGGCCGCGGCGCAAACCTTGTCGCCGATGCAGTTGTCCTTCATGCGCGAATCGCGGCGGATCGGCAATCGTCGCCTGAAAAACGAATTAAAACTAAGCCTCGCCTACCCGACCGTGGACGTCGGCATCGCAGAGGCCGTCTCAAGGAGAAACGCATGCTCGTCGTAAAAACGCTGCATATCTGGATGGTCATTTCCTGGTTTGCCGGCCTCTTCTACCTGCCGCGCATTTTCGTCAATCTGGCCATGGTGCCGGCCGACAGTGTTGCCGAGCGCGACCGCCTGCTGCTGATGGCCGGCAAGCTGTACAAGTTCATGACGCCGCTCGGCGTGCTGGCCATCGCCTTCGGCCTCTGGCTGTGGCTGGGCTACAACTTTTCCGGCGGCTGGCTGCACGCCAAAACCACGCTGGTGGCCGGGCTCGCCGCCTATCACTGGCATTGCGGTCGGTTACTCCGGCATTTTCAGGCCGGCACCAATAGCAAATCGCACGTCTGGTTCCGCTTCTACAACGAAGTGCCGGTGGTCGTCCTGCTTTTTGTCCTTTTCCTCGTCGTCCTGAAGCCCTTCTGACATGAACAAATATTTCGCAATCTGCCCGCGCGGGCTGGAGGAGTTGCTGCTCGAAGAGCTGCGCTCGATCGGCGCCGAGGAACTGCGGACCACCCACGGCGGCGTCTTCTTTGCCGGCGAATGGCCGGTCTGCTATCGCGCCAATCTCGAATCGCGGATCGCCACCCGTATCCTCTGGCACATCGTCAAGGGGCCGTATGCCAAGGAAGAGGATATCTACCGCCTCGCCGTGCGCCAACTGTGGCCCAACCATTTCTCGGTGAGCCGGACGATGCGCGTCGTGACGACGGCGATCAAGTGCCCGCT
>CAMLHL010000118.1 GCA_946479855.1 uncultured Pseudomonadota bacterium
ACTCCCCATTAAAACCCCTGTTAGCACCGCTAACAGGGGTTTTTGCTTTGGAAAATACAACGGGGGGCATGGCCAAGCCTGAGAAATCAGCCATACGCTTCCGGTAGAATTCTCGCTTTAGCATTCATTAAATGGGCTGCTCATGACGCCGCAAACAACGAAACCGAATACCGACGACCTGCGTATCAAGGAGATCAAGGAACTGGTCCCGCCGGCTCACGTTTTTCGCGAGTATCCGGTTTCCAATCGGGCCGCCCAGACTGCCTATGTCGCCCGTCAGGCCATCCACCGTGTGCTGCATGGTGCCGATGATCGCCTACTGGTCGTTATCGGCCCCTGCTCGATCCATGACTATGACCTAGCGATCGATTACGCCCGGAAACTGGCCATGGAAGCTGAAAAATATGCCGAAGACCTGGTCATCGTCATGCGCGTCTATTTCGAGAAGCCTCGCACAACCGTCGGCTGGAAGGGTTTGATCAATGATCCGCGGTTGGACAACACCTTCCGTATCAACGAAGGGTTGCGTCTTGCGCGACGGATTCTGCTGGAAATTAACGAGCTGGACCTGCCTTGCGCTACCGAATTTCTCGATACCA
This sequence comes from uncultured Pseudomonadota bacterium, assembly GCA_946479855.1. Next base: position 600 of record CAMLHL010000118.1, read on the forward strand.
TCACGCCGCAATACACCGCTGACCTGATTGCCTGGGGGGCAATTGGTGCCCGTACGACCGAGTCGCAGGTGCATCGCGAATTGGCTTCCGGGCTTTCCTGCCCGGTCGGGTTCAAGAATGGTACCGACGGCAACATGCGTATTGCGGTCGACGCGATCCGTTCAGCCAATTCGCCGCACCATTTCCTGTCGGTAACCAAGTCCGGGCACACCGCTATCGTTTCTACCGTTGGCAACGAGGACTGCCATGTCATCTTGCGCGGCGGCAAGGAGCCCAATTACGACGCGACCAGTGTTGATGCGGCATGTGCCGAAATCGCCAAGGCCGGCTTGGCGGCCCGCCTGATGGTCGATTTCTCGCATGGAAATAGCCGCAAGCAATACAAGTTGCAGATGGAAGTCTGCGACAGTGTCGCCGAGCAGATCGCACACGGCGAGGAGCGTATTATCGGCGTCATGGTGGAATCGCATCTTGTCGAAGGCCGCCAGGACATCTCGCCGGATAAACCGCTGACCTACGGCCAGAGCGTGACCGACGCCTGCATCGGCTGGGACGACAGCCTGGTCGTGCTGGAAAAGTTGGCCGCCGCCATCAGGGCTCGTCGGGTGGCCGAAGCGGCGGAGTAAGTTCCGGGCGCGGCTCAGGCCATGTTGGCCAAGGCGGCAGCAAAGTCGGCATTGTCGTCGACGCTGCCGTGGATCAGCCCGTTCTGCCCTTCGACGCTGGTGATGTAGCCATGCTCGCGCAACAGGTCTGCCCAGTATTGAGCGGACCGCAGCGAGCTGTGCCAAGGACTGTATTCGACGACGGGCCGTTCGGTGCCATTACGGTATTTAGTGACGACGCGGTACACAATTGTTGCCTGCCTAGATGCTGGCGCGAATTATCGTGTCAGTGCCGCCTGCGGATCAAGTGAACGCCCGGTCGCTTCAGGCGGCATTCTTGCCTTTCTGCCAAAGCACGTCGCCCCGTCCGCCGGCCCGGTTTAGTGCGCGACCAAGGATAAACAACAGATCGGAAAGTCGGTTGATGTAGCGGCGGGCGGCGTCGGACAGGGGCTCGGCGGCATGCAGGCGGACCATCGAGCGTTCGGCACGGCGGCAGACGGTGCGGCTGAGGTGGGCCAGTGCGGCGGCGCGGGTGCCACCGGGCAGAATGAATTCCTTGAGCATCGGGAGATCAGCGTTGAAGGCTTCGGCCTGTTCTTCGAGCCGGGCGACCTGGCTGTCTTTGATCACTGCCATGCCGGGGAGACAGAGTTCGCCACCGAGATCGAACAGGTCGTTCTGGATATCGAGGAGGGCGGTTCGCACGCTCGCCGGTAGTTCTTCGCAGAGCAGCACGCCAAGGCCGGAGTTCAATTCATCGACTTCGCCGATAGCGTCGATCCGCAGGCTGTCCTTGCTTGTCCGGCTGCCATCGCCGAGGCCGGTGGTGCCGGCATCGCCGGTGCGGGTGACAATCTTCGATAGCCGGTTGCCCTGGCGTTTTTGTTCTGCGGTACTCATGGTGTCTCTCCTTCTGTGGCCCGGATTATACTGACGAGTCCGCGTAAGAGACTGCCATCTTCATGCCAAAGTTCGCCGCCAACCTGAGTTTTTTGTTTACCGATGCCCCCTTTCATGAGCGCTTCAGTCGCGCCGCCGCGGCCGGATTCCAAGGGGTCGAGTACCTCTTTCCCTACGACTGGCCAGCGCCTCAGGTGGCCGACTGGCTGCAGACGGCTGATATCGAGCAGGTACTGTTCAATTTACCGCCCGGCGACTGGGCGGCCGGCGAGCGCGGGCTGGCCTGCCTGCCGCACCGTCAGGGCGAGTTTGCCGAGAGTGTCGAGCTGGCGCTGGATTACGCGATGCAACTCGATTGCCGGCGCGTCCACTGTATGGCAGGTTTGCGCCCCGGCGGCGTCTCCGAGGCGGAACTGGAAGCGACCTATATCGCCAACTTGCGCTATGCCGCCGACCGTTTTGCCCGCATCGGGGCAACCGTGATGATCGAGCCGATCAACAGCCGCATCGACATGCCGGGATACTGGCTGGACGATGTCGAGAAAGGTTTTCGCCTTGTCGAGATGGTCGACCGCAGCAATGTGAAGTTGCAGCTCGATCTCTATCACGCCCAGATCATCCAGGGCGATCTGGCTCGGACGATCGAGGAAAATTTTGCCCTCATCGGCCATCTCCAGATTGCCGACAACCCCGGCCGGCACGAACCCGGCACCGGTGAGATCCATTATCCCTTTCTGTTCGCGCTGCTCGACCGGCTTGGCTATGCCGGCTGGGTTGGCTGCGAATACAAGCCGCTGACGACAACCGAAGCAGGGTTGGGTTGGCGAACATACTGAATAATGTACCTTTCTCCAGCGGCGGCGAATTACTGACGACCGTCCCGAGGCAAGCCAGCAGCAACGACTTTGGTGCCATACAGATGGGGTAAAATGGCAAAAATGATGACTAGCTCCGAAACTACGCTTCGCACCGATCAGCCCACCCTGGTTCGCCACCTCCAGCTGTTCCTGCCGGCTCACTGCTTGCTGATCGACGAAGAGGACCTGCGCCCCTACGAGTGCGACGGCCTGACCGCCTACCGTCAATTGCCGCTGATCGTCTGTCTGCCGGAAACCGAGGGCCAGGTTGTCGATATCCTGCGTACCTGTCACCAGCTCGGTGTGCCGGTCGTCGCCCGCGGCGCCGGAACGGGTCTGTCCGGCGGCGCGATGCCGCATGCCGAGGGCGTTGTCCTATCGCTGGCCCGTTTCAACAAGATTTTGCGGGTTGACCGCGAGGCCCGGGTGGCCGTGGTCCAGCCCGGCGTTCGCAACCTGGCCGTTTCCGAGGCCGCCGCGCCACATGGCCTGTATTACGCACCGGATCCATCGTCGCAGATCGCCTGCACACTGGGCGGCAACGTCGCTGAGAACTCGGGCGGCGTGCATTGCCTGAAATACGGCCTGACCGTCCATAACGTCTTGCGCATCCGCATCGTCAGTATCGAGGGCGAGGTTTTCGAGATCGGCTCCGAAGCTCCGGATGCCCCGGGCTACGACCTGCTGGCCTTGCTGATTGGCTCCGAGGGCATGCTCGGCGTCGTTACCGAAGTCACGGTCAAACTGGTGCCCAAACCCGAACTGGCCCAGGTCGTCATGGCTTCTTTCATGAATGTTGCCCAGGCCGGGGAGGCGGTGGCGGCGATCATCGCCGCCGGCATCATTCCGGCCGGACTGGAAATGATGGACAAGGCCGCGACGGCCGCTGTCGAACCCTTCGTCAAGGCGGGCTACGACCTGGATGCCGAGGCCATTCTGCTCTGCGAGTCCGACGGCACGCCGGAGGAGGTTGCCGAGGAAATCGCCCGCGTCACCGCCGTGCTGACGGCAGCCGGTGCCGGCGACATCCGCGTTTCGCAGTGCGAGGCCGAGCGCCTGCGTTTCTGGGCCGGGCGCAAGGCGGCCTTCCCGGCGGTCGGGCGGATTACCCCAGACTATTACTGCATGGATGGCACGATTCCACGTAAACGGCTGGCCGAAATGCTCTCGGCGATCGCCGAGATGGAGCGGAAATACGGCCTGCGTTGCGCCAACGTCTTTCACGCCGGCGACGGCAACCTGCATCCGCTGATCATGTACGACGCCGCACAGCCGGGCAACTGGGAGCGGGCCGAAGCCTTCGGCGCTGAAATCCTCGAGCTGTCAGTGGCGCTCGGCGGCTCGATCACTGGTGAACACGGCGTCGGTATCGAGAAGATCAACCAGATGTGCGTGCAATTCACGACGCCGGAAATCGAAGCCTTTCACCGCGTCAAGGCGGCGTTCGACGAGCTGGGGCTGCTCAACCCGGGCAAGGCGGTGCCCAGCCTGCATCGCTGCGCCGAATATGGCCGCATGCACGTTCACCGCGGCGAACTGAAATTCCCCGAACTGGAGCGCTTCTGATGATGCTCGACGAGATTGTCCGGGCTGTCCGGGCCGCCCACGACGGCCGTATGCCGCTGCGCCTGCGCGGTGCCGGTAGCAAGGATTTCTACGGCGGCCTGCTTTCCGGCGACGTGCTCGATGTTTCCGGCCATCGCGGTATCGTCGCCTACGAGCCGACCGAACTGTACATTACCGCCCGCTGCGGCACGCCGCTGGCCGAGATTGAGGCGGCACTGGCCGAGAAGGGACAGATGCTGGCCTTCGAGCCACCGCATTTGGGGGGCGCCACGATCGGCGGCTGTGTCGCTGCCGGCCTGTCCGGACCGCGTCGCCAGCAGGCCGGCGCGGTGCGCGACTTCGTGCTGGGCGTCAAGCTGATCGACGGCACCGGCCAGGTGCTGAATTTCGGCGGCCAAGTCATGAAAAATGTCGCCGGTTACGACGTGTCGCGTCTGATCGCCGGCAGCTTGGGCACGCTGGGGGTGATCGCCGAAGTGACGCTGAAGGTGCTGCCCCGGCCGTTCGCCG
>CAMLHL010000119.1 GCA_946479855.1 uncultured Pseudomonadota bacterium
CGCAAGCCCAATATCGGGCTCTACAAGGGGTACGCCGAATTCAAGATGGCCCACTATGCGGAAGCGAAGCAGATCTGGACGGCGCTGGCCGAACGCGGTGTCGGCGAGGCCTGGTTCAACCTCGGGATACTGGCCGAAGACGGCCTGGGCGAAGCGAAGGATATCGGCGAGGCCCGGCGGCGCTACGAGAAGGGCGGCGAGGCGGGCAGCCGCAATGCGGCGCTGCGCTTGAGCATCCTGCTCCAATCCAGCCGCCTCGGAGCACCCGATCCGGCAGCGGCGCGTCACTGGCTGCAGCGTGCGGCCGAGCTCGGCGACGAGGATGCGGCAGCCCAACTGGCGGCCCTCGACGGAAAATCTGCCGCGCCGGCCGCGGCTGCCGACAGTCGCTTGGCCGCGGCCCGCCGGCTCGAAGCGGATGGCCAGCTGCCGGCGGCGATCGCCGCCTATCAGGCCATTGCCGATGCCGGTGACGCCCGTGGACTGACTCGCCTGGCCTGGCTCTACGAAGCGGGTCGCGGCGTGCCGCGCAGTCTCGATAGCGCAGCCCGCCTGTTCCGGAAGGCGGCCGAAGCCGGCGAGGCGGAAGGGCAGTACGCCTTGTCCGTCATGCTGGATACCGGGGCCGGCCAGGCGAAAAACCCGGAAGAGGCCCTGCGCTGGCTGCGTGCCTCGGCAGCCAGCGGCTACCAGCCGGCCGTCGAGTCGCTGCAGGCGCGTTGATCGCCTAGCGGACCTTGAGGGCGCGGCGCGACTGCTCGAGCGCTTCTTCGAGATAGCTCGGATAGAAGTCCGGGAGGCGGGTGCCGACGATCGCGTCGGTCAGCTGGCGGCCATCGGGGCCGTAAAAGGCCACGACCGGCACCAGCTTGATTTGTTCGCTGCCGGCGAAGCGGGCGTGGGTTGTCGTCGCCCCCCGGAAGTCGATCAACGACTGCGCATCGCCATCCTGGTTGATCTGGCGGATCAGCAGGCGGCCGCGGTAGCGCGGGTCGGCGGCCAGCGGCTGCAGGTAGTCGCGTCGGACGGCGGCGCAATAGGCGCAATCGCGGCGGCTGTAGAGCACAATCAGCGGAGTGCCGGCCTGGGCCGCCCGGGCTGATTCGGCGCGCAGGTCGACTGCCGGCAAAAGCTCGGATGCATCAAGAGTGGCCAGGGGCGAGCATGCTAGAATCAGCCCTCCCACAAGCCCTGCCCATTGCCTGATCATGTCCCGTCCTTCCAAGATCGTCATTGCCTCCCGCGAATCCCGTCTGGCCATGTGGCAGGCGGTGCATGTTAGAGATCGCTTATCTAGTTTAAATCCGGGGACGGAAGTTGTCATTCTCGGCATGACCACCAAGGGCGACCAGATCCTCGACCGGCCGCTCGCCGAAATCGGCGGCAAGGGCCTGTTCATCAAGGAGCTCGAAGTGGCGATGCAGGAAGGCAAGGCCCACCTCGCCGTCCATTCGATGAAGGACGTGCCGATGGTGATGCCGGAAGGCTTCGTGCTGGCCGCCATCTCGGCCCGCGAAAACCCGCGCGACGCCTTCGTCTCGAACAAGTACAACGGCCTCGACGAGCTGCCGGCCGGCGCCGTCGTCGGCACCTCCAGCCTGCGCCGCGAATCGATCCTGCGTGCCAAATATCCGCAACTGGTCATCAAGAGCCTGCGCGGCAACCTCGACACTCGCCTGAAAAAGCTCGATGCCGGCGAATACGATGCGATCATCCTGGCCGCCGCCGGCCTGATCCGCCTCGGCATGGAAAACCGCATCAAATCGGTGTTGACCGCCGAACAGTCGCTGCCGGCCCCCGGCCAGGGCGCGCTGGGCATCGAACTGATTGCCGGCGCCGCCGACATGGGCGAAGTCGTCGCCCCGCTCAACGATCCGGAAACCGCCCACTGCGTCCGGGCCGAACGCGCCTTCTCGCGGGCGCTGGGGGGCAGCTGCCAGGTACCGCTCGGTGGCTACGCGATTATCGACAATGGCCAGCTCTGGCTGCGCGGCTTCGTCGCCAGCGCCGACGGCAAGGAGATGGTTAGCGGCGAAGTGCGCGGCGAAGTGGGAAAGATCGCGGACGACGACGAAGCGCTTGGCCTGCAGCTGGCCGCCGAACTTCGCGCCAAGGGCGCCGACGCCATCCTCGAGAAACTCGCCCACTGCAAATGAAGCTGAGCGGCCCGCTGGCTGGCCGGACCATCGTCGTCACCCGGCCGCAGGCCCAGGCGGCACCGCTGGCCGAGGCGATTGTGGCAGCCGGCGGCATGCCGCTGGTTTTGCCGCTGCTTGAAATTTCGCCGGCCCCCAATCCGCAGCCGCTGGCCGACGCCGCTGCCCGTCTGGGCGGCTATGGGCTGGCCGTTTTCATCAGCCCGAATGCGGTCGATTACGCGCTGCCCGTTATCCTCGCCCACGGTGCGTGGCCCGCCGCCGTTGTGCCGGCGGCCGTTGGCCAAGGCACGGTCAGGGCGCTGGCCGCCCAGGGCGTTACCGGCTGTGTGGCGCCTACGGAACGTTTCGATTCCGAAGCCCTGCTCGAATTGCCGGCGCTGGCCGCCGAGCGGGTCAACGGCCGGCGCGTGGTGATCTTCCGTGGCGACGGCGGCCGCGAACTGTTGGCCGATACCCTGCGTCAGCGCGGGGCGACGGTCGATTGCATCGCCTGCTACCGGCGCTCGGGGCCGTCGGACGGCCTGGTGCCGCTGCTGGCTGCCTGGCGCCGGGGCCGCCTCGACGCGCTGACCGTGTCGAGCAGCGAGGGCCTGCGCCATCTGGTCGAATTGCTTGATGCCGAAGGCCGTGCCTACCTGCAAAAGACCCCGCTCTTCGTCCCCCATGCCCGCATCGCGGAGAACGCCCGGGCTTTGGGTTTAAGCAACATTATCCTTACCGATCCTGCGGACACCGGCATCCTCGCCGGCTTACGTGCTTATAATTGGGCGGCATGATGCCTGAAAACGAAAACAACTCCCCGTCGAACTCCCCCCTTCCGCCGCCTCCGGCCCGCCGCCCGTCGCGGCAAGGCCCGTGGCTCGCTGTGGCGATTGCGGCGCTGGCGCTGGCCGGCTGGCAATGGTTCGAAACCCGCCAGAAACTGGCCGATGCGCAACAGGAAATCAGCCGCAGACTGAGCGAATTCGATACCGCCAACAAGGAAGATCGCGGCGCCCAGAAGCAGTTGCGCGAGCAGGTCGAGGCCTTGCAGGCCAAGCTCGGCGCCGTCGAAGGCCGCTTCGCCGAATTCCAGACCCAGACCGAGGCGCTCAAGGCCCTGAATCAGGATATTGCCCGGGGCCGCGAGGAAATGACGCTGCTCGAAATCGAGCAGGCGATCACGCTGGCAGGACAGCAACTGCAACTGGCCGGCAACGTGCCGGTTGCCGTGCTCGCGCTGCAGACGGCCGACGCCCGGCTGGCCCGTCTCGACCGGCCGCAATACCTGCCGCTGCGCAAGGCCGTCACCAAGGACCTGCAACGCCTCAACGCACTGCCTTTCGTGGACATGGCCGGGGTCAGCCTGCGGCTGGAGCAGATCGTCATCGGCATCGACAAGTTGCCGCTCGCTTCCTACGGTCGACCGGTCGCAAAGACCGAAAACCAGAAGCAGGCTGCCAGCTTGCCCTGGTGGCAGCAGACTGGCGGTGAGATCTGGCAGGAGTTGAAGGGGCTGGTGCGCATTCAACGTTTCGACCGCGACGATGCGGCGCTGCTGGCCCCCGGCCAGGACTATTTCCTCCGCGAAAATCTCAAGCTGCGCCTGCTGAATGCCCGTTTGGCGCTGTTTTCCCGCGATCAATGGACCTTCCGCAACGAATTGAAGGTGGCGCAGGACTGGCTGGCCCGCCATTTCGATGGCAACGACAAGGCGGTGCAGGCGGCACAATCGACGCTGCGCCAGATGACGGCGACGGAAATCAACGTCGAGTTGCCCAATCTCAATGACACCCAGGCAGCCTTGCGCACCCTGCGTCCGGCCAAGGAAAAGCGGTGAAGAGCCTGTTCTGGATTCTCGCCCTGTGCGGGGCGGCCGTTGCCGTTGCCCTCGGCGCGCGCCTCAACGATGGCTACGTGCTGCTGGTGTTCCCGGAAATGCGGGCCGAAATTTCGCTGAATCTTTTCATTGTTGCCTTGCTCGCGCTGTTCGTCGTTTTTTATGGCGCGCTGCGCCTGCTGTCGGTGACCTTTGGCATGCCGAAGCGGGTGCGCGAGTATCAGCTCCGTCGCCAGCGCGACAACGCCGGCCTGGTTTTTCAGGATGCGGTGCGCCTGCTCTTCGAAGGGCGTTTCGGCCAGGCCATGAAGAAGGCTGGCGAAGCACATGGCGCCGGAACCGCCCCGGGCCTGTCGGCGCTGATCGCCGCCCGCGCCGCCCAGCGCATGCGCGAACCCGGCAAGCAGCAATACTGGCTGGAGCACGCCCGAACCGACGATCCGCGGACCGAAGCGGCGACCTTGATGCTCGATGCCGAAATGGCCAATGAGGAGCGGCGCTTCAGGGATGCGCTGGCCGCCCTCGAAAAGCTCCAGGGCAAGCAGGGGCGCCACATCGCTGCGCTGCGCCTTGAACTGCGCGCCCGGCAAGGCGCCGGCGACTGGGATGGCGTCTTGAAACTGGTCCGCCAGTTAGCCAAGCGCGATGCCCTGCCCGAAGAAGTGGTGCGGGAAACCCGTACCCAGGCGCATCTGGCCAATATCGCCAAGCGCCAGGTGGACGAGGGCAAGCTGATTGCCTATCTGCGCAGCGTGCCGGCCGAGGAGCGCGGGCAGCGTGTCGTACTGGCTGCCGCCCGGGCGCTGGTCGCGCTGGGCGCCAGCCCCGAGGCGCAGAGGCTGATCGAGACGGCGCTGGACGGTGCCGCGGACGACGGCTGGCAGCCCGATCTGGTGGCGCTCTACGGCCGGCTGGCCGGCGGCGAGCAGACGACGCGCATTGCTCGCGCCGAGGGGTGGCTGCGCCGGCATCCGGACGACGCCCTGCTGCTCATGGCCCTGGGCCGGATGTGCCAGCGCCAGCGCCTGTGGGGCAAGGCGCAGAG
>CAMLHL010000120.1 GCA_946479855.1 uncultured Pseudomonadota bacterium
GGCGTTGCCAGGCGCAGGGTGGGGTTGATGGGCTGCTCGATGACGCCACCTTCGACATTGAGATCGAACTGAGACAGGTAGATGGCGCCGCTGGCGAGGGCATTGGCCTCGGTGAAATAGTAGCGGCTGGATTTGTCCTGTAATTTTTCCGGGGCGATGGCGTGGGTAAGACGGTCGTGTGGGTCATAGTCGACACGCACCCGTTCCTGGCCGGTTTCGTCGATCCAGCGGACCTGGTCGTAGATGCGTTTGGTGTCGGCAAAAGCACGAAAGGTATCGCTGAGCCGTCCGAGGTGCGGCATATCGGGTTGCTCAATGGCCTCACGCAGGCGCGGCAGCTTGCTGAGAAACTCAACGTCGTCGGCGACGGCGCTCAGGGCCGCATTGATCATCCCGGCCCCGCGCGCCACATCGTTCGCTTCCAGCGCCTGGCGGCGCGCCAGGCGCTGCTCGATGTCCGTCTCGGCCACCAGCCAGGCACCGCCGCTGATCACGGCAGCCATCGGCGCGAACAGCAACAGGAAGAATACCGGGGATGAGAGTCGCCGCAGCATCGGATCAGCCTTTCCTGCGCAGCCGAAAGGGGGCCGCTAAATTACATATACATAATTCGACCCGGTCGCCGGGCGGGAGTTCCGATTGGTTTTCGAGTCGGGCAGTCTTTGCCGGCTGTGCGCCCGATAGCGCCGCCCGGACAGCCTGATCGAACGGCGCGGGGGCGGCGCTGTCGGCTACGAAGCGGCGTCGGCGAGCCCGGTGGCCGCAGGCGGCCTGGCCGGCGCGATGGTTGTCTGCCGTAACCTTTGGCGGGCTGCCATTCGGGCCATGCCGGCCCGAAAACGGCCGGCTGGCGACGAGCCCGAGGGGCCAGGGATGGGGGCCGATCGGTCCGGAAATGTGTTCGGAGGACATGACCGATCGCCCTCGTCTAGCGCAAGCGTTCGGCCAGGGCCGGCGACAGGGTGCCGAGAAAGCGCTCGACGCTGGCCGTATAAGCCGGATCGTCGCCGAGTTGCGCGTTGATTTCGCCATGCGTCTTGTCGAGCTGCAGCACGGCGGCCTGTCCGCCCAGGCCCTGCGCTCTGGCGACGAAGGCCTGCGCCTGCGGGCAGGCGTCGGCGCGACGGGTCGAGCAGACGGCGAGCAGCGGCGCCGTCGCCTGGCGCAGTTGTTGGAAGGGCGAGGCCGCCAGCCAGTCGCTCGGATTGCTGCCGAAGGCGCGGTCGTAGAGCGGGAAATGCCGGGTGTTCATGATCGCCGGCACATCGAGCGCGCCGCTGTCGAGCAGCACAAAACCGCGTGGCGGCTTGGCGCCCGCCTCGGCCAGCAGCTCCGGGCGGGCGGCGAGCAGGGCGATCAGGTGGGCGCCGGCTGAATGGCCCATGAGTACGACATTGCTACGGTCGACGCCGAATTTCTGCCCATTTTGCTGTACGGCAGCTAGCGCCCGCGCCACGTCGCGCGCCTGCTCCAGCGGCGGAGCCTTGGGTTGCAGGCGGTAATTGATGCTGGCGAAGGCAATGCCGCGCGGTAACCAGCGGTCGACCTTGTGATCCACGACCCGGCCCATTTCCTTGTCACCGCGCTGCCAGCCGCCGCCATGTACCATCAGGATCAGCGGTGCGGCTTTCGCGTCGGACGGGGCATAAAGGTCGAAGCGCTGCTCCGGTGCCGGGCCGTAGGGCTCGTCCTTCAGACGGGGCAAAGGCTCGGCCCGGGATGTGGCGACATGGCCGGCCAGCAGCAGGCTGGCCAGTAGATGGACGAGGCGCATGACGTTTCCTCCCCTGACGGTTCAGGCACCGAGCGCCGTGCGCAAGGCATCGCGGCCGGCTGCGGTCAGCAGCCAGCCGAGAGCGCCGCAATTGATGATGACGGTCGCCCAGAACGTGCCGAGGAACGTTGTTTTGGCCGATTTGTGGCGCAGCAACCGCTGCGCCAGCAGGGCGCCCGGCCAGCCGCCGAGCAGGGCCAGCAGGTGCAGCGTGCTTTCACGGGTGCGCCAGCGACCGGCCCGGGCGGCGCTCTTGTCGAGGGCGTAGGCGATGAAGGCGACGAGGCTGGCGCCGGTATAGAAGGCCAGCCACAGCGGCGGCAGTTTGCCGGTTACGGTCGACCCCGCCAGAAAGGCAAAAAACAAGGTGGCCAGGAGCCAGGGCCAGGGCCCCGGGGCGGCGTTGGCGAGGCTACGTTGGCGACCGGTGCCGCGCACGAAGTGAACGGCCTCCGCCCGAAGGCGGCCTTTGCGATCGCGGCTCAGCTCGTAAGTGACGATTTCTTCGCCGACCGGCCGCGGCTGGCGCCGGGCGAAGGCCTGGATGTGCAGAAAGACCGCTTCGCCTCCGCCATTGGGGGTAATGAAGCCGTAGCCCTGCTCGTCCTTCCAGTGGGTGATTCGTCCCTGATATCGCATGTGCGCTGCTGCCGGAAATAGTCAGACGGCATTTTCGCCGAATCAGACGACGTAGAACAGGATGGCGATGAAATGCGCCAGGCTGCCGGCGACCACGAAGAGGTGCCAGATGCCGTGCCAGTGCCGGAAACGTTCGTCAAAGACGAAAAAGACGATGCCGACGGTGTATAGGAGGCCGCCCGCCGCCAGCCACAAAAAGCCTGGCAGGCCGAGGCTGGTCAGCAACGGCTTGATGGCGACCAGCACGATCCAGCCCATCAGCGCGTAAATGACCAGCGACAGGACGCGGGCCTCGGAGCGCGGCTTGATTTCCTGCAGCATGCCGATCGCCGCCAGCGTCCACACGATGCCGAAGAGCGACCAGCCCCAGGCGCCGCGCAGGCTGATCAGGCAAAAGGGGGTGTAGCTGCCGGCGATCAGCAGATAAATCGAGAGATGGTCGAGCTTGCGCAGCAGTCGCTTCACCCGGCCGCGCAGGCTGTGGTAGAGCGTCGAGATGCTGTAGAGCACGACCAGCGTCAGGCCATAGACCGCGACGCTGGCCGTTTTCAGCGGATCGCCGCTGGCCGCTGCGAGGACGATCAGCCAGGTCGCCCCGGCTACGGCGAGCAGGGCACCAAACAGATGGGTCCAGGCGTTGAAGCGTTCTCCGTAGTACATCGCAGGCTTTCTAGCGGTGAGTGAGCGGCAGCCGGCCTGCGCAGGGCGAAAGCATCAACTGTCGACGACCGCCGCCGTGAGGTAGGTTTCCAGTTGCTGGTCGTGTTCCTGAAAATGGGCGAACAGCGTTTGCTGGACCCGCTCGATGCCTTCGATGGCCCGGATGCCGTTGCCGTCTCCGGAAAACACGACGCGAATTTCCTTGAGTTGCTGGGCGATCTCCATGTGTGCCCGGTTGTGGGCGATGCGGTGGGCCAGCGGCACGATTCCTTCCATGTACATCGATTCGAGCAGATTGTGTTTCAGCGTCATGTCGACGAACGCCCGGATCATTTGTTCGATGTTGCCGTGGCAGACCGTTCGCTGGCTCGAATGGCAGTCGTTGCAACGGTCGATCTGCTCGCGCTGGTCGCATTGGGACTGGATGCGCTCGATCTGTTGCAGCAGGTGCGCGTGGTCGCGGCGCATTTTTTCGACAGCCTGTTCCCTGATCGGGGGCATGGATCGATCTCCCTTCTGAGAAATCATGCAAGGTGGCAATTGCGCCGGGATCGATGCCGGACCGAGCCCGCGCAAACGGGCGGGCCTGGCCGGATATCCCTCCCGGACTCCAGACTTAGGTCGCCAACTCGGCAAACAGTTCCGGGCGAAGGGGTGTCGGGCGGGCTGCCACGAAACTGCAACATTGGCGTCAGAGAATCATTCCTTCATTGCTACAACCCTTTTCTGGAGATTTTCATGCGTACCTTCCTTGCCACGTCCGCCGTCGCCCTCGGCCTGACCGCCTGCGCCAGCCAGGCACCGGCACCCGCCCAGCCTGCTGCCGCATCCGCCCCGGCCGCCGCCGCCAAAGCCCCGCAATGCTGGAACGGCGATGCCGGGAAGTTCATGGCGGTTGGCACCCAGGCCGCCATCTCCGGGGTGACGGTTGTCTGCGAAAAAACCAGCGACGGCAAGAATGCCCAGTGGATGGGCACCAAGTAATCCACCCCATTGTTGGCTATCGGCGCCGCCTGCACGGGCGGCGTTTGTTTGGGGGGCGAATATAATGCGTTCCCATGGCTCAAGCGTCCCCCAAAAACACTCGTTCGCAGCGAGACGAAATCCCCCGCGACACCCTGACTGCCGATACGCGCCGGCTGCTCGCCCTGCAGCGCGAATTGCTACGGTCGACCGCTGAAAAACGGCAAAAACTGCAGGCCGATCTCGGGGCGCTGCTGGCCCAGTCGCAGGCCGCTGTCGCCGTGCGGCGCGGCAGGCTGCCGAAACCCGAATTCCAGAGCGACCTGCCGGTTAACGAACGGCGGGCCGACATCGCCGAGCTGATTGCCCAAAACCAGGTGGTCATCGTCTGCGGCGAAACCGGCTCGGGCAAGACGACGCAGCTGCCGAAAATCTGCCTCGATCTCGGTATCGGCGCCCGCGGCCTGGTCGGCCACACCCAGCCGCGCCGGCTGGCTGCCCGCTCGGTGGCGACCCGGCTGGCGCAGGAGCTGAAGACCCAGGTCGGCGCCGGGGTCGGCGTCAAGATCCGTTTCCACGACAAGAGCACGCCGGAAAGCTGGGTCAAGCTGATGACCGACGGCATCCTGTTGGCCGAGTCGCAGTCCGATCCCTATCTGAACGCCTACGAGGCGATCATCATCGACGAGGCGCACGAGCGCAGCCTGAACATCGACTTCCTGCTCGGCTATCTGAAGCAGTTGCTGCCCCGACGGCCCGACCTGAAGCTGATCATCACCTCGGCGACCATCGACGCCGAGCGTTTTTCCCAGCATTTCAATGGCGCGCCGGTGATCGAAGTCTCCGGCCGGCTCTACCCGGTCGAGGTGCGCTACCGGCCGGTCGCCGA
>CAMLHL010000121.1 GCA_946479855.1 uncultured Pseudomonadota bacterium
GGAAAGTCGGCCAGGCAATCGCTGGATACGCAAGTATCGGGAGGAAAGTCCGGGCTCCATTGGGCAGGATGCCAGTTAACGACTGGGTGCTATAAGTCGCAAGACCCAAGGCAACGGAAAGTGCAACAGAGAATAGACCGCCGATGGCGTCGCAAGACGCACAGGTAAGGGTGAAACGGCGAGGTAAGAGCTCACCGCGCTGGCGGTAACGTTCAGCGGCACGGTAAACCCCATCCGGAGCAAGACCAAATAGGGAAGCTGAGGCGTGGCCCGCGCTGCTTCCGGGTAGGTTGCTTGAGCCTGTCGGTGACGGCAGGCCTAGAGGAATGATTGCCGAACCCCGCAAGGGGGGAACAAAACCCGGCTTATCGGCCGGCTTTCCATTTTGCCTGACAGGCGCTTCCGGAAAACGCCCCGGCGACGACCGCGAGTACCGCGTCGCCGCTGCTGATGGCGGCTCCCGACGCCGACCGGGTAGGGCTTATGGCCTACAATGCCGGCCATGCATCGCTCAACATTTCCCGTGATCGCCTGGCTCGAGGCAGGCGAAACAAAAGAGGCCCGCTGGCGTTCGGAAGCCGGCATCGCCCCGCATGCCGCCGTCGCCATCGCCGATGACCGGACCGCCGCCGACCACGCCTACCGTTTGCTGGAGTCCGGCACGGCACTGCTCTGGCGGGGGGACTGGGTCAATGCCCGGCATTTGCTGCAGGCGTTGACTCGGCGGGCCGACCGGCGCTTTGGCGCAACGCGGGGCCAGGCGCCGCAGACGCCGGCCGCGGCTTTCGCCCGGCACCGGGAACAGCAGGGTCGGCGCGCCGCCTTGCTCGGCCGCCTGCTGGTGCCGCTGGCGGCTGATTACTCGCTGCCGCTGCGCCGGGCGCAGGATGTCCGCGCGGCTTGTGAGGAGGCCTACGGGCCGGCCGGTGGCGAGGACTCCCTGGTCTCCCTGCGCGAGTTGCTGGCTGTCGTCAGCGCCCACGAATGGCGCAAGAAGGGCGTGCCGGTGCCGGCGGTGCAGGGACGGATTTATCCCCATTACGGCGTCTTTTCGCCGGTGCGCGGCGAATATGTCGATCTGCTCGCCAGCGCCCCCTTGCCGGCCGGCTGCGAGCTGGCTTTCGATATCGGCACCGGCTCCGGGATCATCGCCGCCGTACTGGCCCGGCGCGGCGTCAAACGCATCGTCGCCACCGATCAGGACGAGCGGGCGCTGGCCTGCGCCAGGGAAAATGTCCAAAAATTGGGGTTGACCGTAGCCATCGCGTTGCAGAAGACCGACCTGTTCCCCCCCGGTCGCGCCGACTTGGTCGTCTGTAATCCGCCGTGGGTGCCGGCCGAGCCTACGTCACCGGTCGAGTATGCGGTCTACGACCCGGAGTCGCGCATGTTGCGCGGCTTTCTGGCCGGGCTGGCAGCGCACCTGGAGGCGGGCGGCGAGGGCTGGCTGATCCTCTCCGATCTGGCCGAACATCTTGGCCTGCGCTCGCGGCAGGCGCTGCTGGCATGGATCGCGGCGGCCGGACTGAAAGTGCTTGGCCGCCTGGATATTCGGCCGCAGCACCCGAAGGCGCGGGATGCGAGCGACCCGCTGCATGCCGCCCGGGCGGCGGAGGTCACTTCGTTGTGGCGATTGGCGCGCGCCGATGGAATAAATTGAGACGGCTTTCCGTATACGTGGGTGTAGCCCCCCAAAACCAACGGAGATCATCATGAAAACGACTAATCCGCTTCTCGCGCTGTTTGCGGCGGCCACGCTGGCCGCCTGTTCCGGTTACGGCATGCACTCCGCAGCGCCGGCCATGGCCTCCGGCGAGGTGCTGACCGGCAGCAACGGCATGACTTTGTATGTCTTCGACAAGGATGCGGCCGGTAGCGGCAAGAGCCTGTGCAATGGCCCGTGCGCCACCAACTGGCCGCCGCTGGTGGCGATGGATGGCGATACGGCCGGCGGCGCTTACAGCATCATCGTGCGCGATGACGGCAAGAAGCAGTGGGCCTTCAAGGGCAAGCCGCTGTATTACTGGTCCAAGGACCAGAAGGCCGGCGACAGGAACGGTGATGGCTTCAATAATCTCTGGCACGTCGCCAAGCCCTAAGTAGCCTAGCCGGTGGACAGCCGCACGATCCTCGCCGAATTGCCCCGCCTGCGCCGTTATGCGCGGGCGATGCTCGGCGACCGTGCGGCGGCGGACGATCTCGTGCAGGACACGCTCGAACGCGCCTGGAGCCGCTTGGCCCAATGCCGGCCGGGCAGCGACCTGCGGGCCTGGTTGTTCGGCATCATGCACAACCTGCGGGTCGACCAGCTGCGGCGCGGCGCCCTATCCACGGATTCGCTCGATGAGGTCGCCGGCGAGGTTCCGACACGCGCCACCCAGGCCGACCGGCTGGAAGTGATGGACATCGAATCCGCCCTGCGCCAGTTGCCCGACGAGCAGCGCGCAGTGCTGCTCTGTGTCGCCCTGGAGGAAATGAGCTATGCCGAAGTCGCTGCTACGCTTGGGATTCCGCTCGGCACCGTGATGTCCCGTCTGGCGCGCGGACGGGAGCGTCTGCGGCAGATCATGGATGGCCGCCAGCCAACCACTCATCTGAGGGTTGTCCGATGAACCCGTTGAATATTACCGACGACGACCTGCACGCCTACGTCGATGGCGCCTTGCCGCCACAGCGGCGGGCCGAGGTCGCCGCCTGGCTGGCCGAATGCCCGGCCGATGCTGAACGCGTTGACGCCTATCAGGCGCAGAACCTGGCGCTCAGGGAGCTGTTCGATCCAGTGCTCGACGAACCCTTGCCGGACAATCTGCACGCGCTGACGGTCCAGCCGTTGATTCCGGCCGACGCCAAAAGAATGGGGAACCCTGCGGTCGACGCCAAAAAACCGTCCTTTTTCAATACCGCCGCCCTGCGACGGCTGACTGCCGGCGTCGTGGTCGCCCTGATCGGCGGCGTTGGCGGCTGGCTGGCGCATGATCAGTATCCGGGCGGTGAACGTCTGGCAACGCGGGTGCCCCTGGCGCGCCAGGCGGCGGTCGCCCATGTTGTGTACAGCCCCGATGCCCGTCGCCCGGTGGAGGTCACGGCCGATCAGGAAGAAGCCTTGGTCAAATGGTTGTCCAAGCGTCTCGGCACGCCGGTTCATCCACCCCGGCTGGGGACGCTGGGCTATGAGCTGGTGGGTGGCCGGCTGCTCCCCGGCAATGTCGGCCCGGTCGCCCAATTCATGTACCAGGATGCCAGCGGCCAGCGCCTGACGCTATACGTCACCACCGAAAGCGCCGACAAGCCGGAAACCGGCTTCCGTTTCGCCCGCGAGGGGGAGGTCAACGTCTTTTACTGGCTCGAAGGCAAGTTCGGCTATGCCCTTTCGGGCGGTATTGCCAAGGGGGAACTGGCGAAGGTGGCAACGGCGGTGTACGACCAACTCGAACAGAAATAAGCCGACGCTCATCCTCACCCGCTAGCCAGCGGGGTGCGGATGCGGGAAATATCCTGGTGCCCGGCGCGATATCCCGCGCCGGACGAGGGATTACATCGCTGCCGTGACGCCGAGGAGAATGCTCAGAATCATTGCCGCCATGATCATCAGGACGATCCAGGCTGCAATGGCCGCCAGTGTCACCATGTTGGCAACGTAATGGGCAATCTTTTCATCGCCGATGTGCAGCAAGGGCCTCACGCCGTGCCGGACGAGGGCGATCGAGGCCAGCAAGGCCAAGGCGGCAATGGCGACGTTGAAGCTCAGGTTCGGCACCAGCATCGCCAGCGATCCGATCCACAGAGGCATCGGCGCGATGGCAGCCAGCGCATAGGCGCCGTCGTAGCCGGGGTCATGGTCGCGGGCCACGGCCATGCGCTGGATCAGCATCGCCATGTAGGACACCATGAGCAGTTGCGCAAGATAGAAAATGGCTCCCGAGACTGCCAGTTGCAGCGGGGTCAGGGCCGGTACCGATAGCGGGAAGATGGCGCCCGGGTGAACCAGCTCGGAATAAGCATAAAGAACCGGCGGGAGCAGCGACATCGGCAGGACCAGGTGGCTGAAATACCAGCGCTGGTTATGATGCGAGCGGTCAACCTCCGTCCATCCGGCACTGTCGGAGAAGAGCATCCCGGGGAAATTTGCGTATGACATGATCAGCCTCCGTTGCTTGCTGTTGATGATACTTCGACAGCAATCAGGAAGGCGGGTTGCAGGAGTACTACGGTCGACACCGGGCCGCCGGCGATTTTGGTCGGCCAGAGATTGGGGCGTTTTTTTGCGGGACGTACTGCTGCCGGCACCTGCGTCGCGAACGATCAGGCGGCAGAAACGCTGCCCACCCCGTGGCCGATCAGCAGAAGACCATGGCCAGAATGGCCGGGTCGTCCAGCAGGTTCACCAAGGCATAGCCGGCCAGGCGATTGGCAGCGAGCCAAAGCTGGCTCGCTGCTTCGGACAGCAACGCACGCACGGAGTTGCGGCGCCGGGTGGCGGGCTAGCTTTTGACGCCCGGCTTGCGGCCCGGGGCCGGCTTGGGGAAGTAGCCGGAAACCCGGCTGAACAGTCCTTCGGTTGGCTTGCCGTTTTCGAATACCGTCATGCTGCACAGGGAAATGTCGCCGCGAACCGAGAGTTCCCGGAGCGAGGTGCGCACGTCAGGCAGTGCCACGCCGGTACCCGCCGCGATCTCGAAATCGCGGAGCTGTCCATGTTTTTTCAGATGCAAGAGAATTGAGTCGGTGGACATATTGATAGCCTCTGTTGAGATTGGGTTGCCGTCTCATGTTGCTTTCTGGTGCCGGTCCGCAGACCGGAAAAACTTTACACAGCGCCTACATGGTCTTCGTGAAGCAAAAAGCCACCCAAAAGGATGGCCCCTTGCATTTTGGTGGGCCCGCACGGACTTGAACCGTGGACCAAAGGATTATGAGTCCTCT
>CAMLHL010000122.1 GCA_946479855.1 uncultured Pseudomonadota bacterium
CCGTCTGCGATACCGGCATCGGCATTCCGGCCGACAAGCAGGCGCTGATTTTCGATGCTTTTTCCCAAGCCGACTCATCGACCACCCGCAAGTACGGCGGCACCGGCCTCGGCCTGTCGATCAGCCGTTATCTGGTACGCCAGATGGGCGGCGAAATCGGCATCAACAGTACGCCCGGCAAGGGCAGCGAATTCTGGTTCACCGTGCCCTTCGGCCTGGCCGAGAGCAGCTACGCGGTGCCCAGCATGGCCCGGCAGCGGGCCCTGATTGTCGATGACAACCCCATCGCCCGCAGCAGTTTGCTGGATACCGTGCACAGCCTGGGCTGGTCGGCCGAGGCGGTCGAATCGGGCGAGCAGGCCGTCGAGCGCTGCCGCAACCAGTGGCTGGCCGGGCGCCCCTTCGACCTGTTGCTGGTCGACTGGCTGATGCCCGGCATGGACGGACTGGAAACGAGCATGCAAATTCGGGCCCACTGTTCGGCCGACCGGCAGCTACCGATCATCGTCATGGTTACTGCCCATTCCCGCGAAACCCTGTTGCACCAGCCCGACGCGGCGGTGGCCGACATCGTTCTCACCAAACCGCTGACGGCCTCCATGCTCTACAACGTGATCTCCGAAACCAAACGCCGGCGC
Source organism: uncultured Pseudomonadota bacterium (assembly GCA_946479855.1). The sequence goes on from CAMLHL010000122.1 coordinate 639, forward strand.
GGCGATGGCGAACTGCCGGCGACGACGGCGCTGAAGCGGGTCCACCAGCTTCCCGGCTTGCGGATTCTGGTCGTCGACGACAGCGAGATCAACTGCGAAGTGGCGGCGCGCATCCTCGAGCATGAGGGAGCGCAGGTCCAGACGGTGGCGGACGGCCAGTCGGCGCTCGACTGGCTGCGCGACAATCCGGACCAGGTCGATGCGGTCCTGATGGACGTCCAGATGCCGGTCATGGACGGCTATGAAGCGACCCGGCAGATCCGTTCCGAGCTCGGTCGCACCGAACTGCCCATCATCGCCCTAACCGCCGGAGCGTTCAATTATCAGCGCGAAGCCGCACTGGCAGCGGGAATGAATGATTTCCTGGCCAAGCCCTTCGATGTCGACTCGATGATCGCCACCCTGCAACGTCTGACCGGTTGCCAGGCCGATACGGCGACAGTCACCGTCACCAAGGCGGTCGACACGCAAACAGGCAGCACACCGCTGCTGCCGGGCATCGACACGGCCCGCGGACTACTCGCCTGGAACGACGATGGCGCCCGCTTCCGCCGCTACCTGCAGCGCTTCGCCGCAACCTACGCCAAGGCCGGGGATCAGATCGCCACCTGCTGCGCGACTGGCGACGTGACCGCGGCCAGCGAGCAGGCCCACCGGCTGATTGGCGTCGCCGGCAATCTGGCCCTGCCCGACGTCGAGCGCATTGCGCGCGAAATCGACGACGCCCTGCAACACGGAGGGCAGCCGCATGTCCTGGCCGGGTCCCTGCAGGCCGCCATCGACACCGTACTCGCCTCGCTGGCGTGCTGGCAGCAGCGCATTGGCCCCGCCGAAAAAGGCGAAGCCCCGCCGACCGCCGACCCGGCGGCTGCGGCACCACTGCTGCGCGACCTGCTGGCAGCTCTCGACCGCGACAGCCCGCGCCACGCCGCCCCCATCCTGGCCAGGCTCGCCGCAGTTTTACCAGGCGAAGCCCTGCATGCCCTGAGCGATCGAATCGACAACTTCGATTTCCGGGGAGCCGAAGCACTGTGCCGGGCCGAAGCCGCGCGGCTCAACATATCCCTGGAGTAAAGACCATGCCGGGACCCATTCTCATCGTCGATGACGAACCCATCAATCTGGCCAGGCTGCAGGAGATTCTCGACGATCGCTATGACCTGGTCTTCGCCCGCAACGGCCAGGAGGCGCTGGCAGCCGTCGCCAAGCACCGGCCGGGATTGATCTTGCTTGATGTCCGCATGCCGGAAATGGATGGCTATGAAGTCTGCCGCCGCCTCAAGGCGAATGCGCAGACCGAGGACATCCCGGTCATCTTCGTGACCAGCCTCGGCGACGAATGGCACGAGGAGGCCGGCTTCACGGCCGGCTGCGTCGATTACATCACCAAGCCCGTTTCACCGCCGGTCGTCCACGCCCGCGTCCGCACCCACCTCTCCCTGGTCCAGGCCAAGCGCCTGCAGGGGGCCTATCGCGACGCCATCTTCATGCTTGGTGAAGCGGGCCACTATAACGACACCGACACGGGCGTCCATATCTGGCGCATGGCCGCCTACAGCCGCGCCCTGGCCGAGGCCGCCGGCTGGCCGCAACATCAGGTCGAACTGATCGAACTGGCCGCCCCGATGCACGACACCGGCAAGATCGGCATCCCGGACGCCATCCTCAAGAAGCCTGCCGCACTGGACGAGGCCGAATGGAAAATCATGAAGCAGCATCCGCGTATCGGCCACGACATCCTCAGCAAGAGTGAAGCACCGGTCTTCCGCTTGGCCGCCGAGGTCGCTCTCCACCACCATGAGAAATGGGACGGCAGCGGCTATCCGGCCGGCCTGGTCGCCAGCGCCATTCCGGAATCGGCCCGCATCGTGGCGATTGCCGACGTTTTCGATGCCTTGAGCATGAACCGCCCCTACAAGACGCCCTGGCCGCTCGAACAGATCCTTTCCCACCTGCAGGCGGGTAGCGGCCACCATTTCGACGCGCAGCTGGTCGATCTATTCCTGCGTATCCTGCCGCAAATTCTCGCCATCAAGGCGGAGTGGGATGCGCGCGAAGTGCAGCAGGCCGCCGCCTGAACAAGAGACCGGCGCAACCCGCCAGCCAGCGTACGCCCCCTTGCGGTGTCAGGACCAGATGCGCGTCGCGCCAACCGTGAACAAACCAAGGTAGGTTGCCGTCAGCGAACCGAGCAGATGCACCGAAGCAAGGCCAAGGGCCAGCGGCAACTGGCCGGCCAGCAGGCGTTCGACGACTTCCGCCGAGAAGGTCGAGAAGGTGGTCAGGCCACCGAGAAAACCGGTGATCGCAAACAGTTTCCAGGCCATCGGGAAATGCGTGTTCACATGGAAAACGCCTACCGCCACACCGACCAGGTAGCCGCCGATGAGATTCGCCGCCAGCGTGCCGAGCGGCAGGGCCAGAAACAGCGGATTCAAGGCCACCCCGAGCAGCCAGCGGCTCCAGGCGCCAAAGGCTGCGCCCAGGCCGACGGCAAGGAAATTGAGGGCGGAAAGATTGTGCAGTGCGGACATGGGTGAATTCTACCGCCCTGACCGCTGCTGGCGGTTAAAATAGCACGCTTAATCAAAGAGGTTTTCACGTGAGCAGCCCCAACAAACCCGAAATCGCCCCCGCCGCCAATTTCATCAAGAATATCGTCGAAGCCGACCTTGCCGCCGGCAAGCACGCCGAGCGCCACTGGGCCGGCCGACCAGGCACCGCCGCCGACCATGCCGCCGCGCCACTCGACCCGGCCAGAATCCGCACCCGCTTTCCGCCCGAGCCGAACGGCTACCTGCATTTCGGCCACGCCAAGTCCATCCTGCTCAACTTCGGCCTCGCCGAACAATACGGCGGCCGCTGCCACCTGCGCTTCGACGACACCAACCCGGAGAAGGAAGAGCAGGAATATGTCGACGCCATTATCGACTCCGTCAAATGGCTCGGCTGCACATGGGAGCAAGGCGGCGAAACCAACCTCTACCAGGCCTCCAACTATTTCGACTGGATGGCCCAGTTTGCCGAATATCTGATTTCGGCCGGCCACGCCTATGTCGACAGCCAGTCGGCCGACGAAATGCGCGCCAACCGCGGCACGCTGACCCAGCCGGGCCAGGACTCGCCCTTCCGCAGCCGCTCGGTTGCCGAAAACGCAGACCTGTTCAAGCGCATGCGGGCCGGCGAGTTCGCCGACGGCACGCATATCCTGCGCGCCAAGATCGACATGGCGGCCGCCAACATCAACCTGCGCGATCCGGCCATCTACCGCATCCGTCACGCCACGCACCACAACACCGGCGACCAGTGGTGCGTCTATCCGATGTACACCTTCGCCCATCCGATCGAAGATGCGCTGGAGAACATCACGCACTCGATCTGCACGCTCGAATTCGAGGACCAGCGCCCGTTCTACGACTGGCTGCTCGAGCGCCTGGCCGAAGGCGGTCTGCTGCAACGGCCGCTGCCGCAGCAGATCGAATTCTCACGCCTCAACTTGACCTATGTCGTGCTCTCCAAGCGCAAGCTGATCCAGCTCGTTGAAGAAAAGCACGTCGACGGCTGGGACGATCCGCGCATGCCGACCCTGGTCGGCGCCCGGCGCCGCGGTTACTCGGCCGAAGGTTTCCGTCTGTTCGCCGAGCGCATCGGCGTTTCCAAGCACGACTCGCTGATCGACTACGCGTTGTTTGAAGACGCCATGCGCGAGGTGATGAACGAATCCGACCTGCGCCGCATCGCCGTCCTTGATCCGGTCAAGCTGATCATCGACAACTACCCGGCAGGCCAGGTCGAGGAATGCCACGCCCCCAACCACCCGCTGCATCCGGAACTCGGCCAGCGGACCATCCCTTTCAGCCGCGAACTATGGATCGAGGGCGAGGACTTCATGGAAGTGCCGAGCAAGGGCTTCCGTCGCCTGTTCCCGGGCAACATGGCCCGCCTGCGCTACGGCTACGTGGTCGAATGCACCGGCTGCGACAAGGACGCCAGCGGCAAGGTGATCGCCGTCCATTGCAACTACCTGCCTGACACCAAGTCCGGCACGCCGGGCGCCGACAGCGTCAAGGTCAAGGGCAACCTGC
>CAMLHL010000123.1 GCA_946479855.1 uncultured Pseudomonadota bacterium
CCGATCACCATCGCGGCAATCTTCTTCCTGCTCTTCCTGCTCTTCAATTCGCTGCGTTTCGCCACGCTGATCATCACCGTGCTGCCTTTCGCCTCGATCGGCGGTATCGTCGGCTTGTTCGTCGCCGGCGAATATCTGTCGGTGCCGGCCTCGGTCGGCTTCATCGCCCTGTGGGGCATCGCCGTGCTCAACGGCGTCGTGCTCGTCTCCTACATCCGCGGCTTGCGCGAGGAGGGGCGCAGCGTGCGTGAGGCGGTAATCGAGGGCGCGACGCTGCGTTTCCGGCCGGTGATGATGACGGCGACGGTCGCCATGCTCGGCCTGATTCCCTTCCTGTTCTCGAGCGGGCCGGGTTCGGAGGTGCAGCGGCCGCTGGCCATCGTGGTCATCGGCGGGCTGATCACCTCGACGTTGTTGACGCTGGTCGTCTTGCCGACCATTTATCGCTGGTTTGATGAAGAAGAGGTCGAAGCATGAAGGAAATCAAGGCAGTCATCCGCCCCAACAAGCTGGCCGCGCTGCGCGACGCGATGATCGTGCTGCCCGGCTTTCCGGGCATGACGGTGAGCAAGGTCGAGGGGTGTGGCGCCCCCTCGCGTCATCTGGCGAGGCACACGATCAAGGAGGAGCTGACCGACTACTCGCCCAAGGTGCGCATCGAGATCATCGCCCCGGATGACGTGGCCGAGATCATCTTCCAGCGGATTACCGAAGTGGCCCAGACCGGGCACTATGGTGATGGCCTGGTCTGGGTCACCGAGGTCGAAAAGGCCGCATTCATTTTCAAGACGGTGGGGCCTGAATCATGACGGTTATTGCTTGTTATTTTTGTCGAGCGTGGAGTATTTCACAGTGATAAGGCGCGGAATTTTCTAGAATTCCAGTCTATTGCTACGTCCTGATGGATGAGTGGAAGTTGTCTGGAATTCAATGGAAAATCTGCACAATCCCGGGAGGGGCGCTACCCTGATGTCGCCGGTCGAATTGCACGCAGGCATCGCCAGCTTGTCGCGCGGCGTTTATTTTCGTGAAGCATCCCTGGATATGATGCTCAGCATCCTGACCGAGTCGGCCGCCGAAATGACCGGTGTCGAGCGCGTCAGCATCTGGGGGCTGACGGATGATCAGGAGGAGCTGCGCTGCCTTGAACTCTACGAACGGACGGCGGGCCGGCATGGCAAGGAGGGGAGTATCCGCGCCAGCCGCTATCCCAATTATTTTCAGGCGCTGCGAGCCGGGGGCTGCATTGTTGCCGACGATGCCTATCTGCATCCGCTGACCAGCGAGTTTGCCATCGATTATCTGCCGCGATACAAGGTCACGGCGAAGCTCGACACGCCGATCCACATCCGCGGTGAATTGCAGGGCGTACTGAGCATTGAGCAGGTCGGCTCGTGCCAGCCGTGGACAACGTCGCACGGGATTTTTGCGCAGGCCGTGGCCAATCTGGTGACGCTGGCCCTGGTCGAATACGAGGCCGGCGAGGCGAGGCGCCAGGCGCAGACGGCCAGCGAACGTCTGCGGGCTGTCTTCGACGCGTCGCGCGATGCCTTGTTCCTGACCGATGGCGACAGCGGCGAAATCCTCGACCTTAACCGTCAGGCCGAGGTACTGCTCGGGCGCAAGCGGAAAGAATTGCTTGGCCGGCCACAGGGCAGCCTGTATCCAGAAGATCAGCAGCAGCGGGTGGCCGGTGAATTTTGCCGCTTGCTGGAGGGGCGGGCGCCCTGGTCGGTGGTCACCGAGGTACAGGGCAGCGGGGGGCGTCGGGTGGCGGTGGAAATGAGTGCGGAGATCGCCGACCTGAGTGATGGCCGCCGACTGGCCTTAAGCATTTTCCGGCCTTTTTAGACGTCGACCGCAGCAATCGCCGCAGTCAGGGCCTGAAGCAGGTTTTCGAGCGCCTGACGCGCCTCGCTTGACTCGAGATCGGTGGCGTTCTGTGCAACGCATTCCGCCAATTGGCGCGCGAGATGCATGACCCCCCAGATTTCCAGCAATTCGGCCTGCTGGGCCAGCTTGAGGGCTTCCGTCGTTAGCGCGTAGGCGTCCGGTGGCAGGGCGGCCAGCGCGTCATGCATTAGTTCCAGCTGCTCGTGGGCTTCGCTGACGAACAGCTGGTCGAGCACAGCCGAACGTTCGGCATGCTCCGCGGCGCTGGCTGCTTCCAAACGTCCGGCGAAATGCCGGGTGCGTTCGGCAAAGGCTTCATGCTCGAGGCCTTCCGGTTCGCTCAGGCATTCAATGGTGCCGCTCAGCGCGGCAAGCAGACGGGACGACGGGGGGCTTGCCTCCAGCCGGTCGGCGGCGCTGGCCAGGGCTTCGCCCAGGTGCAGGCAGTCGCGGTCGGCCGTTTCGATGGCGATGGCGTAGATGTTGTAAATCGCCGAGCGAATGGCGCCATCTCCCGCCCTGTGGCGCGCCGACCAGGCCTCGGCCAGCCGCTGACCGGCCTCGATCCAGCGCTGGTTCAGCCGGGGATCGAAGCGGGGAGCCCGGGGCTTGGTGACCCAGGGCAGGATGGCGGCGGTGGCTTCCAGCGTCGGTGCCAGCGCCGCGCGAGTTTCCTCGAGATCCTCCTCGGGGATGTCGGTCATCGTCCGTCTATTGTGCTGCCAACCGGGCGAAGGCCGCTACGACTTCCGGTGGCGCCTGGACCAGTTCGATCAGCACGCCTTCGCCGCCGATCGGGAATTCCTCGTTGCCCTTGGGGTGCAGGAAGGTGATGTCGAAGCCGGCCGCGCCTTTGCGGATGCCGCCCGGCGCGAAACGCACGCCGTTGGCCGATAGCCATTCGACCGCCTTGGGCAGGTCGTCGATCCACAGGCCGACGTGGTTGAGCGGCGTCGCATGGACGGCCGGCTTCTTTTCCGGATCGAGCGGCTGCATCAGGTCGACTTCCACCTTGAATGGACCGCTGCCCATGGCACAGATGTCCTCATCGACGTTCTCGCGCTCGGAGACGAAGGTGCTGCTCACTTCCAGGCCGAACATGTCGACCCACAGGGTGCGCAGCTTGGCCTTGGAAGGGCCGCCGATGGCGATTTGCTGGATGCCGAGAACCTTGAACGGACGTGTCATGACTGGATTCCTGTCGTTGAGTGAAAGACGTAATCCATAATTATAGAGATTTCTTCCGGTAGGCGAATAGCAGCAGGGCGATTCCGGTCAGGATCATCGGCAGGGACAGCCATTGGCCCATGCTGATCGTGTAGGACTGGCCGAAAATACCGGCATCCGGCTCACGGAAATATTCGGTAATGAAGCGGAAAATGCCGTAACCGATCAGGAAAACGCCGGATGCCGCACCGCGCGGCTGGGCTCGGGCGGTAAACAGCCACAGGATGGCAAACAGCGCCAGTCCTTCGAGACCGACGTGATAGAGCTGCGAAGGGTGGCGCGGCTGCAGGTCGCCGGCCTGTGGAAAGGCCATCGCCCATGGCAGGCTGGCGTCGGCGACTCGGCCCCAGAGTTCGCCGTTGATGAAATTGCCGAGCCGCCCGGCGGCCAGCCCGAGGGGGACCAGCGGCGCGATGAAGTCGGTGACGTCCCACCAGTTCAAGCGATATTTGCGCGACCACAGGCCCATGGCCGCGAGTACGCCGAGGAAGCCGCCATGGAAACTCATGCCCCCCTTCCAGATGGCAATGATTTCCAGTGGGTGGGCCAGGAAATACTCCGGTTCGTAGAACAACACCTGGCCCAGGCGCCCGCCGAGGATCACGCCCAGCATGCCGTAGAAGAGCAGGTCGTCGAGTTGCTCGACGGTCAGGAATCCCGGGCGCTGCTTGATGCGGTAGCGGCCGAGCAAAATAAACTGAACGAAGGCGACCAGATACATCAAACCGTACCAGCGCACCGCCAGTGGGCCGATGGAAAACGCGACGGGGTCGAACTGGGGATGAAGAAGCATCGAGGGCGCAGAGTGGGCTAGAATTAGCCGATTATAGTTCGCGTCTTTTGCAACAGCATTTCGGCGCCTTGTTTCTGACGGAGATTTCCATGCCTCAATACCGTTCCCGTACCTCCACCCACGGCCGCAACATGGCTGGCGCCCGCGCCCTGTGGCGCGCTACCGGCATGAAGGACGGCGATTTCGGCAAACCGATCATCGCCGTGGTCAACAGCTTCACCCAATTCGTCCCCGGGCACGTGCACCTCAAGGACATGGGGCAGCTGGTGGCGCGTGAGATCGAGGCGGCCGGCGGCATCGCCAAGGAATTCAACACCATCGCCATCGACGACGGTATCGCCATGGGCCACAGCGGCATGCTCTATTCGCTGCCCAGCCGCGACCTGATTGCCGACTCGGTCGAGTACATGGTCAACGCCCACTGCGCCGACGCCATGGTCTGCATCTCCAACTGCGACAAGATCACCCCGGGCATGCTGATGGCCGCCATGCGCCTGAATATCCCGGTCATCTTCGTTTCCGGCGGTCCGATGGAGGCCGGCAAGGTCAAGATCCAGGGGCAGGTGGTGCACCTCGATCTCGTCGATGCCATGGTCAAGGCAGCCGATAGTGCGGTGTCACAGGCCGATCTCGACGAGATCGAACGTTCCGCCTGTCCGACCTGCGGTTCCTGTTCCGGCATGTTTACCGCCAACTCGATGAATTGCCTGACCGAGGCGCTGGGTCTCAGTCTGCCCGGCAACGGCACAGTCGTCGCCACGCATGCTGACCGCAAGCAGCTTTTCCTGCGTGCCGGGCAGCAGA
>CAMLHL010000124.1 GCA_946479855.1 uncultured Pseudomonadota bacterium
GCGCGTCGATTCCGTCTACCATCTGCATGGAAGCCGGATCGAGCCCGATCTGCCCCGACATGTACACGGTGTCGCCGACGCGCACGGCTTGCGAATAGGTGCCGATGGCGGCCGGGGCGTTCGGGGTGGCGATGATGGTCTTGGCCATGAGTAAGCTTCCTCTATCCGGATTGCAAACCCCTATTTTAGCCTTGGTAGCCCATGAACCCACGTATCGAATCCCTGGAAAAAATGCTCGACGGCCCGCGCGACGGCGCCCTGCTCCGCTTTTCGCTCGGCAGCGAATATCTCAAGGCCGGCGCCCCGGCCAGGGCCGCCCAACATTTTCAAAGCGCCGTCGACCGCGACCAGACCTATTCTGCCGCCTGGAAGGCGCTCGGCAAGGCCCTGGCCGAAGCCGGCGACCACCCCGGCGCGCTGGCCGCCTACGAGCGCGGCATCGCCGTCGCCGAGGCGAGAGGCGATATCCAGGCCGCCAAGGAAATGACGGTATTCGCCAAGCGGATTCGCAAGGCGCTGGCCGCCCCGGGAACATGACATCTGCACGAGCCCTGAGCTAGATCAAAATACCGGCTCGCCGCCTGGAATAGTCTTCGATCTCTACCTATTCCAATCATCGGGGAGCCACAATGCAACGATTTATGAAACTGGCCGTATTGCTCGGTCTGGTCGCCGCCTTGACGACGGGTTGCGCCGTTAACCGCGCCACTGGCAGCGTCGATCCGTCAGCCAATCTGTCGTCCTTGAAAACCATGTACGTCAAGAAACTGCCGGATGACGACAATACCTACACGCTGATCGCCGACAAACTGCGTACCAAGGGGGTCACCGTCAGCACGGGCAGCGAGGCACCACCGAGTAATGTCGATGCTGTGGTCACCTACATCGACAAATGGATGTGGGATATCACGATGTATATGCTCGAACTGACCATCACTATCCGCGATCCGAAAACCGATTTCCCGCTGGCGACCGGCAACTCCTTCCACACCTCGCTGACCCGGCTGTCGCCGAAGGAAATGGTTAATGAGGTTGTCGACAACATTTACAAGGGGGCCAAATAAATGATGCACACGATGACCCGGCCCAAATTCCTGTGGGGGCTTGCCGCCTCCGTGCTGATCCTCGGCGGTTGCGCCTCACCAGCCGATCGTGCGGCCATGACGCCGCAGAATCTGGTCGTCAGCAAGCACCATCCGTACAGCCTGCACGTCCAGACCAGCGGCGGCGCCGAAACCGGCGCCATGGACAGCAGCAATGTCGCCGATGCCGATCTCAAGGCTGCCATCGAAGATGCCGTCGTCCAGAGCAAGTTATTCAAGACTATCGTGCAGGGCAGCGACGGCGACTACGAACTCAGCGTTCGCGTCACCAGCCTGACCAAGCCGATCTTCGGTGGAACCTTTACCGTAGACATGGAAACCGCCTGGTCGCTCACCAGAGTCAGCGACCACAGCGCCGTCATGCGCAAATCGGTGAAATCCAGCGGAACGGCGACCATGAGCGATGCCTTCGCCGGCGTCACCCGCCTCCGCCTGGCGGTTGAGGCAGCAACCCGCAACAACATCAGCCAGGGCCTGACGGCAATCGCCGAACTGAAGCTCTAACGATTTGTTACAAAGCAGCCCGGCGTCACCGTATGCCGGGCGGGATGTCCCCGCGTTATTTGCTTACGCAACCCTGGGGACATCCCGCCATGAACCGCAAGCAACTATTTTTCCGTCTGAGCCTGGCCGGCACGCTGATCGGCAGCTTGGGCGCCTGCGCTGTGGTTCCAGCTTATCCGACGGGCTATTACGGCGCACCACCGGCCTATGTCGAAACCTACCCGGCCTATGGCTACCCCAGTGCGAGCATCTACTACGCACCGGGAGGCAGCTACTACGATGGCCGCGGCGGCAGCTATTACGGCAGACATCATGACGGCGGGAACGGCCCGATCGACCATGCCCTGCGCCTGCGTCGCAACATCCACCGCAGCCTCGGTCTGCCCTGATTGAGTTAGTTTTTGCCCTTGGGCGGCACCAGTATGGTTTCGACCCCCAGCTCCCTGAGCTTGGCCTGTGCCGCCTCGGCGGCATGCTTGGAGGGGAAGGGCCCGACCTGAACCCGCGTTTCCAGAGTGGACGGGATGCCGTTCAGGGTCAGCCGGGCGTGCAACTCTTCGGCTCGCTGAATGCTTGAAAATACACCGGCCTGGAGAAGGAATCCCGAGAACAGGCGCGGTGCGCTGGGCGGGGCGACAATCGCTGCCGGCTTCGGTTCGCCGATGTGAAGCGGAGGCCGGGCAGGCGCTGGCGCAGCCGGCGCAACAGCTCGTGGCGGGGCGACAACATTCGAAGGCGCGCTCGTTGCCTCGGGAACTACCGGCGCGGGTGGGGCAGAAGGCACCGGGGCTGCCGGCTTAGCGATTGCCGCGGTCGACGGCACGCCAAGGCGTTTTTCCGTAGCTGTTTCCGGCTTGACCTCGACGGTGGCAGGCGGCTTCGCCTCGTCTTCCGGCGGGGATGGCGGCTCGGCTTTCTCCGGCGCCGGCGGTTCGGGCAAATGCTCGGCCGGTGTCACCGGCTGCGAAACTTCCTTCTTCGGCGCGACCGGAACCGGCTTGGTGAATACCCGATCCTCCGTCTCATCCGGGGAATTCGCCAGATAGTCGAAGAAGGCCAGCACACCGAGCAACAGCGCCACCAGCACTCCAGCCACAGCGAGGCGGCCGATCAGCTTGCCGCGCAGGTCGCCTGCAGCATCCACATTGCCGGGTACTTCCGGTTGTTCCGCCATAGCCTACCTCAATGTTCCTGACTCTTGGCCAGCGCCACGACCAGTTCGGCCTCGGCACGGGCGATGCCGCAGCGCTCGGCAATTGCCGCCGGATCATACCCCGAGACCGCCATCTGCATCGCATCGCCATAGATCGGCGAGACGGTCTGGCCAGCCCGGAGATGTGCCAGTTCCTGCTGCATGTCGCCCCGCAGCGCAGCCAGTTCGCCACGAATGGCGTCGACTTCGTCGCGTAACTGGCTGACTTCCTGCTCCAGCGCGCTGCGCAAGACGCTTTCGGCCAGCCCGGGCGGTGTCGCTTCCCAGCCTTCATCCGCCGCTGCCATCGGGCCGCTGTCCGGCAATACGGGGGCGATATTCGGCGCAGCGTCGCGAGACCGATGACGCAAGCTGCGCATGCGCAGCAGAACAAAAAGCATGTAGATCGCGACCAGCGCGATCAAAGCGATCACGCCCTCACGGACCCCCAGGGTAATATTTCCGAGTTCAAGCGTCAGCACGTTCCCCCCGGACACGAATGCTTAGAACCCCACCGAGTACTGCACGCCGACGAGGTGGGCGCTGGCATCGTATTTACCGGCCGGCACGGTAATGCTCTGATTAATAATGCTCTGATTAATACTCGGATCCTTGACGTAGAGATACGAATAGCCGACATCGACCTTGCCGTAGCTGCCGGCGTTCCACTGCCCACCCACTGACAGCCACAAGCGGTCGTTGTCCGGCACGCGGGCTGAACGATATTCGTCGCGCACCGGCGTGCGGTCGTAGGCAATACCAAATTTCAGCTTGGCCGCGTCATTGACCTTGTAGGCAGCGCCCCAGGCGATACGCCACGAATCATCGTAATTGAAGGTTTCGAAAGCCAACACTGAGCCACCGGGCCGCTGACGGACTTCGAAGCGTTGCAGTGTGCTCCAGCGAGTAAAGGAGAGATCGCCCATCGCCTCCCAGCGATCGGAGACCTGTTGCCACACTGACAGGGTAAAGGTGTCAGGTAATTCGAGATCAGCACTGACCGGGGTCGAACCAAGGGTAGTGAACGTGCCCTCCAGCCGATGCTTGATGGCAGAACGATAGGCGATACCGACACGCATGGCCGGCGACAGCGTAAAGAGGGCCCCGGCATTCCAGCCCCAGGAGGTATCGTCACCCTTGAGAGTGACCAGGAGACCGGGGTTGCTGGTCAATTCGCCATCGATAGTCTGATAATCGACACCGAAACCCAGCGAAACCTTGTCATTGACGCGATAGGCTACCGACGGGTTGAAATTGACCGTGGTGATTTTCGACTTGATAGCCTGCGCCTGGCGCGCCCAGGGCGTGTCGTATTCGGTAGCCAGCCCGAACGGCGCCGAAATGCCGATGCCGACAAACAGGTCTTTCGTCATCTGCCAGGACATGTAGCCGTTGGGCACTGCCGCCCAGCTACCGGCATCGCCCCCCGACTTGACCCCGGACAGATTGCGGTATTCGTAACTCGGCCCCACCCCGGTCACCCCGGCGGAGAGCTGAAAACCGGTCAATTGCGTCATTCCGGCCGGGTTGAAGAATACCGTGCTGGCATTGTCTGCCACTGCCGCCGAACCAGCGTAGGCCGTACCGAGGCCGCTGGCATTTTGTTCCAGGAGTTGGAAGGCGGCCGCCGATGCTGTGCCGGAAAAAGCGACCAACAGCAGGGCAGGTACGGTTCGCAGGGTCATTTTGTTCATGGTATTGCTGCCTCGCAGGCGGTGAAATTGGGTAACTGGCGGATTTTAGATCATTTCACATCAGTTTTCGGGTGGAATATTACGCTTCTTACCGGCCGCGTGCCCGGCGCATCGCGGGGATCGCTCCTGCCACGTCAACCTGGGCCATGACCCAGCCGCCAAAGACATCGCCGAACTGGTTGA
>CAMLHL010000125.1 GCA_946479855.1 uncultured Pseudomonadota bacterium
TGTCGGTGTCGGTCATGGTGCCCAACTCGCTCGGCCCGGCCGAACTGCTGCTGCACTACGGCACCGAGGCGCAGAAGAACCACTACCTGCCGCGCCTGGCCAAGGGCATCGAGGTGCCGGCCTTTGCGCTGACCAGCCCGTGGGCCGGTTCCGACGCGGCGTCGATTCCGGATTCCGGCGTCGTCTGCAAGGGCCTCTGGCAGGGCAAGGAAGTGCTCGGCATGCGCGTCAGCTGGGACAAGCGCTACATCACGCTGGCCCCGGTGTGCACGGTGTTCGGCCTGGCCTTCCACCTCTACGACCCGGACGGCCTGTTGGGCGACCAGAAGCATATCGGCATCACCTGCGCGCTGGTCCCCTACGACCATCCGGGCGTCGATACCGGCCGCCGCCACTTCCCGTTGAACGCCATGTTCATGAACGGCCCGACCCGCGGCACCGACGTTTTCATGCCGCTCGATTTCATCATCGGCGGCCCGGCGATGGCCGGGCAGGGCTGGCGCATGCTGATGGAGTGCCTGGCGGCCGGCCGCTCGATTTCGCTGCCCTCGTCGAACACCGGCATGGCGCAGATGACGGCGCGCGCCGTCGGCGGCTATGCTCGGGTGCGCAGCCAGTTCAAGATGGCGGTCGGCAAGTTCGAAGGCGTCGAGGAGGCGCTGACCCGGATCGGCGCCTACACCTACCTGATGGACGCCGTGCGCAAGATGACCGCCGGCGCCGTCGATCTCGGCGAGAAGCCGTCGGTCGTCTCGGCCATCGCCAAGTACCACGTCACCGAGCGCGCCCGCCAGGTGGTCAATGACGGCATGGACGTCATCGGCGGCAAGGGCATCTGTCTTGGCCCGTCGAACTTCCTCGGCCGCGCCTACCAGCAGATCCCGATCGGCATCACCGTCGAAGGCGCCAACATCCTGACCCGCTCGCTGATCGTCTTCGGCCAGGGCGCCATCCGCTGCCATCCGTATTTGCTGCCGGAAATGCAGGCGGCGCAGAACCCGGACCACAAGCAGGGCCTGGTCGATTTCGACCGGGCGCTGTTCGGCCACATCGGCTTCACCGTCAAGAACGGCCTGCGCGCTCTGTGGCTGGGCCTGACCGGCTCGCATTTCGCCACGGTCAACGTCGATACGGCGCCGGAAATGCAGCGCTACTACCAGCAGCTGAGCCGCTTCTCGGCGGCCTTCGCCTTCCTCGCTGACATCTCGTTGCTGGTGCTGGGCGGCAGCGTCAAGCGCCGGGAAAAGCTGTCGGCGCGCCTCGGCGACATCCTCGCCCAGATGTACCTGATCTCCTGCACGCTGAAGCGCTACGAGGCGGAAGGCCGCCAGGCCGAGGACGCACCGCTCGCCCACTGGGCGATCTGGGATGCCATGTACAAGGCGCAGCAGGCCTTCGACGGCGTCATCGCCAACTTCCCGGTGCGCTTCATCGCCGCCTTCCTGCACCGGGCGATCTTCCCCTGGGGCCATCCGTATGTCGTGCCCTCCGACGAGGTCGGCCATCAGGTCGCCAAGCTGCTGATCGCACCGTCGGCGACCCGCGACCGGCTGACTGCCGAATGCTACCTGCCGCTGACCGAGAACGAGCCGGTCGGCGCCATCGAGCTGGCGCTGCGCGCGACGCTGCAGGCCGAACCGATCGAGGCGAAGATCCGCGAGGCGGAAAAGGCCGGCCATTTCGCCGACAACCCGCAGGCCAACGTGCGCGACATCGCCAGCGTCGCCTTCGCGGCCGGGGTCATCACCGCCGCCGAATATGAGGTCATGCAGTTGCGCAACCACCTGCGCGACGTCGTCGTCCGCGTCGACGACTTCCCCTTCGACTACAACGTGGCCACCGCCAACAAGCCGGCCGAAAGCCGGATGGCGGCCTGAGCATGAGCCAGGCCATCTACATCGTCGACGGCGCCCGCTCGCCGTTCCTGAAGGCGCAGAAAGGGCCGGGACCGTTCGCGGCTTCCGACCTGGCGACGCAGGCCGGCCGTGCCCTGCTGCTGCGCCAGCCCTTCGCGCCGACCGATCTCGACGAGGTCATCCTCGGCTGCGCCGCGCCCTCGCCGGACGAGACCAACATCGGCCGCCTGGTCGCCCTGCGTCTCGGTTGCGGGCACCAGGTGCCGGGCTGGACGGTGATGCGCAACTGCGCTTCCGGCATGCAGGCGATCGACTCGGCCATCGCCAACCTCCGCTGCGGCCGTTCGCAGCTGGTGCTGGCCGGCGGCGTCGATGCGCTGTCGCGGGCGCCGCTGCTCTACTCGGCGGCGATGGTGCGCTGGTTTGCCGCCATGATGGGCATGCGCACGGTCAACGCCAAAATCGGCCATTTTCTGAAACTGCGGCCGGCCGCGCTGCTGACGCCGGTCATCGGCCTGATGAAGGGCCTGACCGACCCGATCAACGGCCTCTTGATGGGGCAAACGGCCGAGAACCTGGCCTGGCAATTCGGCATCGACCGCCGGCAGATGGACGAATTCGCCGTCGCCAGCCACCTCAAGGCGATGTCGGCGCGGGCCGCCGGCTACTTCGGCGAGATCGTCCCGCTCGTCGATGGCCAGGGCAACGTCTATGCGGAAGACGATGGCGTGCGCGCCGACGCCAGCCTGGCCGGCATGGCCAAGCTGAAACCGTTCTTCGACAAGAAATACGGCAACATCACCGCCGCCAACAGTTCGCAGATCACCGACGGCGCCGCCTGGCTGCTGCTGGCGTCGGCAGAGGCGGTGGAGCAATGGGGCCTCAAGCCGCTCGGCCGGATCGTCGACAGCGAATGGGCCGGCCTCGATCCGGCGCAGATGGGCCTCGGCCCGGTGCATGCCGCGACGCCGCTGCTGCAACGGCACGGCCTGACGCTGGCCGATATCGACTACTGGGAACTCAACGAAGCCTTCGCCGCCCAGGTGCTGGCTTGCCGCGCCGCCTGGCAGGACGACGCCTGGTGCCGCGAGCAACTCGGCCTGCCCGGCGCCTTCGGGAGCATTGCCGACGATCGGCTGAACGTCGATGGCGGTGCGGTGTCCATCGGTCATCCGGTCGGTGCTTCCGGTGCCCGTATCGTGCTGCACCTGCTGCATGTGTTGCGTCGCAATCAAGCTAAACGCGGTGTCGCCACGATCTGCATCGGTGGCGGCCTCGGCGGAGCCATGTTGGTGGAGGCCTGCCAATGAAAAATTTCGATTTTGGGCAATTTTTCCGGTTGACCGTAGACCTTCCGGCGCATGGCGCGGGGAGGGCCGTGGCATGAAACACTGGCAACTGATCCGCGAAGAAAACGGGATTGCCGTCGCCAGCCTCGACAAGGCGGGTGAGGCGGCCAATTCGCTGTCGGCCGAGGTGATGGCCGAATTTTCCGCAATTCTCGACGGGCTGGACCAGCAGCCGCCCAAGGGATTGATCGTCCGTTCGGGCAAGGCGGCCGGCTTCATTGCCGGCGCCGACATCGATGAATTCAGGCAGCTCGATACGCCGGAAAAAGGCCGGGAACTGGTCGCCCGCGGCTGGAACCTGTTCAACCGGCTGGCTGCCGCGCCCTATCCGACGCTGGCCCTGGTCCGCGGCCATTGCCTGGGGGGCGGCCTCGAGCTGGCCCTGGCCTGCCGCTACCTGCTGGCCGTGGATGAAGCGGGAACCAAGATGGGCCTGCCGGAAGTCATGCTCGGCATCTTTCCCGGCTGGGGCGGGATGCTGCGTTTGCCGCAGCGCCTTGGCCCGGCCGCCGCGCTCGACCTGATGCTGACCGGCAAGACGCTGGACGCCCAGCGGGCGAAGAAGATGGGGCTGGCCGACGATTGCGTGCCGCCCCGGGTCATGGAAATCGCCGCCCGCCAGCTGCTGCTTTCCGGCCAGCCGCGCCGCCCGCTGCCTTGGGCGCAGCGCCTGCTCAACGGCCCCCTGAAAGCCGTGGTCGCCCGCGGCGCCCGCAAGCAGGTGGCGAAGAAGGCGCGGCCGGAACACTACCCGGCGCCCTACGCGATCATCGACCTGTGGGCCAAGCACAACGGCAACGCGCTGGCGGCGCCGGAAGTCGTCGACCGCATCATCCAGTCGCCGACGGCCCGCAATCTGGTCCGCGTTTTCTTCCTGCAGGAGCGTCTGAAAGGCTTCGGCAAGGAATCGGCTTTCCAGGCGAAGCGCGTCCATGTCATCGGCGCCGGGGTCATGGGGGGCGACATTGCCGCCTGGTGCGCCCTGCGTGGCTTGACCGTGACGCTGCAGGACCAGACGCTGGAACGCATTTCCCCGGCCCTGAGGCGGGCGGACGCGCTGTTCACCAAGCGCCTGCGCGATCCGCTGAAAATCCGCGATGCCAATGACCGGCTGATCCCCGACCTGGCCGGCGATGGCGTGGCCCATGCCGACGTGGTCATCGAGGCCATTTTCGAGAGTGTCGAGGCCAAGCACGCGCTGTACAAGGCGCTGGAACCGAAGCTCAAGCCGGGGGCGGTGCTCGCCACCAACACCTCCAGCCTCAAGCTCGAAGATCTGCGTAGCGTGCTGCAATGGCCGGAACGCCTGGTCGGCATCCACTTCTTCAACCCGGTGGCGATGATGCCGCTGGTCGA
>CAMLHL010000126.1 GCA_946479855.1 uncultured Pseudomonadota bacterium
CATCGCCGATGGTCTTGATCTTTTCCATGCCGTATTGCTCGGCCAGTTCGTCGAACGACGAGAAAATCCGGTTGAGCATGGCGAACACCTGTTGCGGGGTCAGGCCCTCGGCCAGCCGGGTGAAATTGACGATGTCGACAAACATCACCGTGACATCGGCAAAGCCGTCGGCGATGGCCTGGCTGTCGCGCTTCAGGCGCTCGGCGATGGGGCCGGGCAGGATGTTGAGGAGTAGCCGTTCGGAACGGTTCTGTTCCTCCTGCAGCAGGCGGTGCGTTGTCTCAAGGCTGGCTTGGGCCTTGGCTTTTTCGACCACGGCATAGCGCAGGAGCAGGTAGACGATGCTCGAGATGGCGGCGAAATTCAGGGCGAAGAAGAAGACGCTGGTCTGGGTCGAGACCTTGGGCGAATTGGCCAGCAGGCTGTCGGCCAGGTAGTAGTCGAAGAAGCCGGAGAGAGCGGTCAGGAAAATGTAGGCAAAGAACCAGGCGATGGATTCGCGCGTGCCGCAGAAGAGGACGGCGCCGATCGGGGCAAGCAGTCCCCACAGGCTGGTGCCGCTCGCCGTGATGAAATTGCCGATGCTCCACTGGACGGCGAACGGGGCGAAGAGGAAAAGCGCCAGTTGCGTCAGGCGAAACCAGTCAAAATTACCGCTACGGAAGAAGTACAGCAGATTGCCAACGAGCAGCAACTGAAAGAGCAGCGGTGCGGTAGCCGAGAATTGCGGCCCCATCTGACCGTACAGAAACAGCCAGAGCATCGATCCGGCACAGAACAGGCCGGTGGCGAAAACCAGCAGCGATTTGTTTAGGCGCGTTTCGGCGTCGTCGTCAGGACAAATGCCGCCGTTGCGCAGGGAATCAAGGAAGGGTTGCCGGTTCACAGGGGGATGAGCGTGGGAAGCCTTGCCCAGTGTGGCAGTACGTCTGGGGGAGGTCAATATGTCGGGAGCCTAGGGGAGCTTGCCGACGGCGACGAGCCGGGATTTGAGCAGGTTGGGACTGATCCACACCAGCTGGTCGTCGAAGTTTGCCGTCGGCGTGTCGGAAACGAAGGTCAGGGTGGCATTGCTGTTTTCCAGTTCGCGGCCGGTGGCGCCGGCGATCTTGCTGCCGTCGGGAAGGTAGGCGCCATAGCCGCGAGGGCCGTGGTTGACGATGACGGCGGCAAGGTCAATGGCGACCGTGGCGCTGTCTTGATAATTCCGAATGTCGGCCAGTCCGGCATTATCCGGCGGGATGCCGGTCGTCATGGAGAAACTGGCCTGGGCATCGGCGACGAGGGGGGCGGTAAATTTGCTGCTGGCAAAATAGGTCAGGCGCTGCCCCCAGGGATCGGTTTCCTGGATGCCGAGAATGACCCAGGGAACGACGCCGTGTTGCAGGGTGCAGTTTTCCCGGCCGGCAGCGGCATCGGTGTTGGCGAGGTCGGCTTTGGCCGGGCAGGGCAGGCGTCCGTTGGCGATGGCGAAAGCGAGCAGGGCTTCTTTCGCGGCATCGAGCTGGCGACGCGCTTCCTGCGTCATGGCTGCTTCGTGCTGGGCCGACAGGCCCAGGATCAGCGCGGAGGAGAGAAGGGCGACGATAACCAGTACGACGGTCAGCTCGACCAGGGAGAAACCTTGTTGGGCGGGGTTGGGCGACATCGGTTATTTAGTAGGCCAGTCGGTCGTTGAATTGGTCGTTGATTTTTGCGGAAGGCGTCCGCTGAATGAAAGCCGGCGATGGTGAGGGAGCGTTACCGTCGCGCGACGGGTCGGCGTTGATGCCTTCCAGAAAGTTGGCGACAGTCAGCGTGCTGCGGTTCTGACTCAATGGCGGGTCGGTCCAGGCCTTGCCGACCGCCACGGCGATCATGCGATAGTTGCCCTGACCATTAACTGTCAGTTTGCCCGGCGTGCTGTGGCGGATGTCATTGATCTGGTAGAGCACCAGGGGGCGCCACTGATTTTTTGCCCACCATGAATCAGCCTTGCGCATAAAGTCGCAGCTGCTTGAATACCAAAGCACCGGGAAGGCAGCGGCGCTGCTGCTGGCTAGCGAACCATCGAGGTTACTGGCGCTGGCGAGCAAGGCATTGACGGCCGCTAGCGTATTGTTGAGCGCGGTCGTCGCGGCACTTTGCGCCGAACTGCTGCTCGGGTTGTCGATGTATGCCTGGAGGGTGGCCAGCGTGCCGCGCGAACCGGAAAGCGTGGCCAGGGCGTCTTGGGTGGTCTGGTAGGCGGATGATGGATTGACATCGTTCTTGATGTCAGGATTGCCTTTTGCTTGGTAGGCAACGGTGGCCGCATTGTCGGCGATGATTTTTGCCCAGAATTCGACGTTGACCGTAGCCAGCCGCAGCGCTTCGGCATAGGGAACCATCTCGGCCTGTGTCGGCGCGGTATAGGTGGCAAAAGTCGTCTGTTGTGTAATGTAGTCGGCGGCCGCAGCGTTCAGGCTGGTTTGCGTCAGGTTGTCGCCGTTGCTGCGAATGGCATTGCCGAGCACTGTCAGTTGAGCGAGAGCACTGGCGGTGCTGGTGGCGATCAGAACAAAATCACTGCCGGCTTGTGCCGCGGTCAACGCCACTGCCAAGGATTGCTTGCTGTTGTTGCGAGCGCTGACGACGCTGCTGGAGGCCGTCGTTATGCCGGAAACAAAGACGTTCACCTCGGTCAGTTTGTCAGCCAGCAGGGCAGCGTTTGACTTGTTTTGGCTGGCCATGAACTGAGCATCTACGTTGCTCAGATTGTCCTGCAAGCCGTCGGCCTCGGTAGCGTCGACATTGACACGCACCGAACGGATCGTGTTCTGCAAATTGGTGATCGTGACCAGCAAGGTATTGGCCGATGTCAGTGCGGCATTACTCAGCATTTGGTCACTCGGCGAGACGGCGGCGGCCTGGGCGGCAGCTTCCGCCGTGACGCTGGCACTGAGCGCCGCATTCAGGCTTGCGGAAATGTCGACGTTGGGAGTGGTGCTTTGGGCAAGCAGGGTTTTCAGGTTCAGCGCCTGGTTTTGCAGGACGTTCAGCGTTGTCGTGGTTGGCGTCGGGCCGATGTCGCTAATCGCCGTTTGCAGGGCGTGGGTCCGGCTGGCCAACTCGGCGGGAAAGGCGTCGAAACCGGTGTTCAGCAATTGTGCCTGGAGCGCCGGTAATAAATCTTTGGCACTGCCGGCCTGAGTCCGGATGTTGGTGCGTTCGGTGCTGGTGATCTTGCTGGGCTGAGTGCCCAGGGGGACGATGGCGCCGGCGATGTAGCTGTCAAGCGCCGAATAGGTTCCGTTGACGGTCGATGCGGCATCCTTCAGCGCCTGGACGACGCCGAACAGTTGATCGAAATAGCCGTTGGCCGCGATCAGTGTTTCGTTGAGTTGCTGGGCGCCCGCCAACTGGTCGCGAGCGGTGCCGGCGGTGAAAATGGCAGTCTGGGCGCTGGTGAATTGTGCGGTAAATTGCTGCAACATGTTTTCCGGGCCGCCACCGGGCTCGGTCAGCGGCATAAAACCGAAATGGCTACCGGCCTTGCCCTGGAAATTGCCTGACGACAGGGGCGCCGGCCATGGGTAAAGCTGGCCGGTATTGGCAACCGCTGTGGCGTGTTGTTCCAGGCAGCTCCTGACCTCGTTGGCGACGCGCTTTTCGACGGCGGCCATCAATTCCTGGCGGGTGATGACGGCAATCACGTCATTGTCACCATCCTCGGTGGATTTGCCTGCCTGAAAATTGTCGTCACCATCGCCGTTGGCCGGATCAAGGGCGCCGCGTGGGGCGATGATGATGGCTGCGACGTCGGTGTTGATCGAACCGTCGGCCGCCGTGACGCGCATTGCCGTTGGCGTGTCGCTGTTGATGGGCGGCGTATCGCGGTCACCGCCGAAGAGTCGGTAGACGGCCAGGCGCAACGGGGTGCCGTGGTCGTCCTGATAATCCCGGACATCGAGGGTTTTCCAGGGCAGGTTGCCGAGGTAGGCGTCGCAGTCGTCCCGCGCCAACAGGGGAGCAATGCCGTCGCCGAGCAGATCGGGACAGAGCAGCCGCCCGGGATGCTTGTCATCCATCACCGCATAGGCGATGACCGCCTCCTTGGCTTGGGCGAGCGTGAGGGCCAGCTTGGCATCCTGCCCGCTCCGGCTGAACTGGCTGTTGGCACTGCGGTAGAAAGCGTAGCCGCCGGCCATGGCGACGAGAATGAGGAGTAGCCAGAGGGCGACACCCCGTTGCGTTTGCCGGGGGGCGGAGCGCTTCACTTGGCGCGACCGCCCGGCTTGATCAGGATCCGGCCGCCGCGCAGCAGGCTTTCGCGTTCGCCGGTAGCCGGGTTGAAGGTGTCGCCGACCGGCACCTGGGGCGCCGGCACACTGCCTTCCCAATTGACTTCGCCGTTGATCCAGCGGGTGCGCCGACCGTTGCTGC
>CAMLHL010000127.1 GCA_946479855.1 uncultured Pseudomonadota bacterium
GCCAGGCCAGGTCGGTGATGTGCAGCAGGCCATCGATGCCGCCCAGGTCGACGAATGCGCCGTAGTCGGTGATGTTCTTGACGATACCCTTGACGGTGGTGCCTTCCTTCAGGTTTTCCATCAGCTTTTCGCGATCGGCGTCAGCGGTGGCTTCCAGGACGGCACGGCGGGACAACACGACGTTGTTGCGCTTGCGGTCGAGCTTGATAACCTTGAATTCGAGGGTCTTGCCTTCGTACGGGGTGGTGTCCTTGACCGGACGCATGTCGACCAGCGAGCCCGGCAGGAAGGCACGGACGCCGTTGGACATGACGGTGAGGCCGCCCTTGACCTTGCCGGTAATCGTACCGGTGACCAGAGCGCCGTCGTTCAGGGCTTGTTCCAGGAAGTTCCAGGCGGCGATGCGCTTGGCGCGATCGCGCGACAGGCGCGTGGCGCCGTAGCCGTCTTCCAGCATTTCGATGGCAACCTGGACGAAATCGCCCACTTGCACTTCGATTTCGCCCTGATCATTCAGGAATTCTTCGAGCGGAACATAGGATTCCGATTTCAGGCCGGCATTGACCACAACGAAATTGTGATCGATGAGCACCACTTCTGCGGTGATGACTTCGCCTTGACGCATTTCCTGGCGAGCCAGGGATTCTTCAAATAGTTGAGCAAAAGATTCCATTGACGGAGAGAACTTTCATGCCGCGAATCGTGAAATCCACAGCGGGTTAGAGTTGAACAAGTCACCGGCCACCCGGCCGGCAACGCCTTACTGCAATGCTTCCCTGCTCCAGTCCAGCACCTGATTCACCGCCTGTTCAATGGTGAGATGTGTGGTGTCGAGCAGCTTGGCATCGGCCTCTTGCCGGAGCGGCGCAACGCTGCGCTGCGAATCGCGCTCGTCACGTTGCTTCAGATCCAGCAGAAGGTCCGCGAGATTAGCAGAGAAACCTTTTTCGATCAACTGCTTATACCGGCGTTCGGCGCGCGCTTCGGCACTCGCCGTCAGGAAGACCTTGAGCGCCGCCTGCGGGAAGATGACCGAGCCCATGTCGCGGCCATCGCCGATCAGGCCCGGCGCCTTGTTGAAGGCCCGCTGGCGGAACAGCAGCGCCTCGCGCACGGCCGGCAGGGCGGCGACTTTCGAGGCGCCGGCCGACATTTCCTCGGTGCGGATCGCATCGCCGACCAGACTGCCATTGAGGCGGATGTCGCTCTCGGAAAACTCGACGTCGAGCCCGGCGGCAATCGCCGCGACGCCAGCCTCGTCAGCCCAATCGACGCCGGCCTGTCTGGCAGCCAGCGCGGTCAGGCGATAGAGGGCGCCGGAGTCGAGATAATCGTAGCCTAGCGCAGTCGCCACGCGGGCGGCGACGGTGCCCTTGCCCGAGGCCGAGGGACCGTCGATGGCGATCACCGGCGCCGCCCGGGTGACCTTGGCGAAACGCGCGAAGTAATCGGGGAAGGTCTTGGCGACGCAATTCGGGTCGTTGATGCGCAGCGGCGTGCCGAAGGCGGCCAGCGAGAAGCACATGGCGATGCGGTGGTCGTCGTAGGTGTCGATCGCCGCCGGCTTCAGGGCGGCCGGCGTGACACGGATGTAGTCCTCGCCTTCCTCGACCGCGGCCCCCAGCTTGCGCAGCTCGGTGGCCATGGCGGCGATGCGGTCGGTTTCCTTGACCCGCCAGCTGGCGATATTGCGCAGCGTGGTCGTGCCCCTGGCGAACAGCGCGGCGGTAGCCAGCGTCATCGCCGCATCGGGAATGTGGTTGCAGTCGAGATCGACGGCGACCAGGCCGCCGGCTGGTGCCCGCGCCGCCATCCAGTTCGGCCCCATCTCGATTTCAGCGCCCATCTGAGCCAGCGCTTCGGCGAACTTGACGTCGCCCTGGATCGAATCGCGGCCGACGCCTTCGACGCGCAGGGGACCGCCGCCGATGGCGCCGAGCGCCAGGAAATAGGAGGCCGACGAGGCATCGCCCTCGACGTAGATGGTGCCCGGCGAGACGTAGCGGCTGCCGGCCTTGACCGTGAAACGCTGCCAGCCGTCGCGCTCGACGACGACGCCGAAACGGGCCATGGTCGCCAGCGTGATCTCGATATAAGGTTTGGAAATCAGCTCACCGACGACGTCGACCGTAACAGTCTCGCCGGTCAGCGGCAGGGCCATCAGCAGGCCGGTCAGGAATTGACTGGAAACGTCGCCGCGCACCTGCACGTTGCCGCCCGGCTGGATCGTCGCCGGCTTCAGGTGCAGCGGGGGGTAGCCGTCGTTGCCGAGGTAGGTGACATCGGCACCCAACTGGCGCAGGCCGTCGACCAGGTCGCCGATCGGCCGTTCGTGCATGCGGGCGACGCCCTTCAGCACATAGTCGCCGCCGGCCAGGGCGAGCGCCGCAGTCAGTGGGCGGAAGGCGGTGCCGGCGTTGCCGAGGAAGAGTTCGGCCTGCTTGACCGGGAAACGACCGGCACAGCCCTTGATCAACCAGTTCTCGCCACCCAGCGCGGTGACGCCGACGCCCAGCGTCTTAAGCGCCTCGAGCATGCGCTCGGTATCATCGGAAGCGAGCAGGTCGCGGACTTCGGTTTCGCCGTCGGCCAGCGCCGCGAGCAGCAGCACGCGGTTGGAGATGCTTTTCGAACCGGGCAGGCGCACCGTACCGGCGGCGGACAACAACTGGGGAATATCAAGGGATTCTGTGCTCACGCTACACCTGAGGATCAATTGAAGGATTTGGCATCGGCCAGGCCGGGGGCCTCGCGGTCCTTGCCAGAAAGAATCGGCTCACCGGCCAGCGGCCAGGCGACGGCAATGGCCGGATCATCCCAGCGCACTGAGCACTCGTGGGCCGGCGAATAGTAATCGGTCATTTTATAGAGAAATTCGGCACTGTCGCTCAGGGTCAGAAAACCGTGAGCAAAGCCGGGTGGAATCCAGAGCTGCTTCCGGTTTCCGGCGCTCAGGATTTTGCCGACCCACTGGCCGAAGGTCGGCGAATTACGACGCAGGTCGACGGCGACGTCGAAGACTTCGCCGTCGACGACGCGCACCAGCTTCCCCTGGGCCTTGGGCGGCAACTGGAAATGCAGGCCGCGTAGGACGCCGCGGGCACTTTTCGAATGATTATCCTGGACGAAGGCGACCGGATGGCCGACGGCTTCATCGAAACGATCCTGCCGGAAACTTTCAAAGAAAAAGCCGCGCTCGTCGCCGAACACCTTGGGTTCGATGAGCAGGACGTCGGGAATCCGCGTTGGCACGATCCGCATCAGAACACCTCGTCCCGAAGCAGGCCGAGCAGATACTGGCCATAGCCGGTCTTGGCATAGCTCTGGGCCAACTGTTCGAGGCGCGCACTGTCGACCCAGCGCTGCCGCCAGGCGATTTCCTCGGGGCAGGCGACCTTCAGCCCCTGGCGCTTCTCGATGGTGGCGATGAACTGGCCGGCATCGAGCAGGCTGTCGTGAGTGCCGGTATCGAGCCAGGCATAGCCGCGGCCCATGATTTCGACCTTGAGCTTCTGCCGTTCGAGATAGACGCGATTGACGTCGGTGATCTCGAGTTCGCCACGTGCGCTTGGCTGGATGGCGCGGGCAATATCGACGACCTCGTTGTCGTAGAAGTAGAGTCCGGTCACCGCATAGCGCGACTTGGGGTTCTGCGGCTTTTCCTCGATGCTGATTGCCCGCTGTCCGTTATCGAATTCGACGACACCGTAGCGCTCGGGGTCGGTGACGGCATAGGCGAAGACGGTGGCGCCATCATCTCGGGCATTGGCGCCGTGCAGCAGTTCGCTGAACTCGTGTCCGTGGAAGATGTTGTCGCCGAGAATCAGCGCGCTCGGGTCGTTGCCGACGAAATCGGCGCCGATGATGAAGGCCTGGGCCAGGCCGTCCGGGCTGGGCTGGACGGCGTATTGCAGGTTCATGCCCCACTGGCTGCCGTCGCCGAGCAGTTGCTCGAAGCGCGGTGTATCCTGCGGCGTCGAGATGATCAGGATGTCCCGGATGCCGGCCAGCATCAGCGTGCTCAGCGGGTAGTAGATCATCGGCTTGTCGTAGATCGGCAGCAGTTGCTTGGAGACCGACAGGGTCGCCGGATAGAGCCGGGTGCCGGAGCCGCCGGCGAGGATGATGCCCTTGCGCATTAGTCTTGCCCTTCGTAGTGTTTGCCCACCCAGTCGCGGTAGGCGCCGCTGGTGACGTGGCTGACCCAGTCGGCATGGTCGAGATACCACTGCACGGTCTTGCGGATGCCGGTCTCGAAGGTTTCGGCCGGCTTCCAGCCGAGTTCCCGTTCGAGCTTGCTGGCGTCGATGGC
>CAMLHL010000128.1 GCA_946479855.1 uncultured Pseudomonadota bacterium
CCATGCAAGTGCGCTACCAGGCTGCGCTACGCCCCGACAAGCCAAGCATTATACCCGAAAACCACAAGATTCAAAGCTGCAGCATCTCGATAATCGATTTCAATTCACCGCGCAAACCACCCGGCATTTTTGCTGCTTCTGCATGATCGAGCATGGCAGACTCGACGGAATCACCTTCATCGAGACGATTGCGCGCCCCGCTGATAGTAAAACCCTGATTATAAAGCAGCTCTCTAATGCGACGAACCAGCAGAACCTCGTGATGCTGGTAATAGCGGCGGTTGCCCCGGCGCTTCACCGGCTTCAGCTGGTTGAATTCCTGCTCCCAGTAGCGCAGCACATGCGGCTTGACGCCACATAACTCACTAACCTCACCGATGGTGAAATAGCGCTTGGCCGGAATGGGCGGCAGCTCTTCACCGCCCGTTGTCTTATGCCGCGGTTCCATCAAAGGCTAGCTCGACGTCGGATTTCAGTTTCTGACTGGCGTGAAAGGTCACCACACGGCGTGCCGTAATGGGAATTTCCTGCCCGGTTTTGGGATTGCGTCCAGGACGCTGCGGCTTGTCGCGCAACTGAAAATTGCCGAAACCTGAGAGCTTGACGCCATCTCCAACTTCAAGTGCATTGCGAATTTCTTCGAAAAAGGCTTCGACCATATCTTTAGCCTCACGTTTGTTGAGGCCAACTTTTTCGAAAAGCAGGTCAGCGAGCTCGGCTTTGGTCAGCGTCATCGTTATTGTTTCCGTCAGGCACGCAGTTGAGCACCGAATGCCTGTTCGAAACAGGACACCAGTTGCTGCATTGCAGCATCAACTTCTGAATCTTGCAAAGTGCGTTGAGTATCTTGCATAACTATCCGGAAAGCAAGACTTTTCTTGTTTTCTGGGACACCCTTTCCAACGTAAATATCGAACAACTGAATGTCCTGTACGAGACCGGAAATCTCTCCTTTGAGTCCGTCGAACAAAGTCTGCAAAGCGATATTTTGGTCGACGACAACAGCAAGGTCGCGAATGACCGGCGGAAACTTGGAGACTTCGGCATAGACCGGAACGGTCGCTGCCTTGACCGCGTCGAAATCGAGTTCGAAAACGATCGGCGCCTGCGGTAGATCATATTTCTGAACCCATTCCGGATGCACTTCACCGAGGCAACCGATGTCGCGACCATCGAGTCGAATGCGGGCAGCACGGCCAGGATGCAGGGCCGGGTGCAGCAGTTTTTCAAAACGCAACACGGCCGGCGCCAGCAGCGCCTCAAGATCGCCCTTGACGTCGTAAAAATCGACCTTGCGCGCCCCGCTACCCCACCCTTCCGGCAGGGCACCACCATAGGCCAGTCCGGCCAGCTTCCATGGCTGGCCAAATCCCTTAACCGGACTAGCGTCGATATCGCGGTGGAAAGTCCGGCCGACTTCAAACAGCCGGACGCGATTCTGCTTGCGCTTGAGGTTGGTCAGCAAATTGGAAATCAGGCCGCCGAACAGGGTCGACCGCATCACCGCCATCTGGCTGGCAATTGGATTGGCCAGGCGGATCAGATCAGCTTCAGTCTGATTGGCCGCAAAGTCAGCTTCCCAGCCTTCCTCAACAAAGGCGAAATTGACCACTTCCTGGTAGCCGCGGTCAGCCAGCATCTGACGAACGCGATAAGCCGGCCGTCGGGCTTCCGGCTGCACCAGCATTTTGAGCGGACCACGCGGAGAAAGCGACGGAATATTGTCATAGCCGTACAAGCGGGCGATTTCCTCGATCAGGTCCTCCTCGATCTCCATATCGAAGCGCCAGGACGGCGGCAACACCAAAAAATCGTCGCCTTGCCGTTCAAAGGAGAGCGCCAGCCCCTTGAATAGGTCGGCAATGCGCTCGGCACCCAGCGGCAAGCCGAGTACTTTTTCGGCGCGGGCGGTACGCAGACGAACCGGGTTGCGAGTCGGCAGCGCAGATCGGGCTTCGGCAACCGGACCGGCCTGGCCACCGCAGATATCGAGAATCAGCTGGGTGGCACGCTCAATGGCGCGGCGCACGCCGCCAAAATCGACACCACGCTCGAAGCGATGCGAGGCATCGGAACCGAAGCCGTAGCGACGAGCACGACCGGCAATGGCTTTCGGTGCAAAGAAAGCGGATTCGAGAAAGAGTTCGCTGGTTTCGAGCGTGATCCCGCTTTCCTCACCACCCATGATGCCAGCCATGGCCAAAGGCTTCACGTCATCGGCGATCATCAGCACATCGGCGTCGAGTGCAATTGTCTGCTCATTAAGCAGCAGCAATTTTTCGTCCGGCTGGGCCAGGCGAGCATGCACCGCACCGGCGAGCTTGGTATTGTCGAAGGCGTGCAGTGGCTGGCCGAGTTCGAGCATCACATAATTGGTGACATCGACCAGCGCAGAAATAGCACGGATGCCGCTGCGTTCGAGGCGACGCTTCATCCACTCCGGGGTCGGCGCCTTGGCATTGACGCCCTTGAGGACGCGGCCGCAATATAGCGGGCAGGCGTCCGGGGCATCGAGCACGATAGTACGGCTATCGGTCATGCTGGCCGGCACCTCCGGCACGACTGGCAAACTGGTCACAGCACCGGTGATGGCGCCGATTTCACGAGCGATGCCGAGCAGTGACAGGCAGTCGGCACGATTAGGCGTCAGTTTCAGTTCGAAGAGATGATCGTCGAGATCGAGATACCGGCGGATAGACAACCCCACCGGTGCATCGTCAGGCAGAATCAACAGGCCGGAAGCCTCTTCGGCAATACCCAGCTCCTTGGCGGAACACAACATGCCCGAGGACTCGATACCACGCACCTTGGCGATCTTGATCGTGAAATCGCCGGGCAACTTGGCGCCGGGCAGCGCACATGGCACTTTCAGGCCGACAGCGACATTCGGCGCACCGCAGACAATGGTGGTCGGCTTGCCGGTACCGGTGTCAACTTGGCAGACATTCAGGCGATCGGCATCAGGATGCTTGACCACTTCCAGTACATGGGCGACGACAACATTGTCGAAACCCGGGGCAACCGGCTCGAGTTCCTCGACTTCGAGGCCGGCCATGGTCAACAAATGGGAGAGTTCCGCGCTCGTCAGTTGGGGATCGACGAGGGTACGCAGCCAGGATTCGGAGAATTTCATGCGAATTGCTCGAGATGGCGCGTCAGGCAAACTGACGCAGGAAACGCAGGTCGCCTTCGAAAAACAGGCGAAGATCATTGACGCCGTAGCGCAGCATGGTCAGACGGTCTTGACCGAAGCCGAAGGCGAAGCCGGTGTATTTTTCGGGATCGATGCCGGCGATTCGCAGGACATTCGGATGCACCATGCCGCAACCGGCGATCTCCAGCCAGCGTCCCTTCAGGGCACCATTCATGAAGGCGACGTCGATTTCGGCGGATGGTTCGGTAAATGGGAAAAACGAGGGGCGGAAACGCACCGTCAGATCGTCGGTCTCGAAGAAACTTTTCAGGAAATCAGCAATGACGCCCTTCAGGTCGGCAAAGGACACGTCGTCACCCACCCACAGCCCTTCAACCTGATTGAACATCGGCGAATGAGTGGCGTCCGAATCGACGCGATAGACACGTCCCGGCGCAATGATGCGGATTTCGGGCATTTTATCCAGTTGACCGTAGCGTTTGACATGCGCCTGCATGTAACGCGCCTGGATCGGACTGGTATGGGTCCGTAGCAGCACCTTGTCGGCCAGCGAGCCGTCCGGGTTCTGCAGGTAAAAGGTGTCGTGCATCGAACGCGCCGGGTGATCCTCCGGGGTATTCATGGCCGTAAAATTGTGGAAATCCTCTTCGATTTCCGGACCGTCAGCGACTTCGAAGCCGATCGAGGCAAACAATGACTCGATGCGCTCCAGCGTCCGGGTCACCGGATGCAGGCCGCCACGCGCTTCGGCCCGACCGGGTAGCGTGACATCCAGCGCCTCCTCGGCAAGACGCGCTTCCAGTGCGGCCCTGCGGATCGCCTCACGCCGCTCATTAAGTGCGGCCTCGACCGCGGTCTTGGCGACGTTGATCGCCGCGCCAGCAGTTTTCTTCTCCTCGGGCGGCAATTTGCCGAGGCCTTTCAGGAGTTCGGTAATCTGACCGCTCTTGCCGAGGAAACGGGCCTTGACCTGTTCCAGCGCATCCGGGTCGGAAATGGCCGCGAAGGCGGTTTGCGCTTCGCTAACGATCTGATCGAGATTGTCCATGGACTTTGCTACTTACAAGACTGCGACAAAACTACCAACAAAAAAGGAGGCTTGCGCCTCCTTTTTTTCTTCAAGCTTTC
>CAMLHL010000129.1 GCA_946479855.1 uncultured Pseudomonadota bacterium
CCGATCTACGGCATGCCGATCCTCAATGCCGACCAGGCGCAGAACGTCATCGTCATCAAGCGCGGCAAGGGGACAGGCTATTCCGGCGTCGAGAACGCGCTGTTCTATACCGACAACTGCCGGATGCTCTACGGCGATGCCCAGCCAATGGCCGGCGAAATCATCCAGCATTTGAAGGCGATGGGCTGAGGCGGCATCGGCGGGGAGCGAAATGCGACGGTCGACTGCCCATTTAAGGCAAAAACCATGGAGCTGAACAGCCTGCTCGAAATCCTCGGCGAGAAGACGACCGTCACCCTCGCCGGGCTGGTCATCGGCATGCTGTTCGGCATCTTCGCCCAGCGTTCGCGCTTCTGCCTGCGCTCGGCGGTCGTCGAGTTCTCCAACCGGCAAGGCTGCCGCAAGCTGGCCGTCTGGCTGTTCGCCTTTTCAGCAGCGGTCGTCACGACCCAGCTGTTCATCACCCAGGGCTGGCTCGACGTCGCGCAGGCCCGCCAGCTGGCCGCCAAAGGCAGCCTCTCCGGCGCCCTGGTCGGTGGCCTGCTGTTCGGCATCGGCATGATCCTCGCCCGCGGCTGCTCGTCGCGCATGCTGGTCCTCGCCGCCAACGGCAACCTGCGCGCCCTGCTCACCGGGTTGATCTTCGCCGTCGCCGCCCAGGCCTCGCTGAACGGCGCGCTGTCGCCGCTGCGCATCTGGATTTCCGGCTGGTGGACGATCGAGGGCGGAGTCAGCCGCGATCTGCTCGCCGCACTTCACCTCGGCCACCTCGGCGGCCTGCTGTTCGGCCTCGTCTGGCTCGCCGCCGCCATTCACTGCGCCCGGCGCGCCCGGCTCGGCCGGCGCGAATGGCTGGGCGGCAGTGGCGTCGGCGTCATGGTCGCGCTGGCCTGGTTGATCACCTACCGGATCGGCAGCCAGTCCTTCGAGATCATCCCCGTGCAGAGCCTGAGCTTCACCGGCCCCTCGGCCGACATGCTGATGCTGGTCCTGTCGCCCCCGGGCCAGCCGTGGGATTTCAATATCGGCCTGGTCCCCGGCGTCGTCCTCGGCTCCTTCCTCGCCGCCCTGGTGGGCCGCGAACTGCAGCTGGAAGGTTTCAAGGACGGCCACAGCATGCGCCGCTACATCGCCGGCGCCCTGTGCATGGGCTTCGGCGGCATGCTGGCCGGCGGCTGCGCGGTCGGCGCCGGCGTCTCGGGTGCGGCGATCTTCGCCCTGACCGCCTGGATTTCGCTGCTCGGCATGTGGCTGGGCGCCGGCCTGGCCAATCGCCTGGTCGACCCCGTCCCGCCACTTTCCCGTCCAGGGCCAACCGCGGCATCCCTGGCCGAGCAGCTGCCCC
The DNA here is from genome assembly GCA_946479855.1 of uncultured Pseudomonadota bacterium. The sequence goes on from CAMLHL010000129.1 coordinate 1,346, forward strand.
AACCCTGAACCGGCAAGACCGGCGCAAATCGCTGGCTGACCTCGACTTCTCCGCGCCCCGACCCCGGGATCGGGGGCATATTCACGCCCCGAAATTCGCCGCCGGGAACGACCGCCGTTGGATTTCGCGGGTCACGGGTCAAGCAACGAGCTGCCTTGTGTTGACCAAAGCAAATGCGAACCATTATCATGCGCAATAAAGGAGCTGCCATGAGAAATTTTCTGTACCTGCTTTCGCTTTGCGCGTTTTCGATTCATGCCGCCGATAACGAGGTGGCACTGGCCATTCGCGACCACCGCTTTGAACCTGCCGAGATCAGGATACCGGCGGGCCAGAAGGTCAAGCTAGTGGTGCACAATCAGGACAGCACCCCGGAAGAGTTCGAAAGCCATGAACTTAACCGGGAAAAGGTCATTGCCCCGGGCACCAAGGCCAGCATCTACGTCGGCCCGCTCAAGGCCGGGCGCTATCCGTTCTTTGGGGAATTTCACGAAGATACGGCGCGCGGCACCCTCATCGCAGAGTAAATCCCCGTGCTCAGTTCAGCCATCATCGTATTTCGGGAAGCGCTCGAGGCCGCCCTGATCATCGGCATCATCGCCGCGGCGACACGCAACCTGCCGACCCGGAATTTCTGGCTGCTGATCGGCATCGCGACCGGCACTGTCGGTTCGATCATTGTCGCCACCCTGACGGGCCAGATCGCCGAGCTGGCGGAGGGCATGGGGCAGGAACTGTTCAACGCCGGCATTCTGAGCATAGCCGTCACCATGCTGGCCTGGCACAACATCTGGATGGCGCGCCACGGCATCGAACTGGCCCGGGACGCCAAGCAGCTGGGCAACGACGTATCGGCCGGCAATCGCGAGATGTCGGCACTGGCGCTGGTCGTCACCCTGGCGATCCTGCGCGAAGGTTCGGAAACGGCGCTGTTTCTCTATGGCCTTCTCGCCAGCGGCGATGAAAGCCTGGTCAACGTCGTTTCCGGCGGCGGCATCGGACTCGCCATCGGCGCTTTGGCCGGATTCGGGCTGTATTCGGGTTTCGTGAAGATTCCGGCCCGCCTGTTCTTCGCCTCGACCAGCGGGCTGATTCTCCTCCTGGCTGCGGCCATGTCGAGCCAGGCCGCACGTTTTCTGGTCCAGGCCGATCTGCTGCCCAGCCTCGGTTCCCCGCTATGGAACACCAGCTGGCTGCTCGACAACAACTCGCTGCTCGGCCGCTTCCTGCACACGCTGGTCGGCTATGAAGCGGCCCCCTCGGGGATTCAGGTCGTTTTCTACCTGACCACCGTCACCCTGATTCTGACCGGCATGTCGGTTTTCCGCCCGCGTCCCCCTTCCCCCATTACCGCCTGAGAGGATTTTCCATGAAGACCTATGCAACGATTCTGGTTGCAGGGGCACTGTTGAGCCCCCTATTCGCCCATGCCGGCCCTTCCGACTACGTTTACACCCCGACGGTCGAATACGGCGAGAAGGAAATCGACTTCAAATACGGCAGCAGCCGCAGCGGCAGTTCGCCCCGGGAATCCGCCGTCAGCGTCGGCTTCGGCTATGGGGCGACGGAGTGGTGGTTCACCGAGTTCTATCTGAAATACAAGAGCGAAAATGGCGAAGGCACCCAATACGACGCCGTCGAATGGGAAAACAAGTTCCAGCTGACCGAAACCGGCAAATACCCGATCGATGTCGGTTTTCTGATCGAGATCGAACGTCCGAAGGGTCGCGTCGAAGGCTGGGAAGTCCGCTGGGGACCACTGTTCCAGACCGAGTTCGGCAAGGTCCAGCTGAATGCGAACTTCCTGTTCCAGCGCAACTACGATGCGAGCGAACCGAGCCAGACCGAATTCCAGTATCAGTGGCAGGCCAAATACCGCTGGCTGCCGCAGTTCGAATTCGGCCTGCAGGGCTTTGGCGAAATGGGCAAATGGGACCGTTGGGCCGGTGCCGACGAGCGCGTCCACAAGCTGGGCCCGGCCATCTTCGGCAAGATCCCGCTCGGCCACAAACAGGCGATCAAGTACAACGCCGCCTGGCTCCTCGGCGCTTCGAGCGCGGCACCGGACCACACTTTCCGGATGCAGGCCGAATACGAATTCTGATTGATGCAACTGCCCAGCCAGGCCGGAGCGTGGGCGCCTCGGCCTGGCGGGTGCTGAAAGACGGATAATCCCGCCGGCGGGATCAGCGCGGGAAGTACATCTTCGCGCGCTCGAGCTGGTAGGTCCATGGCAGGCCGGCGTTCTTCCAGCCGTTGACCGTCCGCTGGCCGGCCGTCGGACCCTCCTTGGCCAGATCGCCCTCGACGCCCTCGACCACCGAATAGACCTTGCCGTAACCGGCCATCGCCAGGCGGTCGGCGGCCTTGGCGCTGCGGTCGCCGGAACGGCAGATCAGGATGATCGTCGCCGCCTTGCCGAGCCCCTTTTCCTGAAGCCGGCGCTCGATTTCCGGCAGGAAATCCTGATTCGGCTCGAGTTTGTACGCCAAGCGCTTGTCATCCCAGTCGGTCATCATTTCCGGGAGTTCGACGTAGGGGACCAGCGCATCGGCGTCACCCGGCCAGCCGACGTACATCGCTTCGGCCCGGGTCCGGACATCGAAGAAGGCGACGCCCCCGGGGTCCTTCAGTTTCATGGCGTAGGCCTGCTGCGGCGTCAGGTAGAGCCCCAGCCTGCTGCGTTTGATTTCCGGCACTTTTTCCCGGTCGACCGCAGAACTCGTCCCTTCGGCCGCCAAAACCAGCGAAGCGACGGCCAGGGCGCCGGCCAGAAACAGCGCGTGGCTTAATTTGCCGGCGTTCATCAGGCGATCCCCGGGTTGTTGGCGGCGCCCTTCAGCGTCGGCAGGTTGAGCTGGACCGGCTTGACGGTCTTGATGTCGCGCAGGTATTCGGCGACGACGTCCCAGATCG
>CAMLHL010000130.1 GCA_946479855.1 uncultured Pseudomonadota bacterium
CTGCCTTCCCAATTGACTTCGCCGTTGATCCAGCGGGTGCGCCGACCGTTGCTGCTGCGCACCTCGCCGTTGATGGTGATGCTCACTTCGTTGTCGGCATTGGGCAGGAACCCGGTGTTGTGCTGGCGCTGGAGGTCGAGCCTGGCGCGCTGCTGTTCATTGAAGAACAGTCGGCCAAGCGGCAGCGGGTCGGCCTGAGCGGGCAGGGCGGCGACGGCGAGCAGCAGGGCGAGGGGCAGATGGCGCATGCTCAGTGCTTTTCGGGGGGGCTGCGCAAGGTCAGCCATTGCATTTCGCATTCGGCGCCGAGTTGCGCCAGTCCGCTCCGGGCATCGCCCTGGCCGGGGAGCGGCGCGAGTTGACAGGCGCGGATGATGACCAGCGCCTTGGCCTCTTTCTCGATCCGGGCCAGGAAGTTCAGGAGATCGCCTTCGTGCAGCAGGCGAAGCTGGATGCGCAGCGGGCTGCTGAACCAGCCGAAACCGCTGCCGTCGCCCGCATCGAGGGGGGTCTGGGCGCCGAATTCATATTTCATGCCGGGCAGGTGCAGTTCACGCTGGGCGTCGCGCAGCATTTCCATCCAGTCGAGACGACGTTCTTCGCCGGCAATGCCCGAATTTTTCAGGTAGAGATAGGTCTGCGTCCGCTCCTTGATCTCCTGTTCTTCATCGCGCACCTGGTGCAGGCGCTGTTCGATCTGGTTCCTGGCAAGGCTTGCGGCATTGCGTTCCCGTTCGGCCTGGCGGACGTCGCTCAGCGTTGCCCAGGCGAGCAGCCCGGCGATGATGAGGAGGGCCAGCATGGCCGCAAGCGGGAGGCCGAGTTTGCGGAAGTCGCGGCGGGTCAGGATCATGGCACGGCGCTCCGGATGATTTCGACGGCAAACGGGCGGGCTTGCGCCTCTGCGTCGATGCCGTCGCCGCCGCGCATCGCTGTTCCGGATTCGATGTCGAACGGTCGTTGCAGCACGTTGACCGTACTCCCTGGTTCGTTGCCCAGCGCCTCGACAAACTGCTCGAAGACGGCGAGGACTTGCCGGGTGCTGGCGCGTTCCAGGCGGATCGAGGCGCGCACGGTGGTGATTTCGCGACCATCGGGGCGGTTTGCTGCGGTCGACGCTGCGATACCGCCATTTTTCCAGGCGATGCTTTCAAGTTCGATGGCCGGCATGCGCTCCAGGATGCGGCCAACCATGCCGTAGGCCGGACCGGGCTGGCGTTGCTGGCGGGCCAGCTCGCCGTAGCGGCTGGTCAGCCGGCGCAGGGTGTCGTTATCGATGCCGAGTTGCGGGAAGGTGGCCGAGATTTGCTGGTAGCGCCGGCTGAGATCGGCCTCGCCGGCCGCCAGCACACGGGTCTCTTCACGCAGGCCGTGGGCGTCCACGCTGTTTTTGGCGGCAAAGAGCGCGCTGCCGAGCAGGGCGGTCAGGCCGGCCGCGATCAGGCCGTGGCGGATCTGTGCCAGATGGTAATGGCGGCGGTGCGTGGCGCTGGCGAATTGCTGGCCGGGCGGCGCGGTGGCCAGCAGTTGCAGGAAGAGGCGGTCGCTGCGATTGTCCTCGGGGGGCGTCTGCAGTTTGAGGCGGGCGGCGGCGAGATGGCTGTCGATGATGCTGAAGGCCAGCTGGCCGAGGTCGGGACAGGCTTTCTCGATGGCCGGGACGCTGAGCGGATGGGCGACGATATGGACCGGCAGCGTTTCGTCGCGGCCGACCAGGCGCTGACCGATCAGGTATTGATGCAGCTTGCCGGCTTCGGCGGCGAAGGTGCTGGCGATGCCGGCGATGCTGCTGTCGGTCAGCGGCACCATGCGCGAGAAATGGACGTGGCCGTCGACCAGGTAACTTTCGCGGATCGAGTGATCCTGCAGGGTCAGCAGCAGGCAGCGACCGCTACCCAGGGCGAGTTTTTTGAGGAGCAGGCCACCCAGTTGGGCGATGGAATAAATACCAGCCAGCGCCACTTCGGCGCGGTCGATGCGCTGCAGCCACGGCTCCAGATGCGCCGGATTGGTCAGCGCCGAGAGCAGCACCCTTTCGTTCTTGCGCTGGGTTTTTTCATAGCCCAGCGAGGCCGCTGCAGCAAGCGGCGTGCCGAGGAAATGCTGGCTGATCTTGCGGGCGATCAGGGCCTGCCGGTCGCGGCCGTGCAGGAAGGGGATCAGTTCCTGGACATGGCCTTCTTCGGCAACATTGACCAGTAGCGAGAAGCGAGCGCTGCGATGCCCGGCCAGATAGTCGACAAACCGGCGCAGTCCGTCGTCATCGTTCCCGAACACCCCCGCCGGCTGCAGGCGGCCGCGCTGCCAGGCGAAGGCCGACAGGCGGTGGGTGTTGAGGTAGAGAAGATGGGGGCTCACGTTTTGATTTTACTGATGACGTCGTAGATGGGGCCGATGACCGAGAGCATGATCCAGCCGAGCAGGGCGCCCATGAACAGGGTGAGCACGGGCTCGATCAGGGACTGGGCCTTGCCGACCGACTCCTTGACGTCGCGGTTGTAAAAATAGCTGACGTTGCGCAGCGCCTTGTCGAGACCGCCGGTGCTTTCGCCGATGCGCAGCATGCGCACGACGAGCGGCGGGAAGAGGCCGACATCGCGGAAGGCGCCGGCGACGTTCTGGCCTTCGCGGATCGATTGCTCGACCCGCTCCAGCGCCTTCTGGACGACCCGGTTGCCGACCACCTGCTGGGTGCTGCGGATCGATTCGAGGACCGGGATGCCGGAGGCGTAGAGCATGGCGAAGGTGTTGGCGAAACGGGAGAGGATGATCTTCTTGAGGATAGGCCCAATCACCGGCAGGCGAAGCTTGAGACCATCGAGGCGGGTGCGGGCCAGCGGATCACTGCGCAGGATCGCCTGGCCGGTGAGCAGGGCGACCACGGGCAGGGCGAGGAAAGCGTACCAGTAATTGACCAGCAGGTCGGAAACGAAGAACAGCAGCTGGGTATGCAGCGGCAGCGCCTGGCCCATGTTCTTCACGAACAGCTTGAGCTGCGGCACCATGTAGATCATCAGGAAGAAGGTCGCCGAGAGTACGATGGTGGCGACGAAGGCCGGGTACATCAGCAACTTTTTCGTGTGCGTCGCCAGCTCGTCCTCCCACTTCAGCGATTCGGTCAGGCTGGCCAGCACGTCCGGCAACTGACCGCTGGCCTCGCCGGCCCGTACCAGGTTGCAGAACACCTGGCTGAACACGTCGGGATGCATGGCCATCGTCTGCGACAGCGTCTGGCCGCCGTCGATGCCTTCGATCAGGCCGGCCATCACTTCGCGGAAATGCGGATGGTCGACCGAGTCGCGCAGGTCGGTCAAGCCTTCGAGGATGGGCACGCCGGCCCGGGTCAGGTGTTCGAGATGGAAGCAGAAGTTGATCAGTTCCGGGCGCGGCACGCCGCGGCTGCCGAATGGCGCCCGGCGCTGGATCGGCGTACCGTTGACCAGGTCGAGATTCAGCCGCTTGAGGCGCATTTCAAGGTCGATCAGGTTGATCGCGTCGAGTCGTCCGTAGGTCATCCGACCGTCCACGCTGACCGCCTTGTAGTCGAAAAGCATGGCTACATCCGGTCGGTCAGGTCGACGACGCGGGCCAGTTCCTCGAGCGAGGTGGTGCCGTTGAGCACGCGGTGCATGCCGTCGTCGGCCAGCGTCGTGAAGCCCTGCAGCACGGCGCGGGCGCGGATTTCGTGGGTAGTCGCGCGGCGGGCGATCAGTTCGTCGAGGCCGGCGTCGATACGCAACAGTTCCATGATCGCGATGCGGCCGCGGTAACCCTGGAAATCGCACAATTCGCAGCCGGTCGGGCGGAACAGCAATGGCCGCGGCCCTTCGCCAAGCGAGCCGAGCAGGCGGATTTCATGGGCCTCGGCGTGGTAGGGTGACTTACAGTGCTCGCACAGGCGGCGGATCAGGCGCTGGGCGATGATGCCGATGATGTTGCCGGCCATGATGTCGGGCAGCACACCGATGTCGAGCAGGCGGGGCACGGCGCCGATCGCCGAGTTGGTGTGCAGGGTGGTGTACACCTGGTGGCCGGTCATCGCCGCGCGGAAGGCCATCTCGGCGGTTTCGGCATCACGGACCTCGCCGACCAGGATGACGTCCGGATCCTGGCGCATCATCGAGCGGATGCCGTTGGCGAAATCGAGCTTGGCGGTTTCGGCGACCGAGGTCTGGCGGACCATGGCCATCGGGTATTCGACCGG
>CAMLHL010000131.1 GCA_946479855.1 uncultured Pseudomonadota bacterium
CTGGAAACAAAAGGCAGCGCGAGGTTGATCTCGCTGACCGTATGCACCTTGCCCTTGGGTTGGTCATCGAAAACCAGGGTGCCATTGATCAGCTGTATGTTGTTCAGCGAAAAGCGCGGCGTTCTTTTTTCCGGCTCATCCTTCGGCTTCAGCCATTCGTCGAGCAAATCGGAAATGTCGTAGCGCCCTTCGGCCAGCCGGCTGACGGCGATCCGCAAGCCCTGCAGCCTGGCCTCGTCCACCACGACCGCCAGCTTGAATATCGAGGCCGACGACAGGTTGACGAACAATTCGTCGAAGCCGGCCACTTCCTTGCCGCCGTTGGCCTTGATTGAAAAACCATTGACCCGGGCCGAGAGGCCATAGGGATTGATGGCAATCCGCTCAATGCTGACCTCGCGATGCAGCGTCTCCGACAACTGCTTCTGCAAAATGAATTTGAGCAGCGGCGGCGCGGCAAAATAGCCGAGAAGGCCGAAAACCAGCAGAAATCCACCCAGCCACTTGCCGAACTTGACGCTGCGCGGGGATTTCAGCGCTGCTGAAATTTGCGACATTTTTACCAAACTGCCTGCCGTCTGCTCCGCCATGATATTCTGCCCCGCTTCCTATACGTCGGTTTAATTTAGCATAACGGCAAGGCACCAATATCAGCAAAATCATATGAAATGGATCATCGACGACATTTTGCGAGCCCTGGCGCAACTGAGACTCTGGCAAACCTGGCTGGTCATCGGCCTGATCAGCCTGTTCGCCGGACTGGCTTTTCTCGTCGGCAGTTTTGCCTTCCGCACTGATGCTGTCCTGATTTTCCTCCATCGCACGGTAGGTTCCTGCCAGCAACTGAGCAATGGCTTCATTATCTTCATGTTCTGCGGAATGATTTTCTTTCTTTTCACCGCATTGCTGACCCTGGGCGAATTCCAGCGCTATTTCGAATTCATGCAGCGTTCTGCTCGCTACGAAGCCAGACAATCGTTGCTCTGGGGTATCGGCTGGGGAATGATCGCAGTCACCATTGCCGTGACGGCACTGGTTTTCTTTCGCCAGTATTGCCTTTAGACTGCACCGGTTTTCCCGCCTGCCGCCGCCATGAAAATTCTCGTCGTCGAAGACAGCCGCACCAGCCTTGCCGTGCTGACCCGGTCCGTCACGAAAATCGGTGCAACCGCCCTGACGGCCGAAACCGGCGCGGCGGCCCTGGAGATGTTCACCCGCCTGCAGCCCGATCTGGTGCTGCTCGACATCCTACTTCCCGATATCGACGGTTTCGAGATCACCCGAAAAATCCGCGCCATGGAGGCGCCGGGAGACTGGACGCCGATCATTTTCCTGTCTTCGCTGGGTGACGATCTCGACATCGAAAAAGGCATTGCGGCCGGTGGCGACGACTACTTGCTCAAGCCAGTCAGCGAAATCGTGCTCGGCGCCAAGATCAGGGCCATGCAGCGCATCGTGCTGATGCATGCCTCACTGCTGGCCTTGACCCGCAAGCTTGATACCGCCAACCAGGAACTGACACGCATTTCGTCGAGTGACGGCCTGACCGGCGTCGCCAATCGGCGCTGTTTCGACGAAGCCCTTTCCGTCGAATGGCGGCGGGCCCGCCGCCATTCGAACAGTCTGGCCGTGCTGATGTGCGACGTCGATTATTTCAAACTCTACAACGACACCTACGGCCATCAGGCTGGCGACGAATGTCTGCGCATGATGGCCACCGCCATCCGCCAGCACACGGAGCGCCCATCGGATATCGTGGCACGTTACGGTGGCGAGGAGTTCGCCGTCATTCTGCCGGAAACGACCATTGGCGGCGCCGTCATGGTCGCCGAGAAAATTCGCCAGGCGATTCTTGTTCTGAATATTCCGCACGCCTCCTCACCCTTCGGCAGGGTTACCCTGAGTGTCGGCATCGCCTCGGCCGCTCCCGGTTTCGACAATCCGCCGGACGACCTTGTCCTGGCTGCCGACCGGGCGCTATACCGGGCCAAGCGCGATGGCCGGGACCGCGTCTGTCGCGCCGACGAGGCCTGACCTCCGACGATCATGGCCAGACGACGCATTTCCATTGTTATCGCCGAAGACAACGACATGATGCGCAGTCTGCTGCGCGGCATGTTGCGCGGCGAGGAATACGACGTGATCGGTGAAGCCCGCAACGGTCAGGCCGCAGTTGAAATGGCCGAGCGACTGAAACCCGATATCGTCTGCATGGACGTCATCATGCCGGAAAAGAACGGTATCGAGGCGCTTTGCGAAATCAAGGCGAAGCAACCGGAAACCGAGGTCATCATGGTGACCGGCAACTCTGATCCGGCAACGGTCCAGGAATCGATCCAGAACGGTGCCAGCGCCTTCATCATCAAGCCATTCAACGCCGCCCGCGTCCTCGACACGCTGGAAAAGGTCAGTGGGCGGCTACTCCAGAAAAAACCCTAGAAGCTGTTCCGCCAACTGCGGATAGTGGCGAAAATTGCCGTTTTTTCAGGGTTGACCGCAGGATTGCGCAACAGCGCCGCCTCGATCACCGCCGGCTCCGTGCAGCGCAGAAAAGGATTGCTCGCTTTCTCTTCGCCCAGCGTCGACGGCACACTGGGCAGGCCGACTGCCCGCTGTGCCGCCACCTGGCCCACCCGCATCCGCAATGCTGCGTTTTCCGGCTCGACCGCCAGCGCGAAACGCAGGTTCATCTCGGTATATTCGTGCGCGCAGTAGACCAGCGTCTCGTCGGGCAAGGCGGCGAGGCGATCGAGCGATGCCGACATCTGTTCCGGCGTCCCTTCGAACAGGCGGCCGCAACCGGCACCGAACAGCGTATCGCCGCAGAACAGCATCCCTGGAGCGTAGTAGGCGATGTGCCCGAGCGTATGGCCGGGTACCGCCAGCACGGCCATCGACTGGCCGAGCACATCGATGCTATCGCCGCCGCTCAGGGGACGGGTGCAGCCTGTGATAGACTCGTTGCCCGGTGCATAGACCTCCGGTTGCCAGCGCGCTTTCAATTCGGCGACGCCGCCCTGATGGTCGGCATGGTGATGGGTAATCAGGATGCCTTCCAGCGCCAATCCGTCGGCTTCCAGCCTCGCCTGCACGGGCGCGGCATCGCCGGGATCGACGACGAAGGCACGCTGACCCCGGGTCAGCAGCCAGATGTAATTGTCCTTGAACGCGGGAATGAACGATACTTCAAACATGCCGGAACTATCGAGCGATGCGCCCCGGATGTCAATTCCCGGACTCAACAGCTGGCTGAATTCGGCGCCCGGCCGTTATGTGCTCGACTGGGAACAGCGCCAGCTTGACGCCGTCGTCACTGATATATTCGGCTTCAACGCCCTGCAGCTCGGCCTGCCGCAGGGCGACTTCCTGCGCGCCAACCGCATCCCGCTGCGCCAGCGGGCTGGCGAAATCGGCCCTGTCGATGTGCTGTGCAACTACGTCGCCCTGCCCTTCGCCTCGAACAGCATCGATCTGGTGGTCCTGCCGCACGTTCTGGAATTCAGCGACGAGCCGCACCAGATTTTGCGCGAAGTCGAACGCACCCTGATCCCTGAAGGCCAGGTCATCGTCATCGGTTTCAACCCGCTGTCGTTGTGGGGTGTCAAACGAAAACTCGACCGCAGCGGCGAGTTTCCCTGGAACGGCTGCTACCTGTCGATGAATCGCCTGAAGGACTGGCTGAAATTGCTCGGTTTTGAAGTCGACCGCGGGCATCTGGGCTGCTATGTGCCGCCCGTCGACCAATTGAAATGGCTGCAGAACTGGCGCTTCATCGAAAACGCCAGCAACCGCTGGTGGAATTTCTCCGGCGGCGTCTATATCTTACGCGCCATCAAACGCGCACACGGCATGCGCCTGATTACCCCCAACTGGAAAACACAAGGTGTGCGCGCCAAGGCGCTGCGCCCAATCGCTCAAAAGGAAGGCCATGGCCGTTGAAGAAACTGTAGAAATATTTACCGACGGCGCCTGCCGGGGCAACCCGGGTCCCGGCGGCTGGGGGGCCATTTTGCGCCTCGGGCAACACGAAAAGGAACTCTGGGGCGGCGAGCGGGAAACCACCAACAACCGCATGGAGCTGACGGCGGCCATCCGCGCCCTCGCAGCCCTGAAGCGGCCGGTCGCCGGCAAGATCTACACCGACTCGCAATACGTGCTGAAGGGCATCAACG
>CAMLHL010000132.1 GCA_946479855.1 uncultured Pseudomonadota bacterium
CCGAGGCGGCGAAGGTGAAGAACAGGTCGGCATCGTCACGCACAGCCAGATCGTGCACCAGGGCGAAGGACAATAGGTGCGGCAGGTGACTGACCGCCGCGAAAACACGGTCGTGCATTTCCGGCGTCAGTTCATAGATATCGGCGCCGCACAACGACCAGGCGCGCTTGATGCGGTCGAGCCGCTCGTCGCCGTTCTCGGGTAGCGGTGTGACGACGACCTTCTTGCCCTGATAGAGATCCCAGCGCGCCGCCGCCGGTCCGCTGTTTTCGGCGCCGGCGATCGGATGCGCCGGGACGAACTTGCCGATATGGCCGCGAAAAGCCTGGCGCGCCGCGGCGACCACGTCGCCCTTGGTCGACCCGCCGTCGGTGACGATGGTATTCGGCCCGAGATAGGGCGCGATGCGTTCGAAGATTTCCGGCATCTGCGCCACCGGCGTCGCCACCAGCACGATGTCGGCATCGCCGATCTCATGCGCCGGATTGATCCCGGCCCGGTCGATGACGCCGAGCCCCTGCGCCGTGCGCAGCGTCGACGGCGTGCGGCCGAAACCGACCACCTCCTCCACTGCCCCGGCCTCCTTGAGGGCCAGCGCGAAGGAACCGCCGATCAGGCCGGTGCCGAAAACGACGACCTTGCCGAACTCGGGCAACCCGGCGTCCATTTACAGCGCCTTTTCCAGCGCGTCGAGGAAGCGGGCGTTTTCCGGCTCGCTGCCGATGGTCACGCGCAGCCATTCGGGCAGGCCGTAGCCGCCGATCGGCCGGACGATGACGCCCTGCTGCAACAGCTTCTGGTTGACCGCCGCCGCGTCGCCCGCCTTGAAGGTGACGAAATTACCATGCGACGGGATGTGCTCCAGCCCGAGGCGCTTCAACCCGGCAACGATCTGCTCCATGCCGCGCCGGTTCAGCTCGTAGCTGTCGGCGACGAACAGGTGATCGTCGAGCGCCGCGACGGCGGCGGCGATAGCCAGATTGTTAACGTTGAACGGCTGGCGCACCCGGTTCATCAGATCGGCAATCTCGCCGGAAGCCAGCGCATAACCGACGCGCAGCCCGGCCAGGCCGAAGATTTTCGAGAAGGTACGGGTGACCACCAGATTGGGAAAATCCTTGATCCAGTCGGCGGTATCGATGCGCTCGGCGGGCGGCAGATATTCGTTGTAGGCCTCGTCGAGCACGACGATGACATCCTTGGGCACGACTTCGAGGAAGGCGCACACTTCCGGATAGGGCAGGAAGTTGCCGGTCGGGTTGTTCGGATTGGCGATCCAGACGATGCGCGTGTCCGGCCGGATGGCGGCACGCATGGCCTCGAGATCATGGCCGTAATTTTTCGCCGGCGTGCAGATCAGTTCGGCGCCAGTGGCCAGCGTGGCCAGCGGATAGACCGCGAAAGCATGCTGGGCGAACACCGCCGAACGACCGGGCGCCAGGAAGACACGAGCGATCAGGTCGAGCACGTCGTTCGAGCCGTTGCCGAGCACGACCTGGTTCTGGGCAACGCCGGCACAGGCGGCGACCTTGGCGATCAGGTCGAACTGGTCGGGATAGCGCTCGATGCCGGCAATCGCCGCTTCGACGGCCTTTTTTGCCTTCGGGCTGATGCCGAGCGGGTTTTCGTTGGAGGCCAGCTTGAGGATTTTGTCGACCGGCAGGCCCATTTCGCGGGCCAGTTCGGTGATCGGCTTGCCCGGCTGGTAGGGCGAAATGGCGCGCACGTAGGACAGGGCTTGTTCGGCGAGGCTCATGGCGCTTCCCTCAATAGACGGCGACCGGGTAGGAGCCGAGTGTCTTCAGATAGGCTGCCGAAGCCGCCAGTTTTTCCAGTGCCGCCTTGACCTTAGGCTCGTCGCGATGGCCTTCGATATCGACGTAGAAAACGTATTCCCACAGCGCATTTTTGGCCGGCCGGGATTCCAGCCGGCACATCGAAACGCCGGCCGCCGACAGCGGCTGCAACAGCTCGTACAGGGCGCCGGTACGATTGGGCGCCGACATGATCAGCGAGGTCTTGTCGCGACCGGAAACGCCGGCATCGTGCTTGCCGAGGACCAGGAAGCGCGTCGTGTTGTTCGGCTCGTCCTCGATGTTGGCAGCCAGTTTCGGCAGTTGATAGTGCTCGGCCGCCGCTTCGCCGGCAATGGCCGCCGTTCCCGGTTCGGCCGCCGCCATCTGCGCGGCCAGCGAATTGCTGGCCACCGAAATGCGCGGCACGCCGGGCAAGTTGTGATTCAGCCATTCGTGGCACTGGGCCAGCGACTGGGCATGCGAATAGACCTTGCTGATCTGGCCTAGATCGGTGGCATGGGTCAGCAGGTTCTGGTGGATGCGCAGCACGACTTCACCGCAGATTTTCAGCGGCGTCGCCAGCAGCAGGTCCATCGAGCGGCCGACCGCGCCTTCGGTCGAATTCTCGACCGGCACCACCGCGTAATGAGCGTGACCGGATTCGACCTCGCGGAAGACGTCGTCGATCGATGCCTGCGGCAGCAGCCGGGCGGCATGGCCGAAATGCTTGGTCGCCGCACTGCCGGTGAAGGAGCCGAGCGGACCGAGAAAGGAGATGCCGAGCGGCTCTTCGAGCGCCAGGCAGGCCGACATCACTTCGCGGAAGAAGAAGGTGATGCTCTCGCCGGGCAACGGCCCGGGGTTGCTCTCCTGCAGGCGGCGCAGCACCTGCGCCTCGCGCTCGGGACGGTAGATGTGCCCGGCTTCGCCGTGCTCGGCCTTGATATGGCCGACCTTCTGGGCGCAACGGGCGCGGGCATTGAGCAGGCGCAGCAGTTCGCCGTCGATGCCGTCGATTTCGGCGCGCACGCCGGCCAGGGCCTTTTGCAAGTTGTTTTGCTGCGGGTCGCTCATGAGATCAACCGTTCCGTTGGGCGAAATCGTTCATGAAGGCCACCAGCGCCTGGACAGCTTCCAGCGAGACGGCGTTGTAGATCGAGGCGCGCATGCCACCGACCGACTTGTGCCCCTTCAACGAGGCCAGGCCGGCCGCCTTGGCCTCGGCCAGGAAGGTGGCGTCGAGTTCTGGATTGGCCAGCACGAAAGGCACGTTCATCGCCGAGCGGCAATCGGGATCGACCGGGTTGCTGTAGAAACCTTCGGAATCGTCGATGGCGGCATACAGAATTCGCGCTTTTTCGGCGTTGACCGTAGCGATCCCCGGCAAGCCGCCCTGCCGCTTCAACCACTGGAAGACCAGGCCGGCGATGTAGATCGCGTAGGTCGGCGGCGTGTTCAGCATCGAGCCGTTCTCGGCCATGACCGCGTAGTCCATGACCGTCGGGATGCTCAGCGGCGCCATTCCGAGCAGGTCGCGATGGACGACGACCAGGGTCAGGCCGGAGGGGCCGATGTTCTTCTGGGCGCCGGCGTAGATCAGGCCGAATTTCTCGACATTGACCGGCCGCGACAGGATGTGGGACGACATGTCGGCGACCAGCGGCACGCCGGTATCGGCAATGCGCTCGGCGGGGATTTCGACACCGTGGATGGTTTCGTTGGTGCACACGTGCAGGTAGGCGGCGAAGGGATCGAGCTTGATCTCCTCGGCCATCGGCAGGCGGGTAAAGCCGCTCTCCTCGGTGGTCGCCGCACAGCGCACGTTGCCGATGCGCTGGGCTTCCTTGTAGGCCTTTTTTGACCACGAGCCGGTCACGATGTAGTCAGCCGAACGGCCGGCCAGCAGGTTCATCGGAATCTGCGCGAACTGTTGGGTCGCCCCGCCCTGCAGGAAGAGCACCTTGTACGGCTCGGGGATGCCCATCAGTTCGCGCAGGTCGGCTTCGGCCTGGGCGAGGATGGACATGAATTCCTTGCCGCGATGGCTCATTTCGATGACGCTGCAACCGGCGCCATGCCAGTCGAGCATCTCGGCCTGGGCCTGCAGGAGGACTTCTTCGGGAAGTGCAGCCGGACCGGCGCTGAAATTCCAGATACGACTCATCAGGCTTCTCCACCTTCGTTGTTGGCAACATCGCCTTCGCCCGGCGCGGCATCGCCGGCTTCCGGCACAATGGCTTCGGACTCACCTTCGGCCTCGGCTTCCGCCACCGATTCGGCGACCTTCTCCAGACCGGCCAGCTTTTCGCCGTCGTCCAGCGAGATCAGCGTGACGCCCTGCGTCGCCCGGCCCATGCCGCGGATTTCCG
>CAMLHL010000133.1 GCA_946479855.1 uncultured Pseudomonadota bacterium
CCGTAGTCGATGCCGGTGGTGAAGCGGGCGGGAATGCTCAGGGCGCGGCAGATGGCGATCATCAGATGCGCGAAGTCACGGCAGACGCCGACGCGGTCGGTGATGGTATCGAGCGCCGAGGTGGTCGAGCTGCTGGTGTTGCTGCGGAAGGCGACGTGCTTGTTCACCCATTGGCAGATCGCCTCGACCCGGCGGTAGCCCTTGGGCAGGTGGCCGAATTCGCTCATCGCCAGGGCGGCGAGGCGGTCGGACTGGCAGTAGCGGCTGGGGTAGATATAGCTCAGTACCGACAGCGGCAACTGGGCGACCGGCGTTTCCGAAATGAGGTCCGGGTTGCCGAAGTGGTGCTCGATATCTACCAGCGCCTGATAGCTGATGTGCAGCGGGCCGGCGGGAGCGCTCAGGCGCAGGAAGCGGGCATGCGTCGCCGGCGCGGCCTGGATCGTCGTCGGCACGGCCTGGCTGATGAACAGGTGTTCGCTGACGATGTGCTGGCAGTCGGTTGCGGCTGCGTGGATGTTGAAAACGAAATCGGCGCCCGGAAAATTCAGTTCGTAATGTAGATCGATAGCGAACTGGATGCGGACCATGTATTCCCCAAAGTGACGACGCCCGGCAGTCCGGGCAAGCCGGAAGCGCTCGGACGAGCAATGAAACAGCGCTTTGCGACGGGGAAATGTTCAGTTCGGTGTGCCGGCGGTTCGCTGGGCGAAGGGGCGGCAGGGGACAGCATTTACGCGGGGCAGAACGAATGGGCCAGAGCCATGCGGCGCGAGCTTGAACGAATCTTACGCGCCGATGGTCCTGCTGGCAAGGAAAATCTCCGGAAATTCAATCCCTTGCCGGTGTTCGGCAAGGGATTATGCAGTGCGTCATGCGGCCTGTTGGCGCTCGCCGCGCATCCGGCTGGCACCGAGGCGATTGACCCCGCTGAGCAAGGCCTTGATCGACGCGGTGACGATGTTGCTATCGATGCCGACACCATAACATTCGCCGCCATCCTTGCCGGCAATCTCCATGAACGCACAGGCACGGGCATTGCCATCCTCGCCCATCGGCACCATCGAACGCTCCTCGTAGCTGCGCACCTGGATGGCGATGCCGGCGCTCTGCAAGGCATGGACTGCTGCGTTGATCGGGCCGTTGCCTTCACCGGTCAGGATGTGCGGCGTGCCATCGATGTCGAGGTTGAGGCGGATGCCCTGGGCGCTGCCGTGCTCGAAGAGATGGTGCTCGCGGTAGCGGACCGGGGTTGCGGTATCGAGATAGGCGCGGGTGAACATCGCCCAGATGTCGTCAGCGCTCACTTCGCCGCCATGGGCGTCGGTGTGTTGCTGGACGACGCCGGAGAATTCGACCTGCAAGCGGCGCGGCATGACGATGCCGTGCTCGGCCTCCATCAGGTAGGCGATGCCGCCCTTGCCCGACTGGCTGTTCACCCGGATCACCGAGTCGTAGCTGCGGCCGAGATCGGCCGGGTCGATCGGGAGGTAGGGCACTGACCATTGCTCGGCCGCCTCTTGAGCGGCAAACCCCTTCTTGATGGCGTCCTGGTGGGAGCCGGAGAAGGCCGTGAACACGAGATCCCCGACGTATGGGTGGCGTGGGTGGATGGAGAGCTGGTTGCAGTGTTCGAAGGTACGGGCGACAGCGTTGATATCCGAGAAATCGAGGCCGGGATGGACGCCCTGCGTGTACATGTTGAGGGCGACGGTGACGAGGTCGACGTTGCCGGTCCGTTCGCCATTGCCGAAGAGGCAGCCCTCGACGCGGTCGGCGCCGGCCATGAGGCCCATTTCGGCGGCAGCGACGGCGGTGCCGCGGTCGTTGTGCGGATGGAGGCTGATGATCACGCTGTCGCGGCGGGCGAGGTTGCGGTGCATCCACTCGATCTGGTCGGCGTAGATGTTGGGGGTGGCGATCTCGACCGTGGTCGGGAGGTTGAGAATGACCTTGCGCTGCGGCGTGGCGCCCCAGGCTTCGGTAACGGCGTCGCAGACCTCCTTGGCGAAATCGAGCTCGGTAGCGGTGAAGAGCTCCGGGCTGTATTCGAGGGTGATCTCGGTCTCCGGCATCGCTTCGGCCTGCGCCCTGATGAGCTGGACGGCATTGACCGCCATCTGCACGACTTCGGCCTTGCTCATGCCGAAGACGTTGTCGCGGAAGGTCTTGCTGGTCGCGTTATAGACGTGGACGATGGCCTTCTTGGCGCCCTTGAGCGATTCGAAGGTGCGGCGGATCAGGTGCTCGCGGGCCTGGGTGAGGACCTCGATGGTTACATCGTCCGGGATGTGGCCGCCCTCGATGAGGTTGCGCACGAACCCGAATTCGGTTTCCGAGGCCGAGGGGAAGGCGATCTCGATTTCCTTGAAGCCGATGTCGCAGAGCATCTTGAACATGCGCATCTTCTTTTCGGCATTCATCGGCTCGAACAGCGACTGGTTGCCATCGCGGAGATCGGTACTCATCCAGACCGGCGGTTTTTCGATGACGTGGTTCGGCCACTGGCGATCGGTCAGCCTGACCGGTGGGAAGGCGGTGTATTTGCGGGCGGGATGGGTAATCATGACGTGCTCCGGAAAATATTTTGCGATGGCGAAATATTAGGCCAAATTTCGCAGCAGGTGCTTGCGAATTGGCCTATGTTTTGGCGTAGTATTGGCAGAAAATTGCTTTAAAAATTTTTAAATGGAAATTTAATGGAATTTGATCGCTACGATCGGCAGATTCTCGCCATCCTGCAGGCCGATGGCCGGATCAGCAACCAGGATCTGGCCGACCGCATCGGCCTGTCGCCCTCGCCGTGCCTGCGTCGCGTGCGTACGCTTGAAGAATCCGGCCTGATCTCCGGTTACCGGGCGCAGCTCGACGCCAGGAAGCTCGGCCTGACGTTGATGGCACTGATTCACATTTCGATGGACCAGCACACCCCGGAGCGCTTCAGCAATTTCGAAACGCAGATCGCCGAGATTCCCGAGGTGCTCGAGTGCCTGCTGATTACCGGCCAGGATGCCGACTATCAGTTGAAGGTCGTCGTCCGTGACATGGACGGCTATCAGGAGCTGCTGCTCAATCGCATCACGCGCATCCCCGGCGTGACCGGGGTGCATTCGAGTTTCGTGCTCCGCAAGGTAGTAGACAAAAACGCCTTGCCGTTAGGCGAGGCCGGCATGCAAAAATAGGCCAGCGCGCTTTCCGGTGTTACCCTAGGCGGACCGGCCTGCCCGGTCTCCCCAGCGAGTGCCTCTTCGGCCCTGCATTGCTCTTCCCGGAAGCGTTGTGCCCGTTCGATCAGAACATTTTCTGATGCACAACCCTGTTTTTCTCCCGCGAAGGGGCATCAATGCCCGGCTATCAGGTCCGTTTGCAGACCATCGCCATTGGCGGCACGGATTACCAGATCCGTTCGCTGCTCGACCGCCAGCAGTATCACGATCCCGACGGCGAGGCCGAAGCGGCCGGCATCTCGCCGGCGAGCTGGTCCCTCTTCGGGCAGGTCTGGCCCTCGGCCCGGGTGCTGGCGCAGACCATGGACAGCTTCGATCTGGCCGGCAAGCGCATTCTCGAAATCGGGGCCGGCCTATGCCTGGCCAGCCTGGTCGTGCACAAGCGGGCCGGCGACATGACGGCCAGCGATGCCCACCCGATGAGCCGGCCATTTCTCGAAGAAAACCTGCGCCTCAACGATCTCGGGCCGATGACCTACACCGATGGCAACTGGGGGCGGCACAATCCCGAGCTTGGCCGCTTCGACCTGATCATCGGTAGCGATGTGCTCTACGAGCGCGACCAGCCGGCCCAACTGGCCGCCTTTATCGACCGCCATTCGGCAGCCGGCGGCGAGGTGCTGATCGTCGATCCGAACCGCGGTAACTGCCCGGCCTTCCGGCGGGCGATGGCGGATTTTGGCTACCTGTATGGCGAGTCGCGGGCCGATTGCATCTTTGCCGACGGCGAAGCCTACCGGGGCCGAATCCTGCATTTTCATCGCGAACAGGCCGGGTAGGCGGCCCGGCGTCCGGCGAGGACAAGCTTTATCGCCGCTGGCCGCGCTGATTGCCGGTTGGGCACGCGTATAATCCGGGCTGGAAAGTCGGCCAGGCAATCGCTGGATACGCAAGTATCGGGAGGAAAGTCCGGGC
>CAMLHL010000134.1 GCA_946479855.1 uncultured Pseudomonadota bacterium
GTCAAGCCGACCATGTCCTCGTCCGGCAAGGGCCAGTCGCTGCTGCGCGGCCCGGCCGACGTGCCACCGGCCTGGGAGTACGCGGCCAGCGGCGGCCGGGTCAATCAGGGCCGGGTCATCGTCGAGGGCTTGATTGACTTTGATTACGAAATCACCCTGCTCACCGTACGCGCCCGCAATGCCGCAGGCGACGTGGTGACTCACTTCTGCGAACCGATCGGCCACCTGCAGGTCGCTGGCGACTATATCGAATCCTGGCAGCCGCAGCCGATGAGCCCGGCCGCCCTCCGGCGCGCCCGGGAAATCGCCGCGGCGGTGACCGACAACCTCGGCGGGCGCGGTATTTTCGGTGTCGAACTGTTCATCAAGGGCGACCAGGTCTGGTTCTCGGAAGTCAGCCCGCGACCGCACGACACCGGCCTGGTCACGCTGTGCTCGCAGCGTTTCTCGGAATTCGAACTGCACGCCCGGGCCATCCTCGGCCTGCCGGTCGACACCGCGCTGCGCGAGCCCGGGGCTTCGGCCGTCATCTACGGCGGCCTGGCGGCAAAGGGGATCGCCTTCGAGGGACTGGCGGAAGCGCTGGCCGTGCCGCGCAGCGACCTGCGCCTGTTCGGCAAGCCGGAATCCTTCACCAAGCGCCGCATGGGCGTCGCCGTGGCCAATGGCGAAGACACCGGCGAGGCCCGGGAACGCGCCCGGCTGGCGGCCGGCAAGGTGCGACCGGTCAAGGCCTGAGCGGCCGCGGAACGAAAAGCGCAACAGGCCATGCCGCGGTCAACCGGAAAAAAGGGGAAAAACGGAATTGCCGCCTAATTGCGGAGCGGCCAGCACACGCCGCTCCGCAATTTTGTAGTTAAATGCGAATTTAACAAAACACACCGCCGTCACATGCTCAAACTCCTCTCGTCGATTGCCGCACTACTCGCCCTCATCCCGGCGGCCGTTCAGGCCCAGGGCACGACTTACCGATTCTCGCCGGTCAATCAATGGGACATCAGCAAGACCGCCGCCTACTGGAATCCGATCATCAAGTACGTCAGCGAAAAAAGCGGCGTCAAACTCGAGCTCAAGATCGGCCGCACCTCGGCCGACACCACCGCCTACGTGCTGGCCCAGGAAGTCGAGTTCATTTTCTCCAACCATATGTTCAGCCCGGATCGCGAGCAACTCGGCTGGAAAGTCTTCGGCCGCCGCTGGACGCCGCCGCTGCACGGGCAGATCGCCGTACCGGCCGATTCGCCGACCTCCCGGCTGGAAGACCTGAAGGGCCAGGAAGTGGTGTTTGCCGGACCGGAAGCCTTCATCGGCTACAAGGTGACCTATGGCTATCTGCTGTCGAAGAATATTGACGTCAAGGCGATCTTCGCCGGCAACCAGAACGCCGCTTTCGCCCAGATGTTCGCCGGCAAGGCCAAGGCGGTCGGCAGCAACTCGGCGTTGGTCGATGGTTACACCGTACGCGAAGGCAAGAAATTCCGCGTCCTGTGGACCTCCGAGGGTTACCACGATCTCGCCCTGATGGCTTCCAGCAAGGTGCCGGACAAGGACATCAAGGCGGTCGCCTCCGCCTTCATCAACATGCACCGCGATCCAGAGGGCAAATCGATCCTGCTCAAGGCCTCCGAGACGGTCGGGCTCGACAACCAGTCCTACTTCCTGCCCGCCAGCGGTGCTGACTACGCCTCCTACCGCAAGTTCTACCAGACGGCCCCCGCCTCCCTGCGCTGATCCCCGAGCATGAACGCGCTCTCTCGCCTGTTGCCCAAATCGCTGATCGGGCGCGTCTATATCCTTTATTCGGCGACCCTGCTGATTTTCGTCAGCAGCAGTCTGGGCATGTTCTACACCTACCAATTCAACGAGGCGATGGAGGACGCGCAGCAATCGGCCACCATGCTTATCGAGGTGGCCGCTCAAACCGTCTCCGAAAGTGCCGTGATCGGTGATTACGACAGTATCCAGCGCGTCCTCGACAAGTCGATCCTGCGTTCGCAATTCGCCTCGGCCATGTTCATCGACATCTCCGGCGCGGTGATCAAAAGCGCCAACCCGGCCAGTGGCGGACACCAGGCCCCCGCCTGGCTGCACGACCAGGTGGCCGAACACCTCTACGAGGTCAATCGCACCATTTCCGTGGGCGGCAAGGACTATGGCGTGCTGCGCCTCTCCTTCGCCGTCGACACCATCGCCGCAGGGCTCTGGCATCTGATCCACGCCGTCCTCGCACTGGGGTTCGCCGGCCTGCTCGGCGGCCTCCTGTTGATCTGGTTTCCGCTCAAGCACTGGCTGGGCGCCCTGGACCGGGCGCGCACCTTCGAGCAAAACTTTCGCATCGACGGCAGCGCCGCCGATGCCGCGCTGTTCGATGACATTCCCGAGGAGTTTCGCG
Source organism: uncultured Pseudomonadota bacterium (assembly GCA_946479855.1). The sequence goes on from CAMLHL010000134.1 coordinate 2,393, forward strand.
CCGCTTTCGAGGTGCTGCAACGCACGGCGAGCAGCTTGCGCAGCGAACTGGAAACCCGCGAACAGGCGGTCAAGGCCCTGCATGAGATCGTTGCCAGCCTGCTGCCGGTCAGCACGCTCGACGCCGAAAGAGCCGGCGACGACATCGCGGCGCTGTCGAAGATGATTGCCCGGATGATCGCCGAACGCGAGGCCAGCCGCCTCGAGCTGGAACAGGCGAAAGAGATTGCCGAATCCGCCAACCAGGCCAAGAGCGAATTCCTCGCCAACATGAGCCATGAAATTCGCACGCCGATGAACGGCATCATCGGCATGACCGACCTCGTGCTGGCTTCCCCGCTGACGACGGAACAGCACGAATTCGTCGGCATCGTCAAATCGTCGGCCGAATCGCTGCTCACCATCATCAACGACATTCTCGATTTTTCGAAGATCGAGGCCGGCATGCTGGCCATCGAGCGCATTCCCTGCGACCTCCGCCAGACCCTCGGCGAGACCGTGCAGACCATGGCCTGGCGCGCCGAGGAAAAACGCCTGGCCCTGAATTGCGACATCGCCCCCGACCTGCCCGACAGTGTCCTTTGCGACCCGGTTCGCCTGCGCCAGATCCTGCTCAACCTGATCGGCAATGCCATCAAGTTCACCGAGCGCGGCGAAGTCACCGTCCAGGTCGGCTGGCTTGAAGGCAGCCAGGCGTCGGCGGCGCTCCAGTTCACGGTGCGCGATACCGGGATCGGCATTGCCCGTGAAAGAATCGGCTCCATCTTCGACGCCTTCACCCAGGCCGACAACTCGACCACCCGCCTGTACGGCGGCACCGGGCTGGGTTTGACGATCACCCGCCGCCTGATCGAGTTGCTCGGCGGCAGCCTGTGGGTCGACAGCGAACCCGGCCAAGGCAGCAGCTTTCACTTCACGCTGCCGGCGGCGACCAGCGCACCGTCAGTCACCGACACCCCGGGTGCCGCCTCGGTGTACACCGAATCGACGCGGCTCGCGCCCGTGGCCGGCCAGCAACGCTCGATCCTGCTGGTCGAAGACAACCCGGTCAACCAGCGCCTGGCGCGGGCCCTGCTTGAACGCCGCGGCTACCAGGTCACCCTGGCCGGAAACGGGCAACAGGCGGTGGACCTGATGGGCCATGAATATTTTGCCGCCGTGCTGATGGACATGCAGATGCCAGTCAAGAGCGGCATCGAGGCAACGCAGGAAATCCGCGCCCTGGAGAGAAAGCGGCACAGCCGCCGGACCCCGATCATCGCCATGACGGCCAACGCCATGCAGGGCGACCGTGAGCGCTGCATCGAGGCCGGCATGGACGATTACATCGCCAAGCCGATCCGGGCCGACCAGATGTTCGAATGCCTCGCTCGCTGGCTCGACGCCTGACGTTCCCGGCCTGAGCGGCCGGCTTCCCTAGCTGGGCATTCATTGACCCACGTCAACCTGCTTACGCCAAAAGTACTATTAACTCTCAGGCCATTAAAACAGCTCAGGAGAACGCCATGCCCATCGTCTGGGACAGCAAGCTTGATACGGGAATTGAGGTGATCGACGCCCAGCACCGGCGCATCGTTGACTACATCAACGACCTCGAGATCGCCAAGATGAAAGGCGATCCGCGCCTGGTCACCGATGTCATCGAGCAGTTGATCGACTACACGCAGTCGCATTTCGGCTTCGAGGAAGCGATGCTCGAAGAGGCCGGCTACCGCTTCCTGCGGCCGCACAAGAAGGTGCATGAG
>CAMLHL010000135.1 GCA_946479855.1 uncultured Pseudomonadota bacterium
GCCTGATCAAGGACGGCGACACCGTCGCCACCGGCGGCTTCGTCGGCATCGGCTTTGCCGAGAACATCGCCATCGCCCTCGAGGAATTATTCCTCGAAGGCGAGGAGGCCGACCTGCACGGCCTCGGCCGGCCACGCAACCTGACCCTGGTCTATGCGGCCGGCCAGGGTGACGGCAAGGAGCGCGGCCTCAACCACCTCGGCCACGACGGCCTGGTCCGCCGGGTCATCGGCGGTCACTGGGGGCTGGTCCCCAAGCTGCAGCAGCTGGCCGTGGCCAACCGCATCGAGGCCTACAACCTGCCGCAGGGGGTGATCACCCACCTCTTCCGCGACATCGCCGCCGGCAAGCCGGGGACGCTGACCCGGGTCGGGCTGGGCACCTTCGTCGATCCGCGCTTCGGCGGCGGCAAGCTGAACGCGATGACGACCACCGAGCTCGTCCGGCTGATGGAAATCGACGGCGAGGAATACCTGTTCTACAAGGCGCTGCCGATCAACGTCGGCATCATCCGCGGCACGACGGCCGACCCGGACGGCAACATCACGATGGAGAAGGAGGCGCTGACCCTCGAAGCCCAGGCCATCGCGATGGCGGCACGCAATTCGGGCGGCATCGTCATCGCCCAGGTCGAGCGGGTGGCCGAGCGCGGCACGCTGAACCCGCGCCAGGTCAAGATTCCCGGCATCCTGGTCGATTGCGTGGTGGTCGCCGAGAAGCCGGAATACCACGCCCAGACCTTCAGCGAACAATACAACCCGGCCTACGCCGGCGAGATCAAGGTGCCGATGTCGGCGATTGCCGCGATGCCGATGAGCGAGCGCAAGATCATCGCTCGCCGGGCGGCGCTGGAATTGAAGGCCAATGCCGTGGTCAATCTCGGCATCGGCATGCCGGAAGGCGTCGCCTCGGTGGCCGCCGAGGAGCAGGTCATCGACCTGATGACGCTGACCGCCGAACCCGGCGTCATCGGCGGCGTGCCGGCCGGCGGCCTGAGCTTCGGGGCGGCGACCAACGCCCAGGCGATCATCGACCAGCCCAGCCAGTTCGACTTCTACGACGGCGGCGGGCTGGACATCGCCTTCCTCGGCCTGGCCCAGGCCGACCGGCAGGGCAACCTCAACGTCTCCAAGTTCGGGCCGCGGCTGGCCGGGGCCGGCGGCTTCATCAACATCTCGCAGAACGCCAAGAAGGTCGTCTTCGTCGGCACCTTCACGGCCGGCAACCTCGATGTCGCGATCAACGCCGGCCAGCTGGCCATCGTCGAGGACGGGCAGGCGTTGAAGTTCGTCGACGAGGTCGAGCACCGCACCTTCAGCGGCCCGCAGGCGGCGAAGTGGGGCAAGAGCGTGCTCTACATCACCGAACGCTGCGTCTTCAAGCTGACCGCCGAGGGGCTGGAACTGACCGAAATCGCCCCCGGCGTCGATCTGGAGAAGGACATCCTGGCCAAGATGGAATTCAAGCCGCTGCTGCCGCGCGAGCCGCAGCTGATGGATGCCCGGATCTTCATCGACGAGCCGATGAACATTCGTGCCGAGATGCTCGAACGGCCGCTCGCCGAACGGCTTGCCTACGACCCGGCGCAAAACCTGTTCTTCCTCGATTTCGCCGGCCTCAGCGTGCGCAGCGAAGACGACATCGATCGCGTCCGCGACGGGGTCGAGGCCTTCCTGGCACCGCTCGGCCACAAGGTCAACGCCATCGTCAATTACGACCGCTTCAGCATCGTGCCCGAGCTGATCGACGCCTACATCGGCATGGTCAAGGGCATCATGGAGCGCCATTACCACGACGTCACCCGCTACACCTCGAACACCTTCCTGCGCATGAAACTGGGCGAGGCGCTGGAGAAACGGCAGATTCCGGCGCATCTTTACGAGAACGCCAACGAGGCCCAGGGCAGCCTGGCAAAGCAGTGATGACCGAAGGGTCATTAAGTAGGTGACATTGTGAGCGACCGCGGTATCATTCCGCGATTCCCGCGGTCGACACAGGTTTTGCCATGAAAATCATTTCTTCCGGTCCGCTGGCCGGGCGGAAAACCCGCCTCGCGCTGGCGTTCGCCGCGCTGGCTGCGCTCGGCCTCTTCCTGCTTTTCCGCCCGCCGGCCCCCCGGCCAGCCGAACCGGCCAAGCACGCGGCCCGGCCGGCGCTGACCGTTCGCCTGGCGGCCCCGCAGACCGAGGACTGGCCCGAGGTGCTGCCCGCCAACGGCAATGTCGTCGCCTGGCAGGAAGCGGTGATCGGCCCGGAAATCGCCAATTACCGGATCACCGAAGTGCGCGTTCAGGTCGGCGACAGCGTCAAGAAAGGCCAGGTGTTGGCGCGCATTGCCAGCGACACCGTGGCCAGCGAACTGGCCGAGGCCAAGGCTGCGGTGGCCGAACTGGAAGCCAGCGTCGGCGAGGCCCGGGGCAATGCCGAGCGGGCCAAGGAGCTGAAGGAAAAAGGCTTCTACAGCTCGCAACTGAATACCCAGTACCAGACCGCTCAACACACGGCCGAGGCCCGCCTGGCGGCGGCGCGTGCCCGCCAGCAGGCGGCCGGCCTGAAGATGGACAAGACGGCCGTGCTGGCGCCGGACGACGGCGTGATTTCGGCGCGCAGCGCCACGGTCGGCTCGCTGACCCAGCCCGGTCAGGAACTGTTCCGGCTGATCCGCGGCGGCCGGCTGGAATGGCGGGCCGAAGTGCCGTCGGCCGAACTCGCCAAGGTGCAGGCCGGGGCGGCGGCGGTGTTGACCGCGCCGAGCGGTGAAACCGTCCGCGGCACGGTGCGCGCCGTGGCGCCGAGCGTCGATCCGCAGACCCGCAGCGGTCTGGTCTATGTCGACCTGCCGGCCCCCGGCGCCATCCGTGCCGGCATGTTCGCGCGCGGTGAATTCGAGCTGGCCCGCAGCCCGGCACTGACGCTGCCGCAATCGGCCGTCGTGCTGCGCGAAGGCTTTGCCTACGTCTTCCGGCTCGAGGGCGAGGGGCGCGTCGCCCAGACCAAGGTGGTCCTTGGCCGCCGGGTCGGCGAGCGCATCGAGATCGTCGCCGGGCTGGATGCCAAGGCGCGGGTCGTCGAGGGCGGCGCCGGTTTCCTGGCCGATGGCGATGCCGTCAAGGTGGTCGACGAGGCGGCGAAATGAGCCATTTTTTCCGGTCGACCGTAGGGCCCGCCGTTGTTTCCATGGCCGTCGGATTCGCCGTCCTGGCCCGGGCCGCGGGGGGCGCCGCGTGCTGAACGTTTCGTCGTGGTCGATCCGCAATCCGACGCCGGCCATCCTCTTTTTCGTGCTGCTGACGCTGGCCGGCACGCTGGCCTTCCGGGCCATGAAGATCCAGCAGTTCATGGACATCGACCTGCCGACGGTGACCGTCACCGCGTCGCTGCCCGGCGCCGCGCCGGCGCAGATGGAAACCGAGGTGGCGCGCAAGATCGAGAATTCGGTGGCGACGCTGCAGGGCATCAAGCACATCTATACCAAGGTGCAGGACGGCACGGCGACGGTGACCGTCGAGTTCCGCCTGGAAAAACCGACGCAGGAAGCGCTCGACGACGTGCGCGATGCCGTTTCGCGGATTCGTGCCGACCTGCCCGGCGATCTCAAGGACCCGGCGGTCAGCAAGATGAACCTCTCCGGAGCGCCGATCCTGACCTACACGGTGGCGTCGAGCCGGATGGACGACGAGGCGCTGTCGTGGTTCGTCGACAACACGGTCAGCAAGGCGCTGCTCTCGGCGCGCGGCGTCGGCGCCGTGGCGCGGGTCGGCGGCGTGACGCGGGAAATCCGCATCGAGCTCGACCCGGCCCGGATGCTGGCGTTGAACGCCACGGCCGCCGACATCTCGCGCCAGTTGCGGCAGATCCAGCAGGAAGCGTCGGGCGGCCGTTCCGACATCGGCGGCATCGAACAGTCGGTGCGCACCATCGCCACCGTGCAGAGCGCCGATGAACTGGGTGCCATGGATGTCGTGCTCTCCGACGGCCGGCGCATCCGCCTCGATCAGGTGGCGACGATCAGCGATACCGTCGGCGAACAGCGCACCGCCGCGCTGCTCAACGGCAAGCCGGTGGTCGGCT
>CAMLHL010000136.1 GCA_946479855.1 uncultured Pseudomonadota bacterium
GGCATGCGCGCCATCTTCCAGGCCGCCCGCCAGGCCAAGGGCAAGCGCATCATCTTCGCCGAGGGCGAGGACGAGCGCGTGCTGCGTGCCGCCCAGGTGGTCATCGAAGAGAAGTTCGCCCGGCCGATCCTGATCGGCCGTCCCGGCGTCATCGAGCATCGACTGGAAAAGGCCAAGCTGCGGATCAAGCCGGGCGTCGATTTCGACGTCGTCAATCCGGAATCCGACGAGCGTTACCGCGAGTGCTGGACCGCCTACCACAAGCTGATGGCCCGCCGCGGCGTCACCCCGGCGATCGCCAAGGAAGCCATGCGCCGCAAGCCGACGGTGATCGGCGCCATGCTGCTTAAGCTCGGCTACGCCGACGGTATGATCTGCGGCATGACCGGCCAGTACAGCCACCATCTTGGCGTGATCCGCGAGATCATCGGCAAGCGTACCGGCGTCAACACGCTGGCCGCGATGAACTATCTGATGCTGCCGGGCCGCTCCTTGTTCATCTGCGACACGCATGTGAACGAGAACCCGAATGCCGAGGAAATCGCCGAGATGACGCTGATGGCGGCCGAGCAGGTCAAGCGTTTCGGCAGCCACCCCAAGGTCGCGCTGCTCTCGCATTCCAACTTCGGTTCCGGCAATTCGGAGTCGGCGCGCAAGATGGGCGTCGCCGCCGGGCTGGTTTCCGCCATGTCGGCCGGCGAACTGGAAGTTGATGGCGAAATGCACGGCGATGCCGCGCTGAACGAAGATCTTCGCCGCGCCGCCAATCCCGATTCGCCGCTCAAGGGCGAGGCCAACCTGCTGGTGATGCCCAACATCGATGCCGCCAACATCTCCTACAACCTGATCAAGATGACGGGTGGCGAAGGCGTGACCATCGGCCCCATCCTGCTCGGTGCAGCCCGTCCGGTGCATGTGCTGACCTCGACCGCCACCGTGCGTCGCCTGGTCAACATGACGGCGCTGGCGGTCGTGGAATCGACCGAACGCTGAGCATCGTTGGCGAATAAAAAGGCGCGGCAGGGAAACCTGGCCGCGCCTTTTTTTTGCGCTTTTTTTGTTGTCGACCGTAGTCGTTCTGGCGCTGTGCCTTTATTCGGCCAGCGCCGCCAGCAGCTTGCCGTGAATGCCGCCAAAACCGCCGTTGCTCATGACCAGGATATGGTCGCCCGGCCGGGCGGCGATGACGATCTGGTCGACCAGGCGGGCCAGATCGTCTTCGACGACGGCGCGCTCGCCCATCGGCGCCAGCGCCGCGCGGGCATCCCAGCCGAGATTGCCGGCATAGCAGAAGGCGGCATCGACCTCGTGCAGGCTGTCCGGCAACTGCGCCTTCATCGTGCCTAGCTTCATGGTGTTCGAGCGCGGCTCGAGCACGGCCAGGATGCGGCCGCGGCCAATTTTGCGGCGCAGCCCGGCGACGGTAGTGGCGATCGCCGTCGGGTGATGGGCGAAATCGTCGTAGACGGTGATGCCGCGTACTTCGCCGCACACTTCCATGCGCCGTTTGACATTGACGAAGCGGGACAGCGAGTCCAGGCCCTGGGCCAGCGGCACGCCGACATGGCGGGCGGCGAGCAGGGCAGCGCAGGCATTGGCGCGATTGTGGTCGCCGGAAAGATTCCACCGGGTGCGGCCGATCACCCCCTCGGGGCCATGCAGGACAAGTTCGCCGCGCGCATCGTCGCCGCTGACCCGGTAGCCGGCCGGGTCGCTGAAACGCTCGACCGGCGTCCAGCAACCGCGCTGCAATACGCGCTCCAGGCTGGCTTCGGCGGCATTCGAGACGATCAGCCCGCTTTGCGGCAGGGTGCGCACCAGGTGGTGAAATTGCGTTTCAATGGCGGCCAGATCGCTGAAAATGTCGGCGTGATCGAATTCCAGGTTGTTCAGCACGACGGTCCGCGGCCGGTAATGGACGAACTTCGACCGCTTGTCACAGAAGGCCGTGTCGTACTCATCGGCCTCGATGACGAAGAACGGCGTCTCGCCCAGTCGCGCCGAAACGCCGAAATTCAGCGGCACGCCGCCGATCAGGAAGCCCGGTGCCATATTGGCGTCTTCGAGAATCCAGGCCAGCATCGAACTGGTCGTCGTCTTGCCGTGCGTGCCGGCGACGCCGAGCACCCAGCGCCCCTGCAGCACGTGCTCGGCCAGCCATTGCGGGCCGGAAACGTAGGGCAGACCCTGGTCGAGGATGGCTTCGAGCAGCGGATTGCCGCGCGAAATGGCGTTGCCGATCACGAACATGTCGGGCTTGAGCGCCAGCTGGTCGGTCGCGAAGCCTTCGATCAGCTCGATGCCGGCGCCGCGCAGCTGGTCGCTCATCGGCGGATAGACGTTGGCGTCGCAGCCGGTGACCTTGTGGCCGGAGTCGACCGCCAGTTGGGCGACGCCGCCCATGAAAGTGCCGCAGATGCCGAGAATATGAATATGCATGTCACAGAGACCCGTTAGAATGGGGGCGATTCTACCTTGATCGAGTCCACCATGACCCGTCATGAACGGCAACGCCCGAGTACCGGTACGCGGGCCAGCATCGCCAGCGCCGCCGCCCGCCTGATGGCCGAGGATGGCATTACCGACTATCACCACGCCAAGAAGAAGGCCGCCCGCCAGCTGGGCTTGCCCGAGCATGCGGCCTTTCCCGACAATGCCGAGGTCGAGGCCGAGTTGCGGGCCTACCGCATTCTTTACCAGGGCGAGGAGCACGAGGAGCTGATTGCGGCGCTGCGCCATACGGCACTCGATCTGCTCGACCTGCTGGCTGATTTCCAGCCTTACCTGACCGGTTCGGTGCTCGACGGGACGGCTGGCGAACATTCGCGCATCGACATCCTGCTTTTTGCCGACAGCGCCAAGGAAGTTGAAATCTTCCTGCTCAACCGCGGCATCGATGTGACGCATGCCGAGGCGCGTAACGAGCGGGTCGAGGCCGTGTTGCAGATGGAAACCGATACCGCCGACGCCAATCTGATCGTTCTGGCGCCGCACATGGAGCGTGTTAGCCTCAAGCATCGCGACGGCCGCCCGCAGGAACGTATCCGGGCCGACGCCCTGCGTTCCTTGCTAAAGGAATAGACTGGACAAGTTGCTGCGATTTACGGCAAACTTGCAGCTATGACGAAGCGAAAAACTGCTTCCAAGCCGGTCGACAAACCCAGTATTCTCGTGATACATGGGCCAAATCTGAACCTGCTTGGCACCCGCGAACCGGAGCACTACGGCCGCGTAACCTTGTCCGATATCAATATGGCGCTGGCCCGCATGGCCGAAGGCGCCGGCGTTGCGCTGGAGGCTTTCCAGAGCAACCATGAAGGTGCGCTCATCGAGCGTATCCATGCGGCCAGGGGACAGGGCGTGCGGGCGATCATCATCAATCCGGCGGCTTACACGCACACCAGCGTGGCGCTGCGCGATGCCATCGCGGCTGTCGAAATTCCGTTCGTCGAAGTGCATCTTTCCAATGTGCATGCCCGGGAGTCCTTCCGGCATCACTCGTATTTTTCGGACCTGGCCATCGGCGTCATCTGCGGGCTGGGTCATCAGGGTTATGTTCTCGCCCTGGAATACCTGCTTAACAAGCTTAATATCGAATAGCCTGGCTTCGGCCGGCTTCTTGCGTCCTACGGACGCAATACAGAAGGGAGTCTCCATGGATCTGCGCAAACTCAAGAAACTGATCGATCTCGTTCAGGAATCCGGTATTTCCGAACTGGAAGTGACCGAAGGCGAAGAAAAGGTTCGCATCGCCAAGCATTATGGTGCGGTTGCCGCCGCGCCTCAGCAATACTACGCACCGCCCCCCGTTGCTGCCGGTGCGCCTGCTGTTTCCTCGGTCAGTCTTGATGACGAGGACGAACTGCCGGAAGGCCATGTCGTCAAGTCGCCGATGGTCGGCACTTTCTACCGCTCGCCGTCGCCCGGCGCCGATGCCTTCGTGCAGATCGGCCAGAGCGTCAAGCA
>CAMLHL010000137.1 GCA_946479855.1 uncultured Pseudomonadota bacterium
CGCGCCTGGCCGAGCAGCAGCGTCGATTGCGGATTGACGTTGACGAAGACCTTCTCGACCGCCGCCTGATCTGGCGCATAGGTGGCGACCACCTCGCTGATCCCGGCGAACAGCGTCTTGATCCGCTCCGGCAGCGAGTGCCGGTCGTTCGACTTGATGCAGCCGCTGGCGACGTAGATCAGCTGGTTGCCGTGCTTTTCGATGACCCCAAACCCCGTTACCCGGAGGCCGGGATCGATGCCCAAGATCCGCGGCGCCGCGATGCTCATTTTGCCCGTGCCACCAGATAAACGCCGCTCACGGCGATCAACATGCCGAGCGCTACGGTCAACGTCAGTTTTTCGCCAAAAACGAAAAAGGCGATCAACGCCGTCATCGGCGGCGTCAGGTAGAACAGGCTGGCAACGTTGACCGCGCTGCCACTGCGGATCAGCAGGTTGAGCAGGCTGATGGCGCCGATCGAGAGGACCAGCACCAGCCAGCCGAGGGCAAACAGGAAGTGGCCGTTCCATTCGATCCGGTAGTCCTCGAAGAGCGCGACGGCCACCGCCGTCAGCAGCGCCGTCGGCAGGAACTGGATGACCGAGCCGCTGCGCAGGTCGAACTTCGGGCAGAAGCGTTTCTGGTACAGCGTGCCGAGCGTGATGCCGAGCAGGGCCACCAGCGCCGGGATCAGCATCGGCCCGAGGGCGCCGTCACCCAGCTTGCCGGAAACGACCAGGCCGACGCCGACGAAACCCAGTCCCAGGCCGCCCCATTGGCGAGCGCTCACTTTCTCGCCGAGCAGCCAGCCGGACAGAAAACCGGTCAGCAAGGGCTGCATGCCGACGACCAGCGCCGTGACCCCGGCCGACAGGCCATGCTTGATGGCAACAAAGACGCCGCCGAGATAAATGGCATGAACGAGGACGCCGGAGACAGCGATATGCAGCCAGTCGCGCGGCCTGTCCGGCCACGGCGCCCGGGTCGCCAGGGCGATCACCGTCATCAGCGCGATGACTGCGCCATAGCGGCTGAGCAGGAAGGATAACGGCTCGGCATAAGGCAGCCCGTATTTGGCGCCGACGAAACCGGTGCTCCACAGAAAGACGAACAACAAGGGATAGGCGCGTTGCATGAGCGCTCAGTCCGCGAAGCGGTCAGGGCATGGCGGCGGAATCAGCGCGCCACACGGCCGGCCAGCCGGCACGGTGCGGCCGCTTTCGGCCGGATCACGGTTTCGCCGGCCCTCCGCAGCCTCGATGTCGATCGGCCGCGTCACAAGACGCCTTTGCCCCGGCCCGTTGCCCGAGTCAGTCGCAAGTGGCCAGACAGTTCGCCGCATCGGCGGCACAGGATTTCTCGTTGCCGATACGGCAGGCGCCCTTGGTCCGGTAGGTGAAATTGACCCCCTTGGGGTAGCTGCACACGACCTTGGTCAGCTTGCCCTGAACGACGATTTTCATCGCCGTCGCCTTCAGGGTCTTGAACTTGCCGGCCGGCAGGTCGCAGGAGACATAGCCGTCGAAGACGCCATCCTGCGACTCCCAGAACGCGACATTCTTCATCTGCCGGTAATCACTGTAGCGCAGGCAGGAGTCGGTTTCGTTGGCGTAGGCCTTGGCGCTGTCGCTGCAAAAACCGTTATAGGTGTGCTTCAGTTCGTCCTCGCTCGGGCAGGCATTGACCTGAACGGCCGCCGCGAGGTCGGGGCAGGCAAGCTGGGTCGCCCCGGCGGACAGGCTGAGCGAGGCCGCAAACAAGGCAGGCAAGAGCAGGCGAAGATTCACGGACGTTCCTTTGGCAGCGACAGACAGGGCATTGATCGTTGCGGACCTCCCCGGCGGGAAGTCCGCAACCCGGACATCAGTCTTCGATGACGGCGGTGGTGTAGATTTCCTGCACGTCGTCGAGGTTTTCCAGCGCGTCGAGCAGCTTCTGCATCTTGACGCCATCCTCGCCGGCGAAGACGTTTTCGCCTTCCGGCTTCATCGTCACTTCGCCGAATTCCGGCTTGAAGCCGGCGGCTTCCAGCGCGTCCTTGACGGCCATGTAGTCGTTCGGCGCGGTCAGCACCTCGATCGAACCGTCGTCGTTGGTCGCCACGTCCTCGGCGCCGGCCTCGATGGCGGCATCCATCAGCGCCGCTTCGTCGGTGCCCGGGGCGAAGATCATCTGGCCGCAGTGCTTGAACTGGAAAGCCACGCAGCCGTCGCTGCCCATGTTGCCGCCGAACTTGGAAAAAGCGTGGCGGACTTCGGCCACCGTACGGGTCTTGTTGTCGGTCAGGCAATCGACCATGATCGCCGCGCCGCCGATGCCGTAGCCTTCGTAGCGGATCTCGATGTACTCGACGCCTTCCAGCTCGCCGGTGCCTTTCTTGATCGCGGTATCGATCTTGTCCTTGGGCATGTTGACGCCCTTGGCCTTGTCGACCGCGACGCGCAGGCGCGGGTTGAAGCTGGCGTCGCCGCCGCCCATCTTGGCGGCAACGGTGATTTCCTTGGCAATCTTGGAGAAGGCGGCGCCGCGCTTCTCGTCCTGACGGCCCTTACGGTGCTGGATATTGGCCCATTTGGAATGACCTGCCATGGCTTGTTTCCTGAATGCAAATAACAAAGAAGGCGTGATTTTACCCGCCCGCAGGCTTCTCGTCAGGCCTCAGTAAGTCCGTACCTCACGCTATTTCACAAAGCGCCATCCGGCCGTTGCTAGAATGCCGGGATACTTTTCCAGCAGGAGCCTTGCGCCATGTCCGACCCCCTCTACCTCGCCAAGTCCGAAGACGGTTATCCGGCGCTGCTGCCGCAGATGGCCAACCGGCACGGCCTGATCACCGGCGCCACCGGCACCGGCAAGACGGTCACCCTGCAGTCGATGGCCGAACGCCTGTCCTTCGCCGGCGTCCCGGTTTTCATGGCCGACGTCAAGGGCGACCTGTCGGGCATGGGCGCCGCCGGCAATCCTACGGAAAAGCTGTTGAAGCGCATCGCCGACCTCGGCCTCGAGGGCTTCGCGCCCTACGCCAACAGCGTCACCTTCTGGGACGTTTTCGGCCAGGGCGGCGTGCCGGTGCGCGCCACCGTCTCCGACATGGGCCCGCTGCTGCTCGCCCGCCTGCTCAACCTCAACGACACCCAGGCCGGCGTCCTGCAACTGGTCTTCAAGATCGCCGACGACCAGGGCCTGCTGCTGCTCGACCTCAAGGACCTGCGCGCCATGGTCCAGCACGTCGGCGACAACGCCAAGAGCTTCACCACCGAATACGGCAACGTCGCCGCCGCCTCGATCGGCGCCATCCAGCGCGGCCTGCTGACGCTCGAAGAGCAGGGCGGCGACGTCTTCTTCGGCGAGCCGATGCTCAACATCAACGACCTGATGAAAGTGGACCAGAACGGCCGCGGCATCATCAACATCTTCGCCGCCGACAAGCTGATCAACTCGCCGGCGCTCTACTCGACCTTCCTGCTCTGGCTGCTCTCCGAGCTGTTCGAGCAACTGCCCGAAGCCGGCGACCTCGACAAGCCCAAGCTCGTCTTCTTCTTCGACGAAGCCCACCTGCTGTTCACCGACGCGCCGCAGGCGCTGACCGACAAGGTCGAACAGGTCGTCCGCCTGATCCGCTCCAAGGGCGTCGGCGTCTATTTCGTCACGCAGAACCCGCTCGACGTCCCGGAAAAAATCCTCGGCCAGCTCGGCAACCGCGTCCAGCACGCCCTGCGCGCCTTCACCCCGCGCGACCAAAAAGCCGTCCAGGCGGCGGCCGAAACGATGCGCGCCAACCCGAAATTCGATGCCGTCACTGCCATCACCGAACTCGGCGTCGGCGAAGCGCTGGTTTCCTTCCTCGACGAAAAGGGCCGACCCAACGTCGTCGAACGCGGCATCATCTTCCCGCCCGCCTCCCGCCTCGGCCCGCTGACGCCGGAAGAACGCCAGGCCATCATCC
>CAMLHL010000138.1 GCA_946479855.1 uncultured Pseudomonadota bacterium
GAGCTCGGGTATAATCGCCGGTTTGGCCGACCCCGTTCGCGAGGAGCTTCACCCCATGCCGTACCGCAACGTTCTGTCGCTTGCCCGCCGTCTTGCTGCCATCACCCTGGGACTCATCACCTTCGCCGCCCCGGCCCTGGCCGACGCCCCCCTGGACAATTCCTCGTCCCTGGCGCTGTCCACCATGTTGCAGTCCTACGAAGAGCCGATCACCCAGCAGACTGATGACGCGCTGATCGTCCACGAAATACGGGGGGCGCCGCAGTTGTTGAACACCATCGACCTGACGGTGCAGTCCACCAACCTCTGGGAACGCATCCGCAACGGTTTTGCGATGGCCGATCTCAACGACGATCTGGTGCTCTACTATCAGCAGTGGTACCAGAATCGCCCGGATGCCCTGCGCCGCATGGTCGAACGCAGCCGCCCCTACCTCCACCACATCGTCGAGGAACTGGAAGCGCGCGGGATGCCCACCGAACTGGCCCTGCTGCCGATGGTCGAAAGCTCGTTCAACCCGAACGCCTATTCGCGCTCGCACGCCTCCGGGCTGTGGCAGTTCATCCCGGCCACCGGCAAGCGCTTCAAGCTCGAGCAGAACTGGTGGCGCGACGAACGGCGCGACATCGTCGCCTCGACCGAAGCAGCGCTCGACTATCTGCAAGCCATCTACGAGATGCAGGGCGACTGGCACCTTGCCCTGGCTTCCTATAACTGGGGCGAAGGTGCGGTCAAGCGAGCCATGGTCAAAAACGAAGCGCGCGGTCTGCCGACCGACTACCCCAATCTGACGATGCCGAACGAAACCCGGCATTACGTACCCAAACTGCAGGCGCTGAAAAACATTTTCGGCAATCCGGCGCTGATCGCCCAGCTCGACCTGCCCTTCATCCCCAACGAACCCTACTTCGCGACGCTGGAAACCAGTCGCCCGATCGACGTCAAGACGGCGGCCCGCCTCGCCAACATGTCGCTGGAAGAATTCCAGCGCCTGAATCCCTCGCACAACCGTCCGATCATCCGACCGGATACCCCGGTCGTCATCCCGACCGACAAGGTGGACACCTTCCGCAGCAACCTGCAGAACAGCCAGACACCGCTGACCCACTGGCAGGCCTACACGGTGACCTCGGCCGAACGGCTGGACCGGATCGCAGCGCGCTTCGACACTACGGCCAGCGAACTGGCGCGCGTCAATGGGCTTTCCGAAAGAGTCCGCCTCGGTGCCGGTTCGACCCTGCTGGTTCCCGGCAACGGCATTGGGCTGAGCAGCCTGCTCAATGCGTCGACGCCGCAAGTCATCATCGAACCGGAACGAGTAGCGCGCTCCTGCGGCAAGGCGAACAAGCATGGAAAACATGCGGCCAAGCCATGCGGCACGGCAGAGGTGCATGCAACCGGCAAGAGTAGCGGCAAGGCGAGCCCCGGCAGCACCAAAATCGGGAAAAACAGCGCCAAGACCGTCACCAGGCCTAGCAACAAGGGCAAGGGCAAAGCCAGCGCCAGCAAGCCGGCCCAGAGTTCATCTGCCAAGGCCGTCAAACCCGGCCCGAAGCGGCGCGGCTAACCCGCCAGGTGGCAACTGACCGAGTGCGTATCTGACAGCTCGGTGACCACAGGATAGTGTTGCCGGCACACCGCCATCGCCTGCGGACAGCGCGGGTGGAAATGGCAGCCGACCGGCGGATTGGCCGGTGACGGTGTTTCACCGGGCAGGCGAATGACCGCCGTCGCCCCTTCCAGACTCGGCACCGGCACGGCCGAGAGCAGCGCCTGGGTGTAGGGGTGCCGCGGCGAGCGCAGCACCTCCTCGGCCCTGCCCCGTTCGACAATCCGGCCAAGATACATGACCGCCACATCGTGCGCCAGGTATTCAACCACCGCAAAGTTGTGGGTAATGAACAGGTAGGCGACGCCCAATTCGCCCTGCAACTTCTTGAGCAGATTCAGGATTTGCGCCTGTACCGAGACGTCGAGCGCCGAGGTCGGTTCGTCGCAGATCAATAGTTCCGGCTGCACTGCCAGGGCGCGGGCGATGGCGATGCGCTGGCGCTGGCCGCCGGAAAATTCGTGTGGGTAGCGGTCGACCGCATCGGTCGGCAGACCGACCTGTTGCAGCAGGTCGGCGACCGTTGCGGCACGGGCCGCCGCCGTAGCGGCGATGCCGAGCGCCCCCATCCCTTCGGTGATGATTTCGCCGACCCGCAAGCGCGGATTCAACGAGGCGAAGGGATCCTGAAAAACCATCTGTACATGCCGGCGGGCGCCGCGCAGGCGCTTGCCCTTGAGCCCGACCAGTTCGCCGCCACCGAGCTTGACGCTACCTTCGGTCGGCCGGATCAACTGCAACAGGGCCTTGCCGACCGTCGTCTTGCCGCAGCCGGATTCGCCGACCAGGGCCAGTGTACGGCTGGCGGAAATGGCCAGCGATACGCCGTCCACCGCCCGCACATGGCCGACTGTGCGCTGCAGGAAACCCTTGCGGATCGGAAAATGCACCTTGAGATCGGCGACTTCGAGGAAAGCCCGGCCCGCTTCGATATTGAGATCGCTTACCGCGTGCCCGCCTCTCCCCGTCGTCGCCGCCTCGCCATGCCAGTGGCAGCGCACGGCGTGCGCCTCGCCAACTTCCCGCCAGGGCGGCGATTGCTCGCGACAAATCGCCATGACGTGCGGACAGCGATCGGCAAACCGGCAGCCGCCCGGCATCGCGGCCAGCGCCGGGACCTGACCGGGGATGGTGGTCAGGCGCAGGCCGCGCCGGGAAATGTCGGGCAAAGCCTCGAACAGGGCCTGGGTATAGGGATGGCGCACCCCAAGGGCACCGCCACCCGGGTGCGGCCGGGTGAAGAATTCCTGGCGGCCGGCGACCTCGACCAGTTCGCCGGCGTACATGACGCCGATGCGGTGTGCCATGCGGGCCACGACGCCGAGATCATGGGAAATCAGCAACATGCCCATGCCACGGTCCACCTGCAATTTGGCCAATAAATCGAGGATCTGGGCCTGAACCGTGACGTCGAGGGCGGTAGTCGGCTCGTCGGCGATCAACAGTTCCGGCTCGCCGGCCAGGGCGATGGCGATCATCACCCGCTGCTTCATGCCGCCGGAAAGCTGGAACGGATATTCGGTCAGCCGCCGTTCCGGATCGGCAATGCCGACCTGGCGCAGCAGGTCGACCATGCGTTCGCTTGCCGCCGCCCCCTTGATGCCAAGGTGGCGTTCCAGCACCTCGCCGATCTGCTGGCCGACAGTGAGCACCGGATTGAGGCTGGTCGCCGGCTCCTGGAAGATCATCGCCATGCGGCCGCCGCGATAGGCGCGCATGTCGGCTTCGGCGAGGGCCAGCAGGTTCTCGCCCGCAAGCGCCACCTGGCCGCCGAGGATACGCCCGGCGGCCGGCAGCAGGCGCATGATGCCCTGCGCCGTGGCCGACTTGCCGCAACCCGATTCACCGAGCAGGGCAAAGGTCTCGCCTCTGGCAATGGCGAAGGAAATGCCGTCAACCGCAGCCAGCGTCTGCCTGCCGGCCGTGAAGCCCAAACGGAGATTGCTGACCTTCAACATTCAGGCGGCCCTCGGATCGAATGCGTCGCGCACCGCATCGGCGAACAGGTTGGCGGCCAGCACGAGAACGAACATCGCCGAGAAGGCGGCGGCCAGCGACCACCAGACGACCGGTTCGCGGCCAAGCTCCATGCGGGCATTGTTGATCATGGTGCCGAAACTGGTCATCGTCGGATCGACGCCGATGCCGACGTAGGACAGCACCGCCTCGGCCAGCACCAGCCCGGAGAAATCCATGACCAGCGAAATGATGACGATATGCATCAGGTTGGGCAGGATGTGGCGGACGATGATCCGCCAGCTCGAGACGCCGAAGGCCTGCGCCGCCTGGAT
>CAMLHL010000139.1 GCA_946479855.1 uncultured Pseudomonadota bacterium
CGCCGCGCCGTTTCGTTTGATTCGTCAGCAGCGAAGGGGTCGCATTATCTAGATATAAATCGTCGCTGTCAAAGGAAATTTAAAAATAATTCACAATTCTCACAAAGAAAGACAATGCAGTCGCCACGGAACCTGTGCCCATCGGCACGATCAAGCGCCCGCTCCCTCCACGGCCGAGTGAGTGTCCACAAGGCCGTGGGGGGGGTGACTGTGTTTAGTCAGCCCCCTTCAACACGCACGTAGCCAGATAATCCTCATAGCCACCGAGATAATCGACAATCTTGCCGTCACCCTTGACCTCGAATACCCGCGTCGCCAGCGAAGAAACGAATTCGCGGTCATGCGAGACGAAGATCAGGGTGCCGGGGAATTTTTCGAGGCCGCTGTTGAGCGCTTCGATTGATTCCATGTCGAGGTGGTTGGTCGGTTCGTCGAGAATCAGCACGTTGTGCTTGGATAGCATCAGCTTGCCGAACAGCATGCGGCCCTGCTCGCCCCCAGAGATCACATTAACCGGTTTCTTGACGTCGTCGCCGGAGAACAGCAGGCGACCGAGCGTGCCGCGGATCAGGGTTTCGAGGTCGCCACCATCTTCGATAGTGGCGCGGGCATAGCCGGCAATCCATTCGGTCAGGCTTTGTTCGCCGGCAAAGGCGGCGCTGTGGTCCTGCGCGTAGTAACCAGGATTGGCCTTTTCCGCCCACTTGATGCTGCCGAACTGCGGCTGCACCTCGCCCATCAGCAGCTTGAGGAAGGTCGTCTTGCCGACGCCGTTCTCGCCGATCACGGCAATCTTCTCGCCGGCGTTGATGGTCAGCGTCAGGTTGTTGAAGATCTTGCGCTCGGAACCTTCGTAAGCGAAGGACAAGTTCTCGATTTCAACGGCCTGACGGTGCAGCTTCTGCTTCTCGTCGTAATCGAAGCGAATCCAGGGGTACTGGCGCGACGACGGTTTGACGTCTTCCGGCTTCAGCTTGTCGATCAGCTTCATCCGGCTGGTCGCCTGCTTGGCCTTGGATGCGTTGGCCGAGAAGCGGCGGACGAAGGTCTGCAGTTCGGCAATCCGTTCCTTGGCCTTGGCATTGGCATTCGACTGGCGCTCGCGGGCCTGCTGGGCGGCCTCCATGAAGTCATCGTAGTTACCGGCGTAGGTGGTGATCTTGCCGTAGTCGAGATCGGCCATGTGGGTGCACACCTGGTTCAGGAAGTGGCGGTCGTGCGAAATGATGATCATCGTCGAATCACGATTGTTGAGCACGTCCTCCAGCCAGCGGATGGTGTTGATGTCGAGGTTGTTGGTCGGCTCGTCGAGCAGCAGGATGTCCGGGTTGGCGAACAGCGCCTGGCAGAGCAGCACGCGCAGTTTCCAGCCGGGCGCCACTTCGCGCATCGGGCCGTTGTGCTGGACGGTCGGAATGCCGACGCCAAGCAGCAGCTCGCCGGCCCGCGATTCGGCGGTATAGCCGTCGTATTCGCCGACCTTGCCTTCCAGTTCGGCGGCGCGCATGTAATCGTCCTCGCTGGCTTCCGGATTGGCATAGATCGCATCGCGCTCCTGAATCGCCGCCCACAGTTCCTCGTGGCCCATCATCACGACATCGAGAACGCGCATGTCCTCGTAGGCGAACTGGTCCTGGCGCAGGTAGGCCATGCGTTCGTGGACGTCCTTGGAAACGTTGCCGGCCGAGGGCTCCAGGGCGCCGCAGAGAATCTTCATGAAAGTCGACTTGCCCGCCCCGTTGGCCCCGATCAGACCGTAGCGATAACCTTCGCCGAATTTGACGTTGACGTTCTCGAACAGGGGTTTGGCCCCGAACTGCATGGTAATGTTGGCGGCGACAAGCACTTGGATTCCGATCTTTGAAAGCTGTAAGACAAGGGGCGAATTCTACCTTTTTTCAAGTACTTGCCGCTACGGCGGTAGACCTTCGTGAAATTTTTGGCATAATTATCAAAAATGGAGGATTTGGCATGGAGCCGACTTTTCACGTTGCTGTCGTCGAGGACAACCCGCCGCAGCGGATGATCGTCACCCGCCTGCTGGAGAAGGAATATGCCATCGAGGCGTTCGACAGCGGCGCCGCCTTCCTGGCCAGCGATGCGAAGTTCGACGCCGTGTTGCTCGACATCGAGATGCCCGAGCTGAACGGCTACGCCACCTGCCGTCGCTTCCGCGAGCAACTGCGCGGTGGCGAAACTCCGGTGATTTTTGTTTCCGCCCACGACACGACACCCGAACGCGTGGCCGCCTACGAAGCGGGCGGAGACGATTTCGTCACCAAGCCGATCGCCGCCCACGAACTCAACCACAAGCTGCGCTCAGCCATCGATCACCGCGAGCGTGTGCGGGCGCTGACCAGCCAGTCTTCCGCTGCACAGCGCGTGGCCTTCACCGCCATGACCAGCATGGGTGACCTGGGTGTCGTCATCGAGTTTCTGCGCAAATCGGCACTTGCCACCAGCTATTCGGCGATTGCCGCCCGACTGATTGCCGCAATGAAGACCTGGGGCCTGCAGGGTGCGGTCCAGGTGCGCGGCCGCCATGAGCAGGTCGACCTGAACGCCGAAGGTCCGATGTCGGCCATGCAGGCGGCTGTCCTCGAAAAACTGCGCGATATCGGGCGGATTTTCGAACTGGGGTCGCGCGCCGTAATCAATTTCGACCATGTTTCGTTGCTCATCGAAAATCTGCCCGTTGAAGATCCGGAGAAAGTCGGCCGCCTGCGCGATCATCTGGCCGTCCTGGCCGAAAGTGCCGACATGCGCACCGCTGCGCTCGATGCCGCCGATGAGCGTGCGCGACAGAAGCAGGCGATCGAAGCCAGCCTGGCCGAAGTGCAGAACGCCATGCGGCACATCACCTCACGTACCAGCGGCGGGCTTCGCAAGAGCCAGACCACCCTGCTCGAATCGATCGAGCAACTGGGCCGCACCGTTTCCACGCTCGGCCTGACCGAGACCCAGACCGGCTATCTCGAGGATCTGATCCGCCATGCCGAAGATGAAGCCGAAGGTTATTTCGACACCGTCGCCCAGAGCGACAGCGAATTCACGGAAGTCCTGAACCGGTTGCAGCGCCTGGCGGCCGCTGACTATCGCCTCTAGGGGAGCCATTCAGGGAAGCCGGGTGTAAGATGCAGCCAACAAAAATTACACCCGGATTGAGACTCAGCACATGGTTCCTCACCTCACCACTGCCCTGACCGGCCCGCTGCTGGAACTGGAACGTCGCTTCCTGGCGGCCAGCCCGCAGATTGAACACTGGCTGCGCGGCCAGTGGCTGGAGCACACGCCGCCCTTCTACTCGTCGTGCGACCTGCGCAATTCCGGCTTCAAGCTGGCGCCGGTCGATACCAACCTGTTCCCCGGCGGCTTCAACAACCTGAATCCGGCTTTCCTGCCGCTCTGCGTGCAGGCGGCGATGAGCGCCATCGAGAAATTCTGCCCGGAGGCGCGCAGTCTGCTGCTGATTCCCGAGAACCACACGCGTAACCAGTTCTACCTGCAAAACGTCGCGCAGATCGCCGCCATCCTCAAGCAGACCGGCCTCACCGTGCGCATCGGCACGCTGCTGCCGGAAATCGACCAGCCGACGACGATCGAACTGCCGAACGGCCAGACCCTGCTGCTCGAACCGCTGGTGCGGACACCCGACCGGCTCGGACTGGACGGTTTTGACCCTTGCGCCATCCTGCTCAACAACGACCTCTCGGCCGGTATCCCGGACATCCTGCGCGGATTGAACGAACAGGTCGTACTGCCGCCGGTCCATGCCGGCTGGGCGGTACGCCGCAAATCCAACCACTTCGCTGCCTACGACCAGGTCGCCAACGACTTCGCCAAGGCCATCGGCATCGATCCGTGGCGCATCAACCCGGCCTTCTCGGTCTGCCGCAGC
>CAMLHL010000140.1 GCA_946479855.1 uncultured Pseudomonadota bacterium
TCGCTGAAGAAATACTGCATCGACCTGACCGAGCGCGCCGCCCAGGGCAAGCTCGACCCGGTGATCGGCCGCGACGACGAAATCCGCCGGGCCATCCAGATCCTGCAGCGCCGCACCAAGAACAACCCGGTGCTGATCGGCGAGCCGGGCGTCGGCAAGACGGCCATCGTCGAAGGCCTGGCCCAGCGCATCGTCAATGAAGAAGTGCCGGAAACCCTGAAGGGCAAGAAGGTGCTGGTCCTCGACATGGCCGGCCTGCTGGCCGGCGCCAAGTACCGCGGCGAGTTCGAGGAGCGCCTGAAGGCGGTGCTCAAGGAAGTGGCCCAGGACGAAGGCCGCATCATCCTGTTTATCGACGAACTGCACACCATGGTCGGCGCCGGCAAGGCCGAAGGCGCCATCGACGCCGGCAACATGCTGAAGCCGGCGCTGGCGCGCGGCGAACTGCACTGCATTGGCGCGACGACGCTCAACGAATACCGCAAGTACATCGAGAAGGATGCCGCGCTGGAGCGCCGCTTCCAGAAGGTGCTGGTCGAAGAGCCGAGCGTCGAATCGACCATCGCCATCCTGCGCGGCCTGCAGGAAAAATACGAACTGCACCACGGGGTCGACATCACCGATCCGGCCATCGTCGCCGCCGCCGAACTCTCGCACCGCTACATCACCGACCGTTTCCTGCCCGACAAGGCGATCGACCTGATCGACGAGGCGGCGGCGCGGATCAAGATGGAAATCGATTCCAAGCCGGAATCGATGGACAAGCTCGATCGCCGGATCATCCAGCTGAAGATCGAGCGCGAGGCGGTCAAGAAGGAAAAGGACGAGGCGTCGATCAAGCGGCTCGGCCTGATCGAGGATGAGATCGCCAAGCTGACCAAGGAATATTCCGATCTGGAAGAAATCTGGAAGGCCGAGAAATCGGCGGTGCTCGGCTCGGCGCAGATCAAGGAGGAAATTGACCACCTGAAGGCC
This sequence comes from uncultured Pseudomonadota bacterium, assembly GCA_946479855.1. The sequence continues at coordinate 976 of CAMLHL010000140.1, forward strand.
GATATCGCCAAGCTGCAGCGCGAGGGCAAGCTCGACAAGGTCGCCGAACTGCAATACGGCAAGCTGCCGCAACTGGAAGCCCAGTTGAAGGCGGCCGAGAAGGCGGGTGACGGCGAGCAGCCGAAGAACAAGCTGCTGCGCACCCAGGTCGGCGCCGAGGAAATCGCCGAGGTAGTCAGCCGCGCCACCGGCATTCCGGTCAGCAAGATGATGCAGGGCGAGCGCGAGAAGCTGCTGCACATGGAGGATCGCCTGCACCAGCGGGTGGTTGGCCAGGACGAGGCGGTCCGGCTGGTGGGCGATGCCATCCGCCGTTCGCGCGCCGGGCTGTCCGATCCGAACCGGCCGTACGGTTCCTTCCTCTTCCTGGGCCCGACCGGCGTCGGCAAGACCGAACTATGCAAGGCGCTGGCCGAGTTCATGTTCGACTCGGAAGACCATCTGATCCGCATCGACATGAGCGAGTTCATGGAGAAGCACTCGGTGGCCCGCCTGATCGGCGCGCCGCCGGGCTATGTCGGCTACGAGGAGGGCGGTTACCTGACCGAAGCCGTGCGCCGCAAGCCGTACAGCGTGATCCTGCTCGACGAGGTCGAGAAGGCCCACCCGGACGTCTTCAACGTGCTGCTACAGGTGCTGGACGATGGCCGGATGACCGATGGCCAGGGGCGGACGGTCGACTTCAAGAACACGGTGATCGTCATGACCTCGAATCTGGGCAGCCAGATGATCCAGCAGATGGCCGGCGACGATTACGGCGTGATCAAGGTGGCCGTGATGGCGGAGGTCAAGAACTACTTCCGGCCGGAATTCATCAACCGGATCGATGAAGTCGTGGTTTTCCATGCGCTCGACGAGAAGCACATCGCCGGCATCGCCCGGATTCAGCTTGGCTATCTGGAAAAGCGGCTGGCCCAGCTGGAAATGGCCATCGTTGTCGACGACAGCGCCCTGTCCGAACTGGCGCAGGCCGGCTTCGACCCGGTGTTCGGCGCCCGGCCGTTGAAGCGGGCGATCCAGCAGCAACTGGAGAACCCGCTGGCCAAGGCTATCCTCGAAGGCCGCTTTGGTGCCAAGGACACCATCCGCGTCAGTTGCGAGCACGGGATCATGCGCTTCGCCACGGCGTGATGGCAGGGGAGCCATTTAAAAAGGGCGAGGCCAATTGGCCTCGCCCTTTTTGCTGGCCGCTATCCGGCCTGATCAGCAGTTGCCCTTCTTGGCCTGACCCGGCGGGCAATGTCCGCCGCCCTGGTGGGGAACGCCATTGTTGCCACGGCCGGTATAGTATCTTTCGCCGCGCGGGCCGTTGTGTTCACGCCAGTACGCCGGCTCCCGCCAGTCATAGCCATCCCAGTAATAACCCCGGTCGTTCTGGCTGCCGAAGGTGAGGGTGACGCCCGGTGTCTGGACCCGGAGACTGCCAACGTTGACGTTGATGTCCACCGCGTTGGCCAGCAGGGGGGCGGCGGCAATCGCAGCGGCAAGAAGGAGTTTTTTCATAATCTGTTTCCTCAAGAAAAAACACTCGGGCGAAACGCCTCGGGTGCTCACAACGCATTATCAGCCGAGTAGATAACTTAATGAAAGCGATGTTGGATGAACAGAAGCGCTGGCAGGAGCAGCGCCATGCGGAATTGAGTTCGCCGGACAGCTGGCTCGGGCTGGTCGGCCTGGACTGGCTCGAAGCCGGATTGAACAGCGTCGGCAGTGCCGAGGATGCCGTCGTCCGCTTGCCGGGGGGGGCGGCCCACCTCGGCTACCTGCGCTGGGAAGAGGGGCGGATTGTCTGGCAGCCGGCCGAGGGCGAGCCGTGTCCGTTGCAAACCGATCTGGATGGGCCGCCCACGACGGTCGACTACGAAAATTGGTCATTTTTCATTGTTGACCGTAGCGGCCGGCTGGCGGCGCGCGTCCGTGACCGCCACTGGGCGGCGCAGCGGCCATGGGCCGGGTTGGCGTATTTTGACTTCGATCCGGCCTGGCGAATCGAGGCGGCATGGCGGCCGCTGTCGCCATCGATCCAGATGGCGGTGCCCAATGTCAGTGGCGAGCTGCAAACGGTCGCGGTGACCCACCAGGCAGTGTTCGAGGTGGCCGGACAACAGGTTACGCTGTTGCCGATGTCGATCGGCGAGAACGAAGTCTTCTTTGTTTTCCGCGATCGCAGCAGCGGTCGGGAAACCTATGGCGCCGGGCGTTTTCTCAAGGCCGCTCCACCGCACCTGGGGGCCACTGCCGGGCCGCCGGGTGAGGGCAGGATCATGCTTGATTTCAACCGTGCCTATAACCCGCCTTGTGCCTTCACCTCATTCGCCACCTGCCCGTTGCCGCCACCGGAAAACTGGCTGCCCTTCGCGGTGCCGGCCGGCGAGAAAAAGCCGGGAGCCGCGTCCGGGTAAGGTTGCTTGCCGGCGTTGCCTGGCTCGGTTTCCGGCGCAGCAGGCTGGTCTCGCCAGGCAACTGCCCGGCCTCAGGAGAGCAGGCGATTGTTCCAGTCGGCGACGAATTTGACGACCTGGTCGGCCGGCAGCGGCTTGCTGTAGAGAAAACCCTGCAGCATGTCGCAATTGAGACGTTTCAGATAGTCGCGCTGGGGCTCGGTTTCGACGCCTTCGGCAATGATGTCCAGGCCAAGCTCGTGGCCGAGAACGATGATCGCCGAGCAGATGGCGACGTCGTTCTGGTTGGAGGTGAGATCGCAGACGAAACTGCGGTCGATTTTCAGACGGTGAATCGGCAGGTGCTTGAGGTAGGAGAGCGACGAATAGCCGGTGCCGAAGTCGTCGATGGCGAGCACGATGCCGAGTTCGTTCAGCTGCCCGAGGATGGCCAGGGTGATCTCCGGATTGTGCATGGCGACGCTCTCGGTGATTTCCAGTTCGAGGTCGGCCGGCGCCAGATCGT
>CAMLHL010000141.1 GCA_946479855.1 uncultured Pseudomonadota bacterium
CGCGTTACACCCATTCTTATAACCCCAGCAAATTCATGAAACGCCGGAAATAACCCGGCTCTTCGCGCGGCGGCAAGCCGGCCGCGTCGGCTGACAGCGAACCGAGATCGACCAGGCGGTTCTTCGTAACCGGCGCATTCAATTCGCCGGCACTGGCCACGTCAACATCACCACCAACCCGCTCCAGACGGCCTTCGGCATCGAAAAAGACTGAAAATTGACGCGATTCGACTTTGCCGGTCTGTCCGCTCAGATAACGGTAGACATAGTCCCAGCGCTGCTGGTGGAAGATATCTGCCACCATCGGCGTACCGAGCAGGAAACGAACCTGTTCGCGCGTCTGGCCGGGCTTGAGCTGGGCAACCATTTCCTGCGTCAGGACATTGCCCTGCTGGACGTCGATCTTGTATTCGTTGATGAAGCTCGGCTTGTAGGTACAGGCGGCAATGAGCAAGCTGGAAGCAGCTACGAGCAATAGACGGGAACGGCGCATTCAGGTTTCCGGAGTTTTTCAATCGGCTTTGAAGCGGTATATCATACCCGAAATCAGCATTTCGCCTGACCGAACAATTTCTGGAAACACCGCCATGAGCGATCCGCAAAGCCTCAAGAACATGGGGCTGAAAGCCACCTTTCCCCGCCTGAAAATTCTCGAGCTTTTCGAAAAAGGCACCCTGCGTCACATGACGGCGGAAGATGTCTACCGGATGCTGATCGCCGAAAACATGGATATCGGGCTGGCCACCGTCTATCGGGTGCTGACCCAGTTCGAGCAGGCCGGCCTGCTCGAACGCCACTTCTTCGAGTCGGGCAAGGCGGTTTTCGAAATCAACCGCGGCAAGCATCACGACCATCTGGTCTGCATCAATTGCGGCCGCGTCGAGGAATTTTACGACCCGGAAATCGAAAAGCGCCAGAACGCCATCGCCCAGGAGCGCGGCTTCGCCATTCAGGACCACGCGCTTTACCTGTACGCCCAGTGCACCAAGGACGCCTGCCCGCACCGCGACCATCCGGACCACGCCAAGTCCTGATCTACTGAGTATCCGTCATGCCTGATATCGCGGCCGTTGCGCCGGGCGCCTGGCTGTCCTCGGCCGGCACCACCTTCCTGTTGATCGCCCTGGCCGAAATCGGCGACAAGAGCCAGCTCGTCTGCATGACGCTGGCCGCCCGCCATCGCGGCCTGCCGGTCGTCCTCGGCGCCATCACCGCCTTCGCCATCCTCAACCTGCTCGCCGTGCTGTTCGGCGCGGCGATTGCCGCCTGGCTGCCGGAATGGGTGGTCACGCTGACGGTCGCCGTGCTCTTTGCCTGGTTTGGTATCAGCGCCTTGCGCTTCGAGGAGGAGGACGATGGTGAGGAAATCGAGGAAAAGCCGGGGCACGGCATTTTCGCGACCACTTTCCTGATGATTTTCCTGGCCGAATTCGGCGACAAGACGCAGATTGCCGTGGCCGGCGTCGGCAGTGCCGCCGATGCGACGGCCACCTGGGTTGGCGCTACCCTGGCGCTGGCCACTACCTCGCTGCTCGGCGTCTTTGCCGGCCAGCGCCTGCTCAAGCGCCTGCCGCTGCACTGGATTCACCGGATCAGCGGCGTCTTTTTCCTGTTGCTGGCGCTGCTTGCCACCTTGCGCCTGTTCGGCATCCTCTGATTTTTGCCCTTTTTGGCGGTCGACCGTAGCAATCGCGGAATCGGCCGGCTGCGGCCGGATCAGCCGTTGGGCTGCAGCAATTCCCGTGCATGCTCGCGGGTGATGCCGGTAATCTCAACCCCCCCCAGCATGCGGGCGATTTCCTCGACCCGTCCGGCGCTGTCGAGCGCTTGAATGGCGCTCAGCGTCACGCCGTCGCGCGTCGCCTTGCTGACCTGCCATTGCCAGTTGGCCTGCGCCGCCACCTGCGGCAGGTGAGTCACGCACAGCACCTGGCGTTCGTTGCCCAGCTCGCGCAGCAGACGGCCGACGATCTCGGCGACGCCACCGCCGATGCCGACATCGACTTCGTCGAAAATCAGCGTCGGCACTGCGGCCGAACGCGAAGTCAGGACCTGGATGGCCAGGCTGATGCGCGACAACTCGCCACCCGAGGCGACCTTGGCCAGCGGTTTGGCTTCGTTGCCGGCCAGCCCGCCGATGCGGAATTCGACCTGTTCCAGCCCATAGACCGCGCCCTCGGCCACCGGCGGCAGAGCCACTTCGAAACGGCCGGAAGACAGGGCCAGCTGGCGCATGATGTCGCTGACTGCCTTGCCCATTGCCGCAGCCGCCTTCTGGCGGCCGGTCGACAGCTCGCCGGCCAGCTTCAGATAAGCGGCCCGCGCCGCCGCCACCTTGCTTTCCAATGCTGCCAGATCAGCCGACTCGTCGAGCTCGGCCAGACGCTGCCGCCAGCCACTCAACAAGCCGGGCAACTCGGCCGGCTGGACACGGTATTTGCGGGCATGGCTCATCACCGCCTCCATCCGCCGCTCGACTTCGGCCAGCCGCGTCGGGTCGAGATCGGCCCGGTCGGCGTAGCGGCGCAGCGTGGACACGGCTTCCGACAACTCGGCCTGCACCGAGCCGATCAGCTCGGCCACCTCGCTCAGCGCCGGATCGTATTCAGCCAGCCCGGACAGACGCGTCGCCACGCTGTCGATCTGCCGTTCGCAGGCCGCGTCGTCGTCCGAGAGCACGGCCAGCGCATATTGCGCCCCGTCAATCAGGCTGGCGGCATGGCCAAGGCGGCGGTGTTCGACATCGAGCGTCACCCATTCGTCCTCGCCAAAGGCCAGCGCATCGAGTTCGCCGATCTGCCATTGCAGTTGCTCGCGTTCGCGCAACAACGCCTCGGCGCCGGCGCTGGCGTTGCGCAGCAATTGCTCCAGCGCGCGCCAGTCTTTCCAGGCCGTGCCGACCTCGCGGCCCAGTCCGGCCAGGCCGGCATGGGCATCGAGCAGGGCGCGCTGGGCATCGCCTCGCAATAGCGACTGGTGGGCGTGTTGACCGTGGATATCGACCAGCCATTCGCCGACTTCGCGCAATTGCTGGACGGTGGCCGGCGAGCCGTTGATGTAGGCGCGCGAGCGGCCGCCGGCATCGACGACGCGGCGCAGCAGCAACTCGTCGCCAGCGTCGAGATCGTTGGCGGCCAGCCAGGCGCCCACTTCGGGCAGACCGGAAACATCGAAAGTCGCCGCCACTTCGGCCTTGTCGCAACCGGCACGGACAACGCCGGCATCGGCCCGCTCGCCGAGCGCCAGCGCCAGCGCATCGATGAGAATCGACTTGCCGGCCCCGGTTTCGCCGGTCAGCGCACCGAAACCGGTAGCGAACGCCAGGTCCAGCCGGTCGACGATGACGAAATCCTTGATGGTCAGCTGGCGCAGCATCAGGGCCCCTTCGGCCGCTCGCTCCACTGCAGCTTCTGGCGCAGCATGGCGAAATAGCTGTAGCCCGGCGGGTGCAGGAAACAGATCTTGTGTTCGGAACGGCGCAGGCGGACGCAGTCGCCGCGTTCGAGGTCGAGCGTCAACTGGCCGTCGAAGTGCACGCGGGCATCGTCGGCATGGGCGATGCGCAACTCGATGTCGGTATTGTCATTGACGATGATCGGCCGGTTGGTCAGCGCATGCGGACAGAGCGGCACCAGCGCGATGCCGGTCAGCGTCGGATTGAGGATCGGGCCGCCGGCCGACAGCGAATAGGCGGTCGACCCGGTCGGCGTCGAGACGACCAGTCCGTCCGCCCGCAGGTTGTAAATGAATTCGCCGTTGATGAACAACTCGAATTCGATCATCCGGCCGATGGCGCCCT
>CAMLHL010000142.1 GCA_946479855.1 uncultured Pseudomonadota bacterium
TGTCGCTGATGATGTGGCTGGCCGTCCTGATCTACTGGCTGGAAAGCTTCATGGCCCGCATGGAGGGCATGCAACCGATGGTTTTGCCCTTGGCCGCTGTCTGCACCATCCTGCCGGTTATTTTCCCCAATGTTCACTTGGTCGCCCATGCCAACGCCACCGGATTCAAGCTCCACTTCCTCGCCGCCATGCTGGCCTACAGTCTGCTTACCCTGTCGGCACTGCACGCCATTTTCATGGGCTTCACCGAACGCGCCCTGCACAACCGCTCCCTGAAACGCAGCCTGGCCAGCCTGCCACCGCTGCTGACCATGGAGTCGCTATTATTCAAGATGCTGCTCGTCGGTTTTATCCTCCTGACCCTGACCGTCGGCAGCGGCGTCTTTTTTTCCGAAGCATTGTTCGGCAAGCCACTAACCGTCGACCACAAAACCCTCTTCGCATTTGCCTCCTGGGGAATTTTTGCGACCCTGCTCATCGGCCGCCACGCCTGGGGATGGCGCGGCAAACGCGCCCTTCACTGGACTCTCGCCGGTTTCGCCCTGCTGATCTTGGCCTATGTCGGCAGTCGTTTTGTCGCCGAAGTCATCCTTGGTCGAGCCTGATCGACAGCGATGACCGACGTTCCGCTTTCGGCATTGCTTGGAGCACTTTTTGTGCTCCTTATTCTCTCCGGCTTATTTTCCGGTTCCGAGACAGCAATGATGGCGGCCAACCGTTATCGCCTGCGCCATGCCGCACAAAATGGGAACCGCGGTGCAAAACTGGCGCTGACCTTGCTCGGCAAGACCGACAAATTGCTTGGCCTGATCCTGCTCGGCAACACCTTGCTTAACGCCGCCGCTGCGACACTCACCGGTTATATCGCGCTCGATCTGTTCGGCGAATCGAAATGGGCACTGGAAATTGGTACGCTGTCCATTACCTTTGCCCTGCTGGTCGTTGCCGAAATATCCCCCAAAGTCATCTGCGCCGCGCACGCCGACCGCCTCGCTCCCTTGCTCAGCTATGCCCTGACGCCCCTGCTGCGCCTGGCCTACCCGGTCATCTGGTTCGTCAATCTTTTCGTCACCGCCCTGCTCAAGGCTATTCGTCTCTCACCCAAAGATATGCACGAAGAGGCCAAGCTTTCCCCGGAGGAACTGCGTAGCCTGGTCCTCGAATCGGCGCACCTGATTCCGCAGAAACACCACATGATCCTCTCCAGCCTGTTCGAACTGAACAGCATCACCGTCGAAGATCTGATGACCCCGCGCGGCAACATCGAAATTCTCGACCTCGACCTCCCTTGGGAGGAGGTCAAAGGCCAATTGGCGACCAGCCACCACAGCCGCCTCCCGGCCTGCCGCGAATCGCTCGATCAACTGGTCGGCGTACTACCGGTACGTCGCCTGCTCGCCAGCCTGGGCGATCCAGATTTTGACGAAGCCGCCCTCCTGCAGCAGCTTCAGTCGCCATACTACATTCCAGCAGGAACCCCAGCATTCTCGCAGCTCGCTTTTTTCCAGGAAAACCGGCAGCGCATTGGCTTCGTTGTCGATGAATACGGCGAAATTCTCGGCCTTTTGACCATGGAAGACATTATTGAAGAGTTTGTCGGCGATTTCACCACGTCAGTACCGGGACTCGGCCAGGAACTTCACTGGTCGGAGGCGGGCGAAGCCATTGTGGAAGGTTCCCGCTCCTTGCGTGACATCAATCGCATGCTTGAACTCGATTTTCCGCTGGACGGCCCCAAGACGTTGAACGGATTGATTCTGGAATACTTTCAGGATATCCCGGAGTCCGGGATTAGCATCAAATTGGCCAACATTCCCGTAGAAATCCTACAGACACAGGACCGAAGTGTCGTCACCGTGCGCATCTTCCGTCCCGATGCTAGCTAGACCTTCCCTCCAATCTTTACAAACAATCGCTTGCGTAGCATTATCAAACGATCTAAACGGCATTTAACATCGATCAATGGCAGCAACCCCTCAAAATCCTCCACTTAGCGGCTTGGCGCGCGCGCTCGTTCAGGCCGGGCAACTCAAGGAGGCCGAGGCAGAACAATTGCTGGCGCAGGCGCATAGTTCAAAAACCTCGCTGATCGAACAAATTATTGTCAGTCAAAAAGCGGGGGCCTTGGACATTGCCCGCTTTGTCGCCGACACCTTCGGCTACCCCTTGCTCGATCTGAACGCCTTTGATGAAACCCATATTCCATCGGATGCCATCGACCGCAAGCTAATCGCGACCCACAAGGTCATTCCGCTGAACAAACGCGGCAATCGCCTGTCTGTCGCCATTGCCGATCCAACAAATTTGCGCGCCCTCGACGAGATTCGTTTCCAAACGGGGCTGGCTGTTGATCCCATTGTCGTCGAACAACCAAAACTTGCTCCGTTGGTCGCCAAATATGCCGAATCAGCTGCGGAGGCACTGAAGAACTTCACCAGCGAGGACATCAATCTCGACTTTCTGGACGAAGAGGCCGCCACCAAGGCCGACGATGCCGCCGGGCAGGATATCGACGACGCTCCTGTCGTCAAGTTCATTCAAAAAATGTTGCTCGATGCGATCAACGACGGCGCCTCGGACATTCATTTCGAACCCTACGAAAAATATTATCGTATCCGCTTCCGGGTCGATGGCATCCTGCGCGAAGTAGCCACACCGCCACTCGCCATCAAGGAAAAGATCGCCTCGCGCATCAAGGTCATTTCCCGGCTAAACATCGCCGAAAAGCGCGTGCCGCAGGATGGCCGCATGAAATTGGTGCTTTCGAAGAACCGCGCCATCGATTTTCGGGTCAGCACCTTGCCGACCCTGCAAGGCGAGAAAATCGTCATGCGTATTCTGGACCCCAGCTCTGCTACCCTCGGCATTGAGGCACTCGGGTACGAACCGGAACAGAAGGCTGCGTTGCTGGATGCCATCAGCCGCCCCTATGGCATGGTGCTGGTTACCGGGCCGACCGGCTCCGGCAAGACGGTTTCTCTCTACACTTGCCTCAATATCCTAAACAAGGATGGCATCAACATTTCAACCGCCGAAGATCCGGCCGAAATCAATCTGCCCGGCGTAAACCAGGTAAATGTTGACGACCGGGCCGGCCTGACCTTCCCCGTCGCCCTAAAAGCCTTTCTGCGCCAAGATCCGGACATCATCATGGTCGGTGAAATCCGTGACCTTGAAACCGCTGAAATCTCCATCAAGGCAGCGCAAACTGGCCACTTGGTGCTATCGACACTGCATACCAACGATGCGCCACAGACATTGACCCGACTAATGAACATGGGGGTACCGACCTTCAACATCGCCTCCAGCGTATTGCTGATCACCGCCCAGCGTCTGGCGCGCCGCCTGTGCAATTGCAAAAAACCGATCACGGTACCGAAACAGGCCTTGTTGGATGCGGGCTACCCGGAAAGCGACCTTGACGGCTCCTGGACGTTGTTCGGCCCCGGAGGATGCGAACGATGCAAGGGAAGCGGCTATAAGGGACGCGTCGGCATCTACCAGGTAATGCCCATCTCGGAAGCCATGCAGCGCATGATCATGAGCGGCGCATCTGCCATAGACTTAGCAGTCCAGGCCAAAGCCGAAGGCGTCAAAGACCTCCGCGAATCGGGATTATTGAAAGTTAAACAGGGTGTCACTTCGCTGGACGAAGTACTGAGCACCACCAACGCCTAACGAAAAGGAACCTGTATGGCTACCGCCGCAAGACGCAAGGCCCCGGCAGTCAAGGAAAGT
>CAMLHL010000143.1 GCA_946479855.1 uncultured Pseudomonadota bacterium
GCAGCGGCTGCCAGGCGCAGCCGGTGAGCAGCGGTTCGAGATTGGGGCTGCCCTGTTTGAGCCATTCCTTGAGCGCGCCGTCCTTGCTGCCGTCGACCTCGTTCCAGCGGAACAGCGGCTTGCCGCGGGGCACGGCGATGGCGCCGACGATGTAGCGGACGTCGGAGAGGAAACGGTTGGTTTCCGGCATGCCGGTCGTGTCGATGGCCAGATGGCCGCCGGCCAGCGCCGCTTCACCGAGTTCGCGGGTCAATTGCCAGGTGTCGCAGAAGCTGCGCGGCAACTGGTCCGGGCTGAACAGGAAATCGGCCAGTGCCAGCTTGGCGTCGCCACCGAAGACGTGGGCGCCGAGCTGCACGGCCAGCGCCTGCAGCGTGCTCTTGGGCAGCGGACTGGCGGGGATGGAAAAACGCGACCAGGCAAGCACCGGCGCCGCGAAAAGCTGGATGTCGAAGGCCTGGCCGTGGGCTTCCAGGCGATGGGTTTCGGCGCGCGACTCGACCATGTCGGCCAGTTCGTCGTGGCCGCGCGGGTTGGCCTCGAACAGGCGGTCGAGCGCGGTATTGATGTCGTCCTCGGCACCATTCTTCAACAGGCCGTCGACCACTTCGGCGAGTTGCGCCTCCCAGTAGGCGTCTTCCAGCTTGCCGCCGGATTCGGACAGACCGGCAGCCAGACGTTGCAGTTCGGCCGCGTCGCGGGAAAGACGGTCGCGTGAGCCAAAGCGGGTGCGTTTCATCGGTGTTCCAGAAAATTCAAAGAGCTGATTTTACCAGCCGGTAAAATGGCGCACAGCACAAACCTTCGGTTCCTTCGAGTCACAACCATGCTTATCTTCCTTTCGCCGGCCAAGTCGCTGGATTACAAGACGCCGCCGCATGTTGCCGCCCATACCCAACCGGCCTGGCTGAAACACTCGGAAACGCTGATCGGCCAGTTGCGCAAACTGTCGCCGGCCGAGATCGCCAATCTGATGGATCTTTCCGATCAACTGGCGTTGCTCAATTTCAACCGCTATGCCGACTGGTCGCTGCCCTTCACGCCGGAAAACGCCAAGCAGGCCGTGCTCGCTTTCGACGGCGACGTATATGACGGTCTGAGCGCCAAAAACCTGGCTGCCGACGATCTCGATTTCGCCCAGCAGCGAGTGCGCATTCTCTCTGGGCTGTACGGCATTCTCCGGCCGCTCGATCTGATGCAGCCCTACCGGCTGGAAATGGGGACCCGGTTCGCCAACAAGGCCGGCACGGATCTTTATGCCTTCTGGGGCGAGAAACTGCTCGACGCGATCAACGCCGAGCTCGAGGCCATGCCGCATCCGGTTGCGGTCAACCTCGCTTCCGAGGAATATTTCAAGGCGGCGGTCGGGCGCAAGATCAAGGGGCGGCTGATCCAGCCGGTGTTCGAGGACTGGAAAAACGGCCGCTACAAGATCATCAGCTTCTATGCCAAGCGGGCGCGCGGCCTGATGACGCGCTACGCGGTGCTCAACCGGCTGAGCGAGGTGGAAAGGCTGAAGGATTTCGACTATGACGGTTATGCGTTCGCGCCGGAGGTTTCCGATGAGCAAAGCTGGGTGTTCCGGCGCCGTCTGGACTGAGGTGGCTGGCGCACTGATTGCGAATGACCTGGCAGGGAGAGTGCATGCCCATTGACCGTTCGCTGGCCGCACTGCTGCTCGGTGCGGCGATTTTTTCTCCAGCCGTCGCCGCCGAGTTGGCTGATTGTCGGGCCATCGCTGACGACGCCGAGCGCCTGGCCTGTTACGACGCGCTGGCCGGGGCGGTAACCCCCGCGCTTGCCGAGCTCGAGCGCATGCTCGGAGAGGCGCCGTCGGCCGCTCCCTCCTTGCTCGCTTCGGCCTGGGAACTGGAGCCGGCGCAGCGTGGCCATATTCTGCGCATTCGCCCCTATAAACCGGTCTATATTCTGCCGCTGTTCCATGCAACGGCCCCCAATCGCCAGCCCGCCAGCCCGGCGCCGGGACATGACAGCGACGAAATCGATCTCGGCGCCAATGAGGCAAAGCTGCAGATCAGCCTGAAAACCAAGCTGCTGGAAGATATCTTCGGCGACAACGGCGATCTCTGGTTCGGCTATACCCAGTCATCGCGCTGGCAGGTGTACAACGGCGGGATTTCGCGGCCCTTCCGCGAAACCAATCACGAGCCGGAGGTCATGCTGGTCTGGCGCACCGATTACGCCCTGGCCGGCTGGCGCGGCCGGACCTTCGGCCTCGGTGTCAATCACCAGTCGAACGGGCGCAGCCTGCCGCTGTCGCGCAGCTGGAACCGGATCATGCTGGCGGCCGCGCTGGAACATGACGACTGGACGCTGACCCTGCGCCCGTGGTGGCGCATTCCCGAGAAGGCCAGCAACGACGACAACCCGGATATCGCCAACTATCTCGGCCGGGCCGACCTGCAACTGGTGCGCAGTTGGGGGCAGCAGCAATTCTCCGTGACGCTCCGCCACAGCCTGCAAACCGGCCGCAATAGCCACGGCGCGGTGCAGGTCGACTATGCCTTCCCCCTGGCCGGGGAATTGCGCGGCCACCTGCAGTGGTTTTCCGGTTACGGGGAGAGCATGATCGACTACAACCATCGCTCCAACTATTACGGGGTTGGGGTCTCCTTGCTCGAGTGGTACTGAGAGGAGCGGCCCGGCTGCCTAGCTCTGCAGCAGGGCCGAGGCGGCGGCTGGCTTGAGAATCTGGAAGCCGAGCCTGGTGCGACCACGCAGCTTCAACAACGCCTTGTCCTTGCTGACCAGCAGATCGGCGCCGCTGCGGGCGGCCAGTTCGAGGAATTTCTGGTCGTCACGGTCCTTGCAGCGGGGCAGGGGGGGCGCTTCGCCATCGGCAACAATCCGCACCAGGGCGCTGTAGCGCGCCCAGCGCTCGGCGATCATCGCCGGCGTCAGCTTCAGTTGCGGGTAGGTCAGCACCCGCTGTAGTTCGTCCAGCGTGCGCTGGTCGGCCAAGCATTCGATATGCCCAGCCTCCAACGCCGCCATGATCGGCACGGCATCGGTGTTGGCCCAGTGGAAGAGGTCGAGGACGACATTGGTGTCGAGGACGATACGCAGCATGGGGCGGGATTATAATGCCGACCTTTCAATCGCTTGCCCGAAAGTCGCCCGATGTCCCGAATCCTGCTCGCCCCGATGGAAGGCCTGGCCGATCCGCTGATGCGGCAGGTCCTGACGGCGCTCGGCGGCTACGACTGGGGCATCTGCGAATTCATCCGGGTCACCGAAAGCGTTTTGCCCAACCGCACCTTCCTGCGTACCTGCCCGGAACTGCTGAACGATAGCCGGACCGAGAGCGGTACGCCGATGCGCGTGCAACTGCTTGGTTCCGACCCGCATTTCATGGCAGCCAACGCACGGCGCGTCGTCAAGCACCGGCCGGCCGGCATCGACATCAATTTCGGCTGCCCGGCACCTAGTGTCTTCCGCCATCGCGGCGGTTCGGCGCTGCTCGGCGAGCCGGCGCTGCTCAATGAAATCGTCAGTGCGGTGCGGGCGCAGGTACCGGCCGACATCCCTTTTACTGCCAAAATGCGGCTCGGCATCGCCGACGACTCGCTGGCTGTCGATTGTGCCCAGGCCATCGAGGCCGGCGGGGTGGACGAGCTGATCGTCCATGGGCGGACCAAGGTCGACGGCTACCGGCCGCCTGCGCGCTGGGGGCAGATCGACCGCGTCCGTGCCGCGGTGGCCATTCCGATCATCG
>CAMLHL010000144.1 GCA_946479855.1 uncultured Pseudomonadota bacterium
GTGCCCTTGCCGATAGTCGAGGCGACCTTCAACTCGAACAGAAAATAGGCCAAAAAGTTGAACGCGGAGGCCCAGATGACCGCCTGATGCGGCTTGAGAACGCGTGTTGAAACGATGGTGGCGATCGAATTGGCCGCATCGTGAAAACCGTTCATGAAATCGAACAGCAGGGCGACAATCACCAGGGTAACGACGACCCAGAGACTGATGTGCAGGGTGTCCATGCCGAACTACCCGCTCAGGAGTTTTCGAGAACGATGGCCTCGATCGTGCCGGCCACGTCCTTGCAGCGATCGGTCACCGATTCAAGCAGTTCGTAGATTTCCTTGAGCTTGATAACCTCCCGGACGTCCGGCTCTTCGCGGAAGATTTTGGACATTGCACCGCGCAGGGAGCGGTCGGCTTCCGATTCCAGCTCGTCGATTTCATGGCAGAACTTGAGGATGGCCGGGGCGTTGTCCATGCTGTGCAACAGCTTGACCACCGATTGTACGCAGATGCAGCAGTTCTCAGTCACCACGGCCATTGCCTTGGCATCCTGCGGAACGCGGTGAATGTCGTACAGCGAAATCGATTCGGCAACGTCCTGCATGATGTCGAGAATGTCATCCATGCCATTGATCAGCTGGTGAATCTCGTCACGGTCAAACGGTGTGATGAAGGAGGTATGCAGCTGCGACAAGGTATCGTGGGTAATTGCATCAGCCTTGCGCTCGAGGGCATCGATTTCCTCCGCATATCGATCGGCCAGTTCCGGTTGATCAACCAGTGCGGCGATCAGGTTCGACAGCGCCTTTCCCCCCTGGGCAATCAACTCGGCATGCGAATTGAAAAGATCGAAATACTTGCCCTCCCTGGGCATCAGACGACCGAACATGACAGTCCTGTAAAGTTATTGTTACAGCTTTTAATTCTACCACGTCGCACGAAGTCGCTCACCGCCTGTTCGGCACTGATGGAATCCCTTGCCGCTAAAATGACGGAATGGCCAATTTGCAATTTCCCGCCGACGCCTTCGGTGACCGCTTCAACCTCGCCGACCTGCCGCTGCCGCGCCCGCCGGCCGGCTATGCCGTGCAGATGCTTGATACCGACCGCCTGCTCGACAGGCGTTCAGGTAGCTTCGCCCCGGTTCGCACCCCCGGTCTCGAACCGCTGTTCAGCAGTTTCGACGCGGCCTATGACGCCGCCCTCGCCTGGGCCGGACAACACGGTATCGCGGCCGAGGAGCACAGGCTGGCCATCGTCCCGGCCGGCTTCGACAGTCTGCGCGAACGTCATGTGCTGATATATGGCGTTCTCTGCGGTCACCCCTGATTTTTGCCTATTTTTGGAGATGCCCATGCCCCCCTTCGAGCAACGCCTACTCGGCCGCAGCAACTTCGAAATTCCCGAAGTCTGTCTTGGCACGATGACCTTTGGTGAACAGACCAGCGAACCCGACGCGCATGCCCAACTCGACTTTGCGCTGGCCAACGGCATCAATTTCATCGACACCGCCGAGATGTACGCCGTCCCGCCCCGCCGGGAAACCTGTGGGGCATCGGAAAGCATCGTTGGCCGCTGGCTGAAAAACCAGCCGCGCGACAAGATCCTGCTCGCCACCAAGGTCGCCGGGCCCAGCCGCAACCTGCACTGGATCCGCAACGGGCCACCAGCCATGGACAGGGCCAACATCCGGGCCGCCATCGAGGGCTCGCTGCAACGCCTGCAAACCGATTACGTCGACCTCTACCAATTGCATTGGCCCGAGCGTAACCAGCCGATGTTCGGCCAATGGCACTACGATCCGGCCAACGAGCGGGCATGCACGCCGATTCGCGAGCAGCTTGAAGCGCTCGGCGAACTCGTCCGCGAGGGCAAGATTCGCCACGTCGGCGTTTCCAACGAACACCCGTGGGGCATCATGCAATTTACCCGACTGGCCGAAGAACTCGGCCTGCCGCGCATCGTTTCGACACAAAACGCCTACAGCCTGCTCAACCGGACTTTCGAAACCGGCCTCGCCGAGGTCTGCCACCGCGAGCAGGTCGGCCTGCTCGCCTACTCCCCGCTCGCCTTCGGCCATCTGACCGGCAAATACCTGAGCGACCCCAAGGCGCCTGGGCGTTTGAACCAATGGCCGAATTTCGGCCAGCGCTACACAAAACCGAATGTCGCCCCCGCCGTCGTGGCCTACGCCGAACTTGCCGAAAAACACGGGCTGACCCCGTTGCAACTGGCGCTCGGCTTTACCCGCTCACGCTGGTTCGTCGCCAGCACCATCATCGGCGCCTCGTCGCTGGGACAACTGCGGGAAACCCTGCCGGCCATGCAGACGCCGATTTCAGCCGAGTTGCTCGCCGAAATCGACGCCATCCATCTGCGCTACACCAATCCCGCCCCATGAGCGCATCCCTGTTTCCGCGCCTCGCCGAAGCGCTGGCAAGCAGCGAAATTGGCCAAAAAATCGCGTTGACCGTAGCCCTCGCCGCCGACTGGCAGGCCGGCAAGCTCGACTGGCAAGACGCGACGCCCGTCGCCCTGACCTGCGGCCGCCCGGCCAAGCCGGAACTGGTACCGCACAAACAGGTATTGCAGCGCAATCCGCAAACTGCGGAGGGACGCGCCCGCCTGCTGCATGCCATCGTGCACATCGAATTCACGGCGATCAACCTGGCGCTCGATCACGCCGCCCGCTTTCGCGGCCTGCCCGAGCAGTACTACGCCGACTGGATCGGCGTCGCCGCCGAGGAAGCCGAGCACTTCCTCCTTTTGCGTGAACGGCTGCAGGCCCTGGGCCACGATTACGGCGACTTTCCCGCCCATGCCAGCCTCTGGGAAATGGCCGAGAAAACCGAAAGCGACGTCCTTGCCCGCATGGCGCTGGTCCCTCGCCTGCTCGAAGCGCGCGGCCTCGACGCCACACCGCCCATACAAAAAAAACTGGAAGCTGCCGGCGATCTCGCCAGCGCCCGGGTGCTGGACATCATCCTGCGCGACGAAATCGGCCATGTCGGCCTCGGCGACCGCTGGTTTCGCCACTTGTGCGCGGAACGCAAAAGCGAGCCGGAAAGCACCTACCGTGAGCTCTTGACGCACTTCAAGGCCCCCTGGCCACAGGCCCCGATGAACGAGCCGGCGCGTCTATCGGCTGGATTCAGCAAGGATGAACTGGCGGGACTGGCAAAAAAAAGGTAGAATAATCAACTCAATGCGTTGATGCATCGCCCGCAGTAACTCCGAGCAGCCCCCGGTTTTTCAGGTTCTTGTGCAGGATTCACCCCATTGATTCGCTCCCCGGCATGGCTGCGTCGGGGTCACCCAGGCCGCCCGACCTTCGGGCCAATCCGTCGCCAGTTAGAACAACGTCAAGGGCGGCGAGGAAAGGAAACAGCATCATGTCGACATCCGTCGAAAGCTTTGCCGATCTCGGTTTAAGCGACACGCTTCTTCAAACTCTCATCCAGATCGGCTACGAAACGCCGTCGCCCATCCAGGCCCAGTGCATCCCCGTCCTGCTCGAAGGTCACGACCTGATCGGCATGGCGCAGACCGGCACCGGCAAGACCGCCGCCTTCGCGCTGCCGCTGATGGAACAAATCGACGTCAAGCTGACCAAGCCACAGGCCCTGATCCTGACGCCGACGCGCGAACTGGCCATCCAGGTCGCCGAGGCGCTGCAAAGCTACGCCAAGAACCTGCCCGGCTTCCACGTGCTGCCGATCTACGGCGGCCAGAGCTACA
>CAMLHL010000145.1 GCA_946479855.1 uncultured Pseudomonadota bacterium
CCCGCTATCTGCGCGACATCGAGATTTCCGCCTCGCGCGGCAAGATCGTCGACCGTAACGGCGACATGCTGGCGGTATCGACGCCGATGAAGTCGATCTGGGCGATTCCGGGCGATGCGCGGACCATGAACGGCGAACAGAAGCGCCAGCTGGCCGAGCTGCTCGACATGAACGTGCGCGAACTGGACGGCAAGATCGCTTCCGAGAAGACCTTCACCTTCGTCAAGCGCCAGGTGTCCCCGGAGACGGCCGACCGCATCGCGGCGATCAAGCTCCCCGGTATTCATCAAGAGAAGGAATATCGCCGCTTTTACCCGACCGGCGACATGACCGCCCACCTTGTCGGGTTCACCGGCGTCGATGACAAGGGACTGGAAGGCGTTGAGCTGGCTTTCCAGAACAGTCTGCTCGGGCGCCCGGGGAGCCGCACCGTGATCCGTGACCGGCGCGGCAACATCGTCGAGGACGTCGGCGCCACCAAGCCGCCCCAGGATGGCAAGGATGTCCGGCTGGCCCTCGATTCCAAGATTCAGTACATCGCCTACAGTCAGTTGAAAGCGGCTGTCGAGATGCACAACGCCAAGGCCGGCGGGGCCATCGTCATCGATGCGCGCACCGGCGAAGTGCTGGCGCTGGCCAACTGGCCGACCTACAACCCGAACAATCGCGAGCGCCTTTCCGGCGCCCAGCTGCGCAACCGCGCCATCACCGATACCTTCGAGCCGGGATCGGTGATGAAGCCGTTTACGGCCGCCCTGGCGCTGGAAAAAGGCAAGGTGCGTTTCGATACGGTGATCAACACGGCCCCGGGCCGGCTGACCATTGGCAGCGCGACGATTTCCGACGCCCATCCGCACGGTGCGCTGACGGTCGCCGAAGTGATCCAGAAGTCCTCGAACGTCGGTACCGCCAAGATCGCCCTCGGCTTCCCGCCCAAGGAAATGTGGGAAATGTTCGATAGCATCGGCTTCGGCCAGGCGCCGAATCTCGGTTTTCCAGGCGAGGTCGGCGGTCGTTTGCGGCCATGGAAAAACTGGCGGCCGATCGAGCAGGCGACGATGTCCTACGGGCACGGCATTGCCGTCAGCCTGATCCAGCTGGCCCGGGCCTACACCGTGTTCGCCCACGATGGCGAGCTGTTGCCGCTGTCGCTGACCAAGATCGACGAGGCGCCGCCACATGGCGCCCGCATCTTCTCGCCGCAGACTGTGCGCGAACTGCGCGTCATGCTCGAGATGGCCGTGCAGCCCGAAGGCACGGCGCCGAAAGCGCGTGTTCCCGGCTACCGCGTCGGCGGCAAGACGGGGACTGCCTACAAGGTCGAGGGGGGCGTTTATGCCCGCAAGTACGTGGCTTCCTTTGTCGGCATCGCGCCGATCAGCGACCCGCGGCTGGTCGTTGCCGTGATGATCGATGAACCGTCGGGCGGCGCCCACTACGGTGGCGATGTCGCCGGTCCGGCCTTTTCCCAGATCGCCGGCGGCGCCCTGCGCACCCTTGGCATCCCCCCGGATGCGCCGCTCCAGGTCGCCACGGTCGACGCCGGAAAGGGCAAGTTATGAGCGCACAGGCTTGCTCCAAGTGCGAATGCTTCCGCCTGGCGGGACGGCGCCTGGCGCCCGGGGTGTCGCTATGACCACGCCGCGCCAACTTCTCGATCGCCTGGCGGCCCTCGGCGTCGTGCCGACCGGCGTTGCCGACGACAGCCGCCAGGTCCGGCCGGGCGATGTCTTCCTGGCTTATCCGGGTGATCTGGCCGACGGCCGGCGCTACATCGGCGATGCGCTGGCGCGCGGCGCCGTGGCCGTCCTCTGGCAGCCGGGCGGCGATTTCGATTTTGGCCAGAATTTCGGGTCGACCGTAGCGAACCTGCCGGTCGAGGCCCTGCGGCCGCTGGCCGGGCCGCTGGCCCATCTGGTCTATGGCCACCCGAGCGAAGGCCTGTCGCTGATCGCCATCACCGGCACCAACGGCAAGACGACGATCAGCCAGTGCCTCGCCCGGGTCTATCCGAAACCCTGCGCGATTATCGGCACGCTCGGTGCCGGCTTCCCGGATGCCCTGGTCGAAACCGGTTTCACGACGCCGGAAGCGACGGTCCTGATGCGCTACCTGGCCGAGTTCCGCGCCCAGCGCGCCGCCGCCTGCGCCCTGGAAGCCAGCTCGATCGGCATCGAGGAAGGCCGGATGAACGGCGCCCGCGTCGATGTCGCGGTGTTCACCAATTTCACCCGCGACCACCTCGACTACCACGGCAGCATGGAAGCCTACGCCGATGCCAAGGAGAAGCTGTTCCACTGGCCGCGCCTGCGTACCGCGATCATCAATCTCGACGACGAATTCGGCCTCCGGCTGATGCGCGACACGACCGCGACGCGCGTCCTCGGTTATGCCATCGGCGAGCAGCGGCGGGATTTCCCGGCCCTGGTGCGCGCTGAAGGCCTGGTTGATACGCCGTCCGGCCAGCGCTTCAGCCTGGTCCTGCCGAACGGCCGGGGCCTGGTCGAGACGGCGCTGGTCGGCCGCTACAATATTTCCAACCTGCTGGCCGTCGCCGCGGTACTGCACGATGCCGGGCTGCCGGCCGACGACGTGGCGCGCCGCCTGGCCGAGCTGACGCCGCCGCCGGGCCGCATGGAGCGGGTCGGTGGCAATGGCGAACCGCTGGTCGTCGTCGATTACGCCCATACGCCGGATGCCCTGGAAAATGCCCTGAGCGCGTTGCGCGCCGTGGTGACGCCGCGCGGCGGCCGCCTGTGCGTGGTCTTCGGTTGCGGCGGCGATCGCGACAAGGGCAAGCGGCCGCTGATGGGACAGATTGCCGAACGGCTGGCCGACCGTGTGCTGGTCACCAGCGACAATCCGCGCAGCGAGGAGCCGCCAGCCATCATCGCCGACATCCTGGCCGGCATGACCCATGCCGAAGTCGAGATCGACCGCGCCGCCGCCATTCGCCGGGTTGTTGCCGAAGCAGGCGAAAACGACGTGATCCTGCTTGCCGGCAAAGGGCACGAACCCTATCAGGACCTGGGCAGCGTTCGCTTGCCTTTCTCCGATCTCGAACAGGCGCAATCTGCGCTGGCCCTGCGTCGATCCAACAAGGAGGAGACGGCATGAACTGGCTGCTCTCGCAAGTCGCCCAGGCCGTCGATGGCCGCCTGATCGGTAGCGATCGGACCATTGACGGCGTGTCCACCGATACCCGCGCCATCGGCGACGGCCAGTTGTTCGTCGCTCTGGCCGGCGAACGTTTCGATGCCCACGATTTCCTCGATCAGGCCGTGGCCGCCGGGGCCGCCGCCCTGTTGGTGGCTGATGAAAGCAAGCTGCCGGCGGGCGTCCCGGCCGTCGTCGTTGCCGACACCCGGCTGGCCCTGGGCCGTCTGGCCGCCGCCTGGCGCGCCAAGTTCGCCTTGCCGGTCATCGCCGTCACCGGTTCCAACGGCAAGACGACGACCAAGGAAATGATCGCCGCCATCCTCAAGGCGGCCTTCGGTGCGGCCGTGCTGTCGACGCGCGGCAACCTCAACAACGACATCGGCCTGCCGCTCACCCTGCTCGGCCTGCGCGCCTCACACCGTGCCGCAGTGATCGAGATGGGCATGAACCATCCCGGCGAAATCGCCTACTTGGCGCCGATCGGTGCGCCGACCGTGGCGCTGATCACCAACGCCCAGCGCGCCCACCTCGAAGGCATGG
>CAMLHL010000146.1 GCA_946479855.1 uncultured Pseudomonadota bacterium
CCGTGCTCGTCTTCCTCGATCGGCATCAGTTCGCCCGGGCGCTGCTTTTCCTCGAGCAGGATTTCCTGTTCCTGCCTGAGCATTTGCGCCGGTTGGCCGTCGGAGGTGCTGACCTTGTAGTCCCAGCGGCAGGAATTGGTGCAGGTGCCCTGGTTCGGGTCGCGGTGATTGAAGTAGCCGGAAAGCAGGCAGCGGCCGGAATAGGCGATGCACAGCGCGCCATGGACGAAGACTTCGAGCTCGATGTCCGGGCATTGCTGGCGGATTTCGGCGACCTCGTCGAGCGACAGTTCGCGCGACAGAATGACGCGGTCGACGCCCATTTTTTTCCAGAAGCGGACCGCCGCCCAATTGACCGTGTTGGCCTGCACCGACAGGTGGATGACCTGTTCCGGCCAGGTTTCGCGCACCATGTCGATCAGCCCGGGGTCGGACATGATCAGCGCGTCGGGCTTGAGGGCGATGACCGGCGCCATGTCGGCCAGGTAGGTGGTCAGCTTGGCGTTGTGCGGGAAGATGTTGCTGACGACGAAAAACTGCTTGCCGCCGGCGTGCGCTTCGTCGATCCCTTCCTTCAGCGCGGCGATGGTGCCGAACTCGTTGTTGCGCACGCGCAGGCTGTAGCGCGGCTGGCCGGCATAGATCGCATCGGCGCCAAAGGCGAAGGCGGTGCGCATCATCTCGAGCGAGCCGGCCGGGGCGAGGAGTTCGGGCGCCTTGCGCATAGTAGAATCCAGGAAAAACCGCGAATTGTAGAGCGTATGACCGAAGAAATCCTGATCAATTTCACGCCGCAGGAAACCCGTGTTGCCGTCATGCAACAGGGCGTCGTCCAGGAGTTGCATATCGAGCGCACGGCGAGCCGCGGCCTGGTCGGCAATGTGTATCTCGGGCGCGTCTGCCGCATCCTGCCCGGCATGCAGTCCGCCTTCATCGAAGTCGGCCTCGACCGGACCGCCTTTCTCCACGTCGCCGATATCTGGCAGCCCCGCGAAACGGCCACCGAAAGGCCGATCGAGAAAATCCTGCACGAAGGCCAGAACATCGTCGTCCAGGTCGTCAAGGACCCGATCGGCACCAAGGGCGCCCGGCTGTCGACGCAGATCTCGATCGCCGGCCGCATGCTGGTCTATCTGCCGCAGGAAAAACACATCGGCATCTCGCAGCGCATCGAATCCGAGGCCGAGCGCGAAGTGCTGCGCGAAAAGATCACCCGCCTGGTGCCGGCCGACGAGCCGGGCGGCTTCATCGTCCGGACCATGGCCGAGAACGCCAGCGACGGCGAATTCGCCACTGACATCGCCTACCTGCGCAAGACCTGGGCCGACATCCGCGACAAGGCCCGGACTTCCGGCCCGCCGACCCTGCTTTACCAGGAGCTCTCGCTCGGCCAGCGCGTCCTGCGCGACTTTGTCAATCCAGAAACGACACGTATCTGCATCGACTCGCGGGAGAATTTCCAGAAGCTGACCGGCTTCGCCGAGGAATACACGCCGGCCGTGCTGCCGCTGCTCGACCACTACACCGGCCAGCGTCCGCTGTTCGACCTGCACGGTGTCGAGGAGGAAATCCAGAAGGCGCTGGCCCGCCGCGTCGATCTCAAATCCGGCGGCTACCTGATCATCGACCAGACCGAGGCGATGACGACCATCGACGTCAACACCGGCGGCTTCGTCGGTGTCCGCAATTTCGATGACACCATCTTCAAGACCAATCTCGAGGCGGCGGTCACCATCGCCCGCCAGCTCCGCCTGCGCAACCTCGGCGGCATCATCATCGTCGACTTCATCGACATGGAAAACGAGGAGCACAAGAAGGCGGTGCTCGATGAATTCAACAAGGCGCTGGCCGGCGACCACACACGCTTGACGGTCAACGGCTTCACCGCCCTCGGCCTCGTTGAAATGACCCGCAAGCGGACCCGCGAATCGCTGGCCCATGTGCTCTGCCAGCCTTGTCCGACCTGTAGCGGGCGCGGCGAGGTCAAGACGGCGCGCACCGTCGCCTACGAAATCCTCCGCGAACTGCTGCGCGAAGCGCGCCAGTTCAACGCCCGCGAATACCGTATCCTGGCCGGCCCCGACGTTGTCGACCTCTTTCTCGATGAAGAGTCGCAGGCACTGGCCATGCTTTCCGATTTCATCGGCAAGCCGGTTTCCCTGCAATCGGAGCCGAGCTATTCGCCCGAGCAGTACGACATTGTGCTGATGTGATGTCCAACATGGAGATCAAGCATGAAAACAGAACCGGAGTTCAACAGCCTGGTGCCGGGGCAGGTCTATGACCGGCGGAGTTTTCTGGTGACCAGTCTGGGGGCGGGATTCGCCATCGCGACCCAGCCCGTGATGGCGCAGACCGCGATCATCACTGACGCCAGCGGCCTGCTCGCCGGCGAGGTCAAGGTGCCGACCGGCGATGGTGCGATGGTCGCTTATCGCGCTGCGCCGGCCGGCGCACCGAAACCGCCGGTGGTCCTGGTGGTTTCCGAAATTTTTGGCGCTCACGAATATATCCGCGACGTCTGTCGCCGTCTCGCCAAGCTCGGGTATTTAGCCATCGCGCCAGAACTGTTCGCCCGCCAGGGCGATCCGCGCCAGATCGCCAGCATTCCCGAAATCCTCGAAAAAATCGTCGGCAAGACGCCGGATAGCCAGGTGCTCGCCGACCTCGATGCCTGCGTCGCCTGGGCGGCGACCCAGGGGGGCGACACCGACCGACTGGCGGTCACCGGCTTTTGCTGGGGCGGCCGCATCACCTGGCTGTACAGCGCCCACCATCCGGCCCTCAAGGCGGCGGTGGCCTGGTACGGCAAGCTGGTTGGTCCGGCCAGCGCGGTGACGCCACGGCATCCGATCGATCTGGTGGCCGAGATCAAGGCGCCGGTGCTCGGTCTTTACGGCGGACTTGACGCCGGCATCCCGCCGGAAACCGTCGAGGCGATGGAAAAGGCCTTGCAGCAAGGCAGTGCCGCCGCCAGGGTGTCGGAGGTCCATGTCTATGACAATGCGCCGCACGCTTTTCATGCCGATTACCGGCCCAGTTACCGCCAGGAAGAGGCAGCCGATGGCTGGCAGCGCATGCTCGCCTGGTTCCGTAAAAACGGCGTCTGAAAACCGATTTCGCGGCCGAAATCGCCGGCCTTCGTGCTAACCTTCGCGCCTCAACCTGTTCCCGTTCCATCATGACGACTACCGAAGCCACTATCGACAAGCCGATCGACGCGCGTGTCCTGCTCAAGGACCTACAGACGCGATTCGACGTATTCCGCAATTTCAGCCCGCTGGCCATCGGCATCGACAAGCAGGTCTTCGCCCAGTTGCCGGAAATCAGCAAAAAGTCCTTGCGCCTGGCCATGCGCAGCCACACCATTTCGACGCGCTACCTGAAGGAAATGGAAAAGGGGACGGTACGTCTGAATCTCGACGGTACGCCGGCCGGCGAGGTCACCGACGAGAACCGTCAGCATGCCGCCGAACTGCTGCGCGAGCGGTTCAAGAAGCAGGCCGAGCAGCGCAAGGCTGCCGAAGCGGAAGCCAAGGCCGAGCAGCGTCGCGTTGAAAAACTCAATCAGCTGGCCGAGAAGTTCGGTCGCAAGTAAGCCGGCGCCGCACCCAAGAAAAAGGCCAGTCGATCGACTGGCCTTTTTGCTGTTATCCGGTGGTTGCGGG
>CAMLHL010000147.1 GCA_946479855.1 uncultured Pseudomonadota bacterium
CCGCCCAGCACTGGCGCGACTCGCGCATCACCACCATCTACGAAGGCACCACCGGCATCCAGGCCAACGACCTGCTGTTCCGCAAGCTGATGCGCGACCAGGGCGCCACCGCCCAGGTCGTCTTCGGTGAAGTGCAGGCCACCGCGAAGGCGCTCGTCGCCTCCGCCAAGCCGGAGTTGCAGGCCATCGGCCAGCGCCTGGGCGGCGCGCTGAAAGCCTGGGTCGCGGCCACCGAGTGGCTGGCTGCCGACGCCAAAAATGGCCTTGCCGGGCCGTTGACCGTAGCGGTGCCCTACCTGCACCTCGCCGTCACCGTCTGCGGCGGCTGGCTGATGGGCAAGGCGGCGCTGGCGGCGGCCGGTTATCTCGAGCGGGGCGAGGGCGACCAGCCCTTCTACCGCGCCAAGATCGCCACCGCCCGCTTCTACGCCGACCAGCTGCTGCCGCAGGCTGCCGCCTTCGCCGAAACCGTGATGGCCGGCGATGCGGCGCTGGCCGGTATCGGCGATGCGGTGTTCTAGCGCTCGGGGGATCGGCAGAACAGGCGTTTTTGTCGATGCTACCGATGGCTGACGATTCCTTTTCCGAACTGCTGGCCGAAGTGCGCCGCTGCACGCTGTGCGCGGCGCATCTTCCGCTCGGGCCGCGGCCGGTGCTGCAGGCCGACGGGCAGGCCCGTATTCTCGTCGTCGGTCAGGCACCGGGACGGCGAGTGCACGAAACTGGCATTCCCTTCAACGACCCGAGTGGCGATCGCCTCCGCGACTGGCTAGGCGTGACGCCGGAAATCTTCTACGATCCCCGGCGCATTGCCTTGCTGCCGATGGGTTTCTGCTATCCCGGTACCGGCCGCTCCGGCGACCTGCCGCCACGCCCCGAATGCGCGGCGACGTGGCGCGCCCGCCTGCTTGCCGGCTTGACCGGGGTGCGTCTGACCGTGGTCATCGGGCAGTATGCGCAGGCCTGGCACCTGCCCACGGATGGCGGCTCGCTGACCGAGCGTGTCCGGGGCTGGCAGACCCACTGGCCGGCGGTGGTGCCGCTGCCGCACCCCAGCCCGCGCAACAACCGCTGGCTGAAACAGAACCCGTGGTTTGCCGAAACCTTGTTGCCCGCGCTACGCCAGCGGGTGGCGGAAGTTCTGGCGGAATAAATGAACCTCGCCGCATCCTCCGCCTCATAAGTGGACGAAAGCAGCGCCGGGCGGTGGCGTCTTATTTTTCATCCATGCGATGCAACGCGGCCCATCCCTTGCCGATGACCGATTGCCGCGATCGGCCAGCGACTTGAGCGCAATCCCCGCTTCCCCCCAACGGTGATACGAAAGGAGACTGATCGTGATTACAGGAACCATCCGACTGCATCGCGTGCTCCGGGCGCCGCCCGAGCGCGTCTATCGCGCCTTCCTGGAGGCAGATGCCATGGCCAAGTGGCTCCCGCCTTATGGCTTCACTTGCAAGGTCCACCATCTGGAGGCGAGGGTGGGGGGGCGCTACAAGATGTCGTTCACCAATTTCTCGACCGGCCACGGTCATTCCTTTGGCGGTGAATATCGCGAACTGGTGCCTTTCGAAAAGATACGCTACACCGACAGCTTCGACGATCCGAACCTGCCCGGAGAAATGCAGACGACCGTCTGCTTCCGGCGGGTGTCGTGCGGAACCGAGGTGGATGTCATGCAGGAAGGGTTGCCGGCGGCCATTCCGCTTGAGATGTGCTATCTCGGCTGGCAGGAATCACTGGCCCAGCTGGCGAATCTTGTCGAGCCGGAGATTGCGGAGTGAGGCGAGCCGGCCAGGCGGCTAGATCAAGCCGTGCGCCGCTCGGCGTCGTGCTGAATGGCGCCGGAACCAAGGCTGGCGAGGCCTATCAAACCAATTAAGCATCGCCGTATCAATCCGAGGGCCGGACGAGGTGGAGAGCATCCGCAAGAGCGGCTGCTCATGGACCCCGCCGGCAGGGCGTCATGATGCGACGCCCTGGTCGCTGGCCT
Organism: uncultured Pseudomonadota bacterium; assembly: GCA_946479855.1. Next base: position 1,994 of record CAMLHL010000147.1, read on the forward strand.
TTGTTGCTGCGGCGGCGGAGTTGTCCGGAGGAAACAGAGATGAGCGGAATCTTCAGCAGGCTGTTCCATGCCGATGCGTCGGCCAAATCCGAGTCGATGGATCGCGGGTACGTTTCGGAATTCACCCAGTTCATGGATCACTATCTGGCCGATCACCCGGAAGTGGTGGCCGACAAGCGGGTCGGGTGGAGAATCTATTGGGACAAGCGGGTTGATCTCAAGGCATTGGCGCAGGCCGAACAGGACAGCGTTCCCGACGACGGTTACGGTTTCCACCCGGCCGAGTGGACGCACGCACCGAAGCATTGAAGCGCGCTCGGCGTTGCCGGGCGAGGAAGCAATGAGTGCCGAGTGCGGGCTTCGTTTGTCGTGCGGCACCATCGATGCCCCGTTTTCTGGAGGTTTGGGGGATCGTGGTCGATGAGCTCGCTGCGCCTTGATCCGGAGTTTTCAAGGCGTCGGCACAATTTCTGCCATCCCGGCGTTAATATCCGCCGGTTCTGACGAAGTCAGGAGAGGCGCAGCCGGGCGCCGGCGACAGAGCGGGCCGTTCGCTGCCCGCAGCTTGGCGGCTGGCGGTTGAACAACGGATTTCCGGATAAGGGCAATGAAACTTCAGCATTTGGCCATGGGGGCACGTTTCGAATACGAAGGCGTGGTTTATGTGAAAACGGGGCCGCTGACGGCTTCTTCGGAAAAGGGCGGGCAGCGCATCATTCCCCGTTATGCGACCTTGACGCCGCTCGATGTTCCGGTGGCGGCGAGCAGCCAGGCGCCGGTCAAGGGGCGGCTGGAGGCGGTGCGGGTGCGGACGGCCTTTGAACGCTTTTATGAGTCCTGCGAACGGTTGTTGCCGGAAAGCCGGCGGGGAGAACTGGCCGCAGCGCGCCAGCAGTTCCTCGAGGCGATCAAATAGGCTTTGCCACGGTCGACCCGGGAAAAGGGCGGAAATGACCCGCGGGCCGGCGCTCCGGCCCGGTCAGCCGCTTATTTCCTGAACAGCGTTTCCTGCACGGCGTCGAGGTCGGCTTTCTTGATGATCCCCATCTTTTTTTGCACAACCTGGCCGTTGCGGTCGATGAACAGCGTGTAGGGCAGACCGGCCTTGGTGTTGCCCAGGGCCTGCATCAGCGAAATGCCTTCGCCCTTGGCGACGAAGACCGGGTAATCCATGTCGTAGGCCTTGGCGAATTCCTTGGCCGGCTCGGCCTTGTCCTCGATGCCGATGCCGAGCACCTCGACCTTGCCCTTGTGGGCGGCGCGGAACTTGATCAGCTCGGGAATTTCAGCCCGGCAGGGACCGCACCAGCGAGCCCAGAAATTGACCACCAGCGGCTTGCCCTTGTAGCGTTCCAGGGCCACCGGCTTGTCGTCGAGATCGCTCAGCGTCGCGGCGAAGAGCGGGGCGGATGACGGTTGTTCTTCCGCGATGGCCGTGGAAACAAAGGCCGGCGCCAGGGGCAACCCGGAAAGAAGGCAAAAAACGAGGGAGGAAAACAGTTTTTTCAAGGCAGGTCACCGCGGCGGAACAGGAAGTAGCCGATGGTCGCACTGACCAGGCCGAGAGCCGCCGGGTAGGCCAGCGCGAAGACCTTGTAGCCGGCGGTGCCGAAGAGGTCGAGAATGACGTAGGCCGAGG
>CAMLHL010000148.1 GCA_946479855.1 uncultured Pseudomonadota bacterium
TGCCGTCGGCTTTGATCGCCAGGGCACCCACCGCCTCTTCGAGCAGTACCGTCACATGGGCGGCACCGCCGGTCACAGGACAAGGTCTCCGAAGCCCGGCGGCAATTCTCCGGACAAGGATTCGGCAGCCAAGTCATTCTGCTGCCTCCAGCCGGCTTCGCTCCAGATTTCGAAATGCGTCCCCATGCCGACCAGATAGACGGTCTTTTCGAACTGGGCGTATTCGCGGAGCTCCGGTGCGATCAGGATGCGCCCGGCGGAATCCGGTTCTTCGGTACGGGCATTGCCCACCAGGACGCGCTTGATCGAAGCGGCACGCGGATCGAGGCTGGAGGCCTTGAGGATCTGATCGCGGATCGGCTGCCAGGCCGGCGACGGGTAGAGCAGCAGGCAGCGATGCGGATGCGCGGTCAGGACCAGCGAACCTTCACTGGCGGCGAGCAGGGACTCGCGGTGCCTTGCCGGTATGGCAAGCCGCCCCTTCGCATCCAGATTAAGCGCTGCCGCTCCCTCGAACATCCCTTGTCTCGCTCCCCGTTTACCCACTTTTCAACACGTTTACCCACTTTAGAGGAACAACTCCTTACAGTCAATAGTGGAATCACGAATTTTTTCTTATGCAACAAGGACTTACAAGCACTTCCGCAGAAGTTTTTTTGGAAAATTTCCGTTAAAAATCAATGCAAGGAAATAGACACTTAAAGTGACTTATCAGGAGTTGAGCAAGATCAAAAAGCGGCCGCTACAGCGCATGCCGACGTGGTAAAAAGTGGGCTGTTTTGGGCGGGTTATCCACCCCACCGGCCTACCGCCGGCTACCGCCGATCAGGCGAAAAAAACGGCGAGTTGGTTGCGCCCTTGGTGCTTGGCGCGATACAGCGCCTGGTCGGCGCAACGGGTCAAATCATCCGGCGTCTTGCCGTGTTCGGGATAGGCGGCCACACCGAGCGAGATGGTAAAGGTGATGCGGAAATTACCCAGCACGACGCACAATCCGTCGACCGCAGTCCGCCAGACCTCCGCCCGCATCACCGCCGTTTCGAGCGGCATGTTAGGCAAGAGGATCAGGAACTCCTCGCCGCCATAACGGCAGACTACGTCCTCGGCACGAACATCGGCCAGCAGGGTCGAGGCCAGCATGCGCAGGGCCTCGTCCCCCACCTGGTGGCCATAGGTATCGTTGACCCTTTTGAAGTGGTCGATATCGAGCATGACCAGCGACAGCGGATTGCCCTCGCGGCGGGCGCGCGAGACTTCCCGTTCGAGCGTTTCGTCGAGATAGCGCCGGTTGTACAGACCGGTCAGGCTATCGCGCACAGCCAGTTCCTGCAGCGCCGCCTGCAGGCGACCGATTTCCTCGATACGGGCGTGCAGCTGGCGATTGGTCTCCCGCAACGCAACCTCCGCCGCCTTGCGCTCGCTGACATTGCGCGTAATGCCAAGAATCGTGTGCGGCACGCCCTCCCTATCCTGCAGATAACTGGCAACGATTTCGGTGGATATGACACTACCGTCCTTGCAGCACTGCTCAAGTTCGCTGGTGACAAGGCCGGCAGCCTTGTCGCCAGCAGCAATCCGCCGCAGCCGCTGGTCAACATCGCGCAGGACACGTCCGGCCGATTCCGGCGTCAGCGTTGCTTCGAGCGGCTGGCCGAGCATCTCTTCCGGCAGGTACCCGCTCATCTCGGTGACCGAAGGGCTGACATAAGTGTAGCGACGACTCGGGATATCCAGCGTCCAGATCACATCATGACTATTCTCGGCCAGCATCCGGTAGCGGGCTTCGCTCTCCATCAGCTTGCCGGCCGTCGCATCCTCTCGGCGCCCCGCCCGCAGCACGCGAATCAGGACCCAAGACAAGGCGAGGAAGAGCAAGGCGGCAGAGGCCGATGCCATGGCCAGGGTCTGCCGCCAATCCGCCAGATAATCGGCCGTGGCAATCCCTGCAACCACATACAAGGGATAGTCGCCAATACGCTGGTAGCCATAGATACGCTCCACATCCTCGCCTGCCGCCAGGAAGCGCACCGTTCCCAAGCGACCGCCCGCGACAATTCTCGTATGCAGCGGATCGTCCTCAAGCGGCTGGCTGGCCGCCGCCGGCAAGACAGGACGCTGCAGGAGGAATCGGCCATCGGCGACCCGCCGTACGGCAATCACCCCTTTGCCACCAAGGGAAACCATGTCGATGGTGGGCCACAGATAGCCAAGGTCAAGCCAGACTGCAACCACGCCAAGCAGCCCACCGCCAGCATCGCGCACAGGCACCGCCAGCGCTATTGCCGACCGTCCGGACAGGCGATCGACATTGACATCCGAGATATATAGCAGCCGTCCATTGGCAGACGACAATGCCGCGACAGCCGCTCGATCAACAGCCTTCGGCAACAGCGGGGAAGAACCGGTTGCAGAGAGCGGATTGCCGCTGGAATCGAGCACGCGAAACCCGTCAACCTCGGGAAAACCTCGGGCATACAAAGCCAGTTCGCCGCCAACCCGTTCGCGGAATTGCCCGGCAGTCAGTGGCCCGAAGGACTCCCTGGGCAAGGCCGCGGCCAGATGTTCGAGATCTCCCTGGACGCGATGCAACATTCCTGCCAGACGAGCCTCGGCCAGTGCTACCGCCGCCACGACCTCCGATTCGGCTTTCCGCTCCGCAGCAGAACGTGCGTCATTGAGCAGAAAGACCAGCAAGGCCGCGATACCCAGCCAGGTCAATGCAAAAAAAAGAATCAGCCGGACCCTTGCTCCGAAATTTCGGCCCTGAGCGTTCCCGGAGGCATCCCTGTCCATCGGGCAATCATGCCCCCGGAATGCCTTGATCACAAGAGGCCGCAGTTCCGGGCGGCCACTTGGAACTTACTTGACCGTCCCCAGCTTCTGCTCGATGCGAGCCAGCGGCATGGCCCCTGGAACGCGTTCGCCATCGCCGAAGAACATCGTCGGCGTACCCGAGATATTCAGCTTGCGGCCAAACTCCTGGTTCTTGGTCACTGCCGAGGTATCGCAATCCTCCCGCCCGGCCGGCGCCTTGCCGTCGATCATCCAGTCGTTCCAGACCCTGGCCCGCTCGGGCGAGCACCAGATCTGCTTCGACTTGCGTACCGAATCTTCGGAAAGAATCGGATACAGGAAGGTGTAAATCGTGACATTGTCGAGTTTCTGCAGCTCCTTGGCGAGACGCTTGCAGTAGCCGCAATTCGGATCTTCGAAGGTGGCCAGCACCCGCTTGCCGTCGCCGCGCACCTGCTTGATGGCGCGCTCCAGCGGCAGTTCGTTGAACTTGATTGCAGTCAGCTTCTTGATCCGCTCATCGGTGACATTCTTCATCGTCTTGGCGTCGATCAACTGACCGCCGGCCACGATGGCACTCACTTTTTCATCGGTATAGAAAATCTGGCCGTCAGCATAGACTTCATACAGTCCCATGTAGCCCGACTTGCTGACGCTGTCCACCTTGGCGCCCAGTTTGGCCTCCATCGCCTTCCGGATCTCCACCTCATCGGCCATGGCTTGCGCTCCGAACGCCACGGTCAACATGAACGGCAACAACTTCTTCAACATGCGATTCTCCTAAAGGGCGCCAAGCGCATAGCGCACCAGGGCATTCTTGATA
>CAMLHL010000149.1 GCA_946479855.1 uncultured Pseudomonadota bacterium
GCCATCGAGGCGGGGACCAAGGTCCTGGTCGATATCATGCAACAGTCAGGGGTAGGTTATGAAGCACTTGTCTTCTCTCTCTAGGGCCAGATGGCTCCTGGCGCCCCTGTTGCTGGCGGCGGCCGGTCTGGTTTTCGTCAGCCCGTGGGGAGCGGTCGCTTGCCTGGGCGTTGCGCTGCTCGTGCTGTTCTGGCCGGCAACGGCAGCCAATGCGGACCTGCTCAAGCTGGACGAACTGTTGTGCCAGGCCGGGCAGGGCGAGCTGGTGGCCCGTCTGCCGCAGGCCATGGCCGACCCGACGCTGGAGTCGATCCGGGTCAACATGAACTCGGCGCTCGACCAGACGGAGACCACCTTCCGGGAGATTCTCGGTGCCATGAAGGCTTCCTCGGGCGGCCGGAACTGGCGACGATTGCAGATCTCCGGGCTGCACGGCACCTTCCGCACCGTTCTGGAACAGATGCAGTCACTGCTCGACCAGCTCGAGGCGGCGCAGGAATCGGTGGCCCGCGAGGCCCTGCTGTCGCGGATATTCCTGCGTTCCGAGCACGGCTTGTCGATGGCCATCGAGCATGTCGACAAGGCGCTGCACGAAGTCGGCGACAAGGCGGAGGAATCGCAGGCGCTGGCCGGCAATTTCGGAGAATCGGCCAGTGCCATGTCGAGCGCCGCGCAGCGCATGTCGCAGGCCCTGGGCGGGGCGCAAGCTGCCGCCGAGAGCGGCGTCAATGCGCTGGCCGACCTCAATGCCAAGGCCGGCGCCATCCATCAGCTGACCGGCCGGATCGACGACGTGGCGAAGCAGACCAATCTGCTGGCGCTCAACGCGGCGATCGAGGCGGCCCGGGCCGGCGAGGCCGGGCGTGGGTTTGCCGTGGTGGCCGACGAAGTGCGGAAGCTGGCCGATCAGGCGCAGCGTTCCGCCGAGGAAATCTCTGCGGCGATATCGGCAATCAGTACGTCAATGGCGTCGGCGACCGTCGAGATTGGCGACCTGCAGCAGGCCGTTTCCGAAGCCCGGGTGACGGCGGGCGAATTCAGCAGTGAACTGGCCAATTCGGCGACCTCGGCTCAGCATGTCCATGACCTGTCCACCGCCATTGGCGGCGGCGCCACGTCCATGGAGTCGTCGATGCGCCTGGTGGCGACGGCCCAGCGGGCGCGCGCCGACGCAACCGCCATCCTGCATGGCGAGGAGGTCAGCGTAGTCAGTTTGAGCGCCATGGAACAGGAAGCGGCGAAGATCGTCCGTTCGCGCAAGTGGATCAAGGGCAGCGCCGACCGCGAAGCGCTGGTCGCCATCTACGACCGGCTGTTCGCCAATATCGAAGAGCGGATGCGCTGAGACCTGGCCTCAGGCGGCCTTGGGGGGAGCGGCTTCCATTTTGGCCAGGGCTTCACGCCCGGACAGCAGGTGGTCGTGCATCAGTTTTTCGGCATGGGCGGCATTGCCGGCCTCAAGCGCCGCCATGATCAGCCGGTGCTCGTCGAGCGATTGCTGCAGGCGTCCTTCCAGCGACAGCGAGTGCAAACGGGAAAGTTTCAGGACCTTGCGCAGGTCCTGGATGACCGAGAGCAGCCAGCGGTTGCCGGACAGTTCCTGGATTTTCCGGTGGAATTCCTGGTTGGCCTCGAAAAAGGCGTCGATTCGCCCATCGCGGGCAGCGCCTTCAAGGCGTTCGTGAATTTCCTTGAGGGCCGCGATGTCGGCCTGGCTGGCCCGGTTGACCGCTTCGGCGGCGCAGCGTCCCTCCAGCATGGCCATCAGCGGGAAGATGTCGTCCATGTCCTGGCGGGAAATTTCGGTCACGTAGCAGCCGCGGCGCGGCTTCAGTTCGACCAGGCCTTCCGAGGCCAGCACTTTCAGCGCTTCGCGCAGCGGCGTACGGGAAATGCCATACTGTTCGGCGAGCTTTTGCTCGTCGATCCAGGTGCCCGGCGTCAGTTCGTGGGCGAAGATGCGCTGGCGCAAGCGTTCTGCGACTTCCTGGTAGAGCGCGGTGGGTGCGATATGAGTCATTGTCTGATATGTGGATCTGGGACAGGTCGATACATTGCCGACTTGCCTCCATAATTATGGATACAGTATTATGCGGGACTCAGTATGTCAAGCTAGGCTCGAAAGCGTAGAATTTTGAATTCTGCATCATCGGCCTGAAAAAATCGAATCGGCGAGGGATGAGTCATGTCAGAAAAGTTCTTTGATTCCAATAATCTGGAAGTGTGGGAGAAGGCTGCTGCCAAGCAGGCGCCGGGCGGTGACATCAACAATCTGGTCTGGCACACTCCGGAAGGGCTGCAGGTCAAGGCGCTGTATACCAAGAAGGATGTCGACGGCCTCGAATTCGCCGACACCCTGCCCGGCGTCGCCCCCTTCCTGCGCGGTCCGCAGCCGACGATGTACGCGGTCAAGCCGTGGACCATCCGCCAGTACGCCGGCTTCTCCACCGCCGAAGCTTCCAACGCTTTCTACCGCAAGGCGCTGGCCGCCGGCGGCCAAGGCGTGTCGGTCGCCTTCGACCTGGCGACGCACCGCGGTTACGACTCCGACAATCCGCGCGTCCTCGGCGACGTCGGCAAGGCCGGCGTGGCGATCGACTCGGTCGAGGACATGAAGATCCTGTTCGACGGCATCCCGCTCGACAAGATTTCGGTCTCGATGACGATGAACGGCGCCGTGCTGCCCATCCTCGCCGGCTACATCGTCGCCGCCGAGGAACAAGGCGTCTCGCAGGACAAGCTGTCGGGGACGATCCAGAACGACATCCTCAAAGAGTTCATGGTGCGGAACACCTATATTTATCCGCCCAAGCCGTCGATGAAGATCATCGCCGACATCTTCGGCTACACCGCGCAGCACATGCCGAAGTTCAACTCGATCTCGATTTCCGGCTATCACATCCAGGAAGCCGGCGCCAACCAGGCGATCGAACTGGCCTTCACGCTGGCCGACGGCATGGAATACGTGCGCACCGGCGTCGCTTCGGGCATGGACGTCGATACCTTCGCCGGCCGCCTGTCCTTCTTCTGGGCGGTGGGCATGAACTTCTACCTGGAAATCGCCAAGATGCGCGCCGGCCGCCTGCTGTGGGACCGCATCATGACCGGCTTCAACGCCAAGAGCGCCAAGTCCAAGATGCTGCGCACGCACAGCCAGACCTCGGGCTGGTCGCTGACCGAGCAGGACCCGTACAACAACGTCGTGCGCACCACCATCGAGGCGATGGCCGCGGTGTTCGGCGGTACCCAGTCGCTGCACACCAACGCGCTGGACGAAGCCATCGCGCTGCCGACCGAGTTCTCGTCGCGCATCGCCCGCAACACCCAGCTGATCATCCAGGAAGAAACCCACATCACCAACGTCGTCGATCCGTGGGCCGGTTCCTACATGATGGAAAAGCTGACCCAGGACATGGCCGACAAGGCCTGGGGCATCATCCAGGAAATCGAGGCGATGGGCGGCATGACCAAGGCCGTCGAATCGGGCTGGGCGAAGATGCAGGTCGAGACCTGCGCGGCCGACAAGCAGGCGCGCATCGATTCCGGCAAGGACGTCATCGTCGGCGTCAACAAGTACAAGCTGGCCAAGGAAGACGCCA
>CAMLHL010000150.1 GCA_946479855.1 uncultured Pseudomonadota bacterium
GCATGGCGTTCAGCCGCGCCCGCTTCTTGCAGTTCGACTTGATCACCGTCCACGGTGCATCAGCGGTGTCGGTATGGAAGAACATCGCTTCCTTGGCCTTGGTGTAATCGTCCCACTTGTCCAGCGAGGCCATGTCGATCGGTGACAGCTTCCACTGCTTGAGCGGGTGCACCTTGCGTTCACGGAAGCGGCGGCGTTGCTCGTCACGGCTGACCGAGAACCAGAACTTGATCAGATGGGTGCCGTTGCGTGTCAGCATGCGCTCGAATTCCGGCGCCTGACGGACAAATTCGGCGTACTCCTGGTCGGAGCAGAAACCCATGCCCCGCTCGACGCCGGCGCGGTTGTACCAGGAGCGGTCGAACAGCACGATCTCGCCATTGGTCGGCAGATGCTGCACGTAGCGTTGGAAATACCACTGGCCGCGCTCGAAATCGGTCGGTTTTTCCAGCGCGACGACGCGCGCCCCGCGCGGATTCAGGTGCTCCATGAAACGCTTGATGGTGCCGCCCTTGCCTGCCGCATCGCGGCCCTCGAAGAGGATGACCACCTTCTGCCCGGTTTCCTTGACCCAGGCCTGCAGCTTCAGCAATTCGACCTGCAGGCGGTACTTCTGCCGCTCGTAGTTGCGGCGCTGCATCAGGTTACGGTACGGGTACCCGCCATCGCGCCAGTCGGGCAGCAATTCTTCGTCCGGATTGGCGAGCAGGTCGCCAATGACCATCCGCTGCTGCTTGAGCAGGCCCTTGAGCAGGGCCACCGATTCTTCCGCCGGCGAATTGGCTAGCACATCGCGCAAGGCCGCCATTTTTGCCTCCTGGGCGGCGTCGACCGCAGCATGCACGGAAAAGCCCTCGATCCCGGCCGGGGTCTGTAGCGGCACCACATCGCCGCGGGCCACCGGGCGCTGCCGGAGACGCGGCTTGGCCGAAGTTGCCGGCGCGCTCGTCTTAGTTTTTGAAGTCAGCATATTCCCCCCTTTTTTCATGTCATGGGGGTTATTTCACGCCTAAGCGGCGGCCGTGTCTAGTCCAGCAACTCCACCGGTATCATGGCGCGCAGCACGGTCTGCGTTTCGTTGCGACGAACCCGGTTGCTCAGCCACCATAAGGCGCCTTTCTTGATACTCCACTCCGCTTCCTGACCGGCCAACAGCAGCGACGCCATCCGGCCGAGTGACGGCTGATGGCCAACGATGAGGATGGAACCGTGCGCCGACGGCCAGCCGGAAGCGGCAATCAGTTCAGAAACACAGGCATCCGGCCCGATCTTGCGATTCGTCTCGAAGGGCAGCTTCAACGCTTCCGCCGTCTGCTGAGTGCGTATTGCCGGACTGACGATGATGCGCAAATCCTTGGGCTGGTGCGCGCGTATCCACGCCCCCATCGCCCGTGCCTGCTTCTCGCCACGCTCGGTCAGACGACGCTTCAGGTCGTCTTCGCCATCCTCGGCTTCGGCATGCCGCCACAGCAGCAGATCCATGATCGTCTCTCTTTTAGGAAAGCCGGCATTATTCATAGTGGATGTTACGGCAGCATTGCAACCCGCAGTTTGGCGACGATCTATTTTTCGTCGCCTGAACTGCCGGCCACCGCCTTGACGCCGGCCGCCGCCACATCGACCGTGGTTTCCACCACCGTGGCGCCGACCTTGATCGTGGTCGCCACCACCGTTACCGCGGCATCGGCGACCGCCACGACCGCACATCCGCCACACGCTGTCGCAAGCAACGACAGGCCGAGCAGCTTGAGAAAACGCAACTGTTGTTTGGAGATCATTGCCGAATATTGCTCGATCAGGCTCTGGAATGCAAAAAGCCCAACCGGGCAGGCTGGGCTTTTCTAAGAATTCTGGTGGCCAAGGGCGGAATCGAACCACCGACACGCGGATTTTCAATCCGCTGCTCTACCAACTGAGCTACTTGGCCTAAGGAGGGCGCATTATAGCGGGCTCGGCGCCACTTCGCAACTAGCAGAAGCATTTTCAGGCACTCTGCATCGGCACCCAGCTCAAGTACCGATTGGCGGCGTTTGTCGATAGAGCTCCGAAAAATCGTCCGGCGCCGGCGGTGGCGGCGCCGGCAAGTGCCAGGCCGCGAAAGCGACGCGTGCCACAGCGCCCTTGCCGCTGGGATTGGGCCGCAGGCTGGCCACAGATTCATGCTGCACGGCGATTTCCTGGACGATGGCAAGACCCAGCCCGCTACCCTCGGTAGTGGCATCATCGACACGATAGAAGCGCTCGAACACCAGTTCTGCCTGCTCCTCACTGATGCCCACCCCATCATCCTCAACCTCGAAGAGGACCGTCGCCTCCGTGGCCAGCACACGACAGGTGACGTGCCCGCCACGCGGCGTGTAGCGTAACGCGTTATCGATCAGGTTCTTGGCCAGCTCCCGCAGCAAAAAGGGATTGCCGCGGATCATCGCCGGCCCCTCGGACTCGTAGCCAAGATCAATGCCCTTTTCGATGGCCGTCATCACCCAGTCTTCGACGATCTCGCGGATCAAAAGCGCTAGGTCGAGTGGCTCGTGTCGCTGTGGGGCATGCTCCCCTCCTTCTGTTCGGGCAAGAATCAGCAGTTGGTTAACCAGACGCCCGGCCCGGTCGACGCCAGTGGCAATCTGTCGCAAGGCATGCCGTAAGGCCTTCGGATCCGTTTCGCGAAAGGCAAGCTGGGCCTGGGTTTTGAGCCCGGTCAGCGGCGTCCGCATCTGATGCGCGGCATCAGCAACGAAGCGCTGCTGCGCTTCAACGTTCCGCTTCATCCGTTCGAGCATTTCGTTGAACGCCTCGACCAGCGGCTCCAGCTCTTCCGGAACCCGGCGGGTGGCAATCGGCGAAAGATCGGCCGGCTCCCGGGCCTCAATGGTCTGACGCAGGCGAGTTAGCGGGCGGAGGCCGCGCGATAGGCCAAACCAGACCAGCATGACTGCAAGCGGAATGATGATGAATTGCGGCAGAATGACGCTGGCGACAATCTTATTGGCCAACTGGCTGCGTTTTTCAGTGGTTTCGCCAACCTCGATGAGAATCCACTGAGCCTTTGGCATCTTCGGTTCGGCGAGGTAAGTATAGGCTAGGCGCAGGTCCTGTCCCTTGAAGTCGGCGTCACGCAGGTAAATTTCACCGGGAACGTTCGTTTCATCGGGCGACAGGTCAGCACTGGGCAAATCCTTGTCACCGGCGAGGAACTTGCCTTCGGCAGTGACCACATGGAAATAAACGCTGTCCGTTTCATCGGCCCGCAACAGCGCCCGAGCCGATGCCGGCAAGGACAGCAGGGGCTTGCCATTGACCAGCTTGACCTGGCGGGCGATCGCCGCCACATGTTCACGCAGCGCCTGATCGTACGGAAAATTGGCGACGTTGTTGGCGAAATAGTGGGTAAAGGCAATGCTCAGCGGCCAGACGAAGAGCAACGGCGCCAGCATCCAGTCGAGAATCTCGCCAAAGAGCGAGCGCTCGGTCTCGGAGGCTGAGGACTGCGGCCTATTCGCCTTGGGGTCGCTCAAGACAGTAACCCAGGCCGCGG
>CAMLHL010000151.1 GCA_946479855.1 uncultured Pseudomonadota bacterium
GGTATTCGGCCGAGCCGTTGATCGCCTTGCCGATGATGTAGGCGGCCTTGTTGCGATAGAAGGCCGAGCCAAGGACCTGGATCTGGAAATTGACCTCGCGGCGCGGCATGCCGTTCAGGAAGCGGTGCACCGCCGCATAGACGTAGTCGACATCGCGGTCGAGGTCAGCGAACGGGCGGTGCCAGTCGAAATCCCGGACGATCTTGCGCACGGCGCCGCGCAGGCCGTCTTCCTTGGCGTAATAGCTGCGGTAGGTCTGGGTATCGTCACCTTCGAGGTTTTCTGTCGAAATACTCGGGCGGACGAAAATGAAATCATTGTGAAAGTAATTGCGGTGCAGGATCTTGGTCGTCACCGAATTGAAGAAGGTTTCGGCCAGTTCCGGCTGCTTGTGATTGAGCAACAGGCCGATGTAGAGCAACTTGATCTGCTGCCAGGTGGCGTAATCGATGGTTGCGGCATCGAATTCATTGCGCAGGCGCTCGACGCACTCGTCGACGCGGTCGTCGTAGAAGCGGATCCGTTCCTTGACCGCCTTGTGCACCCCCAGCCAGTCGCCATGTTCGAAGCGCGTCTTGGCTTCGCGGCAGGTCTGGCGAAACAGTGTGTAGTGCTTGTTGAACCCCTGGATCATGGCCAGCGCGATCTGGTGCGCATTGGTGCCATAGAGGCCGACGGAAATCTTCATTGCCAAGTCTCCCTGTGGACAGGAAATTCTAGCATCGCGATGGCATGGAATCCGGGAATTCGCCATGTGAAATGGCATTTCACCGTTGACCGTTGAGCCCGTGGCGGAGATACTCGAAAAGTTTGCTCTTGTAAGCATGGTGAAAGGGGCCGCCGCTATATTTGGCCCGCGTAATTATTAATTCATTCAGGGGGTAGCATGGCTGCAGGAAAGTCCAAGATCATTTACACGCTGACCGACGAAGCGCCGCTGCTGGCGACGTGCGCGTTCTTGCCTATCGTTCGGACCTTCACTGATCCGATCGGCATCGAAATCGAGAAGGCGGACATTTCCGTGTCGGCGCGGGTTCTCGCCGAGTTCTCCGACTACCTCCCGGATGATCAGAAGGTGCCGAATACCCTGGGCGAACTGGGCAAGAAGTGCCTGCTGCCGGACACCAACATCATCAAGCTGCCGAATATTTCGGCCTCCGTCGCCCAGCTCAAGGCCTGTATCAAGGAGCTGCAGGACAAGGGTTACAAGATCCCCGACTACCCCGAGAATCCGACTACCGACGAAGAAAAGGCCCTCAAGGTCCGTTATGGCAAGTGCCTCGGTTCCGCCGTCAACCCGGTGCTGCGCGAAGGCAATTCCGACCGCCGCGCACCGCAGGCTGTCAAAAATTACGCCAAGAAGCGCCCGCACTCGATGGGCGAATGGAAGCAATGGTCGCAGACCCACGTTTCGCACATGGAGCATGGCGACTTCTACCACGGCGAAAAGTCGATGACCCTCGACAAGCCGCGCGAAGTGCGCATGGAACTGATCGCCAAGGGCGGCAAGACCACCGTGCTGAAGCCGAAGCTGTCGCTGCTCGAAGGCGAGATCATCGACTCGATGTTCATGAGCAAGAAGGCGCTCTGCGAGTTCTACGAGCAGACGCTGGAAGATTGCCGCGAGTCCGGCATTCTCTACTCGCTGCACGTCAAGGCGACGATGATGAAGGTCTCGCACCCGATCGTCTTCGGCCACTGCGTCAAGATCTACTACAAGGATGCCTTCGAGAAGCACGGCAAGACCTTCGAGGAACTGGGCATCAACGTCAATAACGGCATGGTCGACCTCTACGAGAAGATCAAGCAGTTGCCGGAATCCAAGCGCGACGAGATCATCCGCGACCTGCACGCCTGCCAGGAACACCGGCCGCGTCTGGCCATGGTCGATTCGGCCAAGGGCATCACCAACTTCCACTCGCCGAACGACATCATCGTTGATGCCTCGATGCCGGCGATGATCCGCCAGGGCGGCAAGATGTGGGGCGCCGATGGCAAGCAGTACGACAGCAAGTGCGTCATGCCGGAATCGACCTTCGCCCGCATCTATCAGGAGATGATCAATTTCTGCAAGTGGCATGGCAACTTCGATCCGAAGACCATGGGTACCGTCCCGAACGTCGGCCTGATGGCCCAGCAGGCCGAGGAATACGGCTCGCACGACAAGACCTTCGAGATCGCCGAAGACGGCATCGCCAACATCGTCGACAACAACACCGGCGAAGTGCTGCTGACCCAGAACGTCGAAGCCGGCGATATCTGGCGCATGTGCCAGGTCAAGGATGCGCCGATCCGCGACTGGGTCAAGCTGGCCGTCACCCGTGCCCGCAACTCCGGCATGCCGGCCATTTTCTGGCTGGATCCGTACCGCCCGCACGAAGCCGAGCTGATCAAGAAGGTCGAGAAATACCTCAAGGATCACGACACCACCGGCCTCGAAATCCAGCACATGTCGCAGGTCCGCGCCATGCGCTTCACGCTGGAGCGCGTCGCCCGCGGCCTCGACACCATCTCGGTGACCGGCAACATCCTGCGCGACTACCTGACCGACTTGTTCCCGATCATGGAACTGGGCACCTCGGCCAAGATGCTGTCGATCGTGCCGCTGATGAACGGCGGCGGCATGTACGAAACCGGTGCCGGCGGCTCGGCTCCGAAACACGTGCAGCAGCTGACGCAGGAAAACCACCTGCGCTGGGATTCGCTCGGCGAGTTCCTGGCCCTGGCCGTCTCGCTGGAAGAGCTGGGCATCAAGGAGGGCAATAAGCGTGCCGTTCTGCTGGCCAAGACCCTGGATGCCGCTACCGGCAAGCTGCTCGACAACAACAAGTCGCCGTCGCCGAAGACCGGCGAGCTGGACAACCGCGGCTCGCAGTTCTACCTCGCCATGTACTGGGCGCAGGAACTGGCCGCGCAGACCGAGGACAAGGAACTGGCCGCCAAGTTCACGACGCTGGCCAAGACGCTGACCGACAACGAAGGCCAGATCGTCGCCGAAATGAAGTCGGTGCAGGGCAAGCCGGTCGATATCGGCGGCTACTATCTGGCCGATGCCGAGAAGACCAAGGCGATCATGCGCCCGAGTCCGACGCTGAATGCGGCGTTGAAGGCGGCTCGCGTCTAAGCGCAGCAAGCTGACTGGCGCTTCGGCGCCGAGCCAGAAAAAAGCGAAGGCCGATCCGGTCTTCGCTTTTTTTGTTTTTGGGCTTTTTACCCGGTCGACCGTAGCGTTCCGTCGGCCGGCCAAAGTACTGACACCAGCGGCTGTTTTGCGACATAATCCTTTTTGCCGCCCGGTGCCGGAGAGATGCCCCGGGTGTTGCCGATCAAGGGAGTTCGCGGCTGGCGGACCCACCGAAAACAACGCATGGAGTGGCTATGACTTCTCATATCAAGGTTCCGCAAGGCGGTCAGAAAATCGTTCCGGGGCAGGCCGTCCCGAACAATCCGATCATTCCGTTCATCGAGGGCGACGGCATCGGCATCGACATCACGCCGGTCATGATCAAGGTCATCGACGC
>CAMLHL010000152.1 GCA_946479855.1 uncultured Pseudomonadota bacterium
GATTCCATCATCGCGAAGACGGCCTCGTAGAGCGCGACATCGACCACCTGCCCGGCGCCGCCGTTGACCTCCTTGTGGCGCAGCGCCATCAGCGCGCCGATGGCCCCCCACAGCGCGGCAATCGAGTCGCCGATGGAAATCCCGGTACGCACCGGCGGCCGGTCGGGGAAGCCGGTGATGTAGCGCAGGCCGCCCATCGACTCGCCGACTGCGCCGAAGCCCGGCTGGTCCTGGTACGGCCCGCTCTGGCCGAAACCGGAAAGGCGGACCATGACCAGCCCCGGATTGTCGGCCTGCAGCGTATCCCAGCCCAGCCCGAGTTTCTCCAGCACGCCGGGGCGGAAGTTCTCGACCAGGATGTCGGCCTCGCCGATCAGTTTGCGGACGAACTCGCGGCCTTGCGGATGCTTCAAATTCGCCGTCACCGATTTCTTGTTGCGCGCCTGGACATACCACCACAGCGAGGTGCCTTCGTAGAGCTTGCGCCACTTGCGCAGCGGGTCGCCGCCGTCGGGCGATTCGACCTTGATCACTTCGGCGCCAAATTCGCCCATGATCCGCGTGCAGAACGGCCCGGCGATCAGCGTGCCGAGTTCGACGACCTTGAGGCCGGCCAGCGGCTTTTGCATTTCGCTCATCAGGGTTCCCAGTGTTCGATGGGCATTTTTGCCCCAAAAAGACGGTCGACCGTAGCACTCACCGAAACCGGCGCACCGCTCGTCGCCATGACCAACCGGCCCTGCCCGCCGCCGAGCAGCTGGCCGGCGGCCAGCAGGCGTTCGAGCTGGCGGGCCACCGGCTCGCCGGTGTCGAGCAGTGCCGTGCCGGCCGGCATGCGCCGGGCGATGGCCTCGGCCACCCACGGGTAATGCGTACAGCCGAGCACCACGACATCGGCACCGGCGTCGGCCAGCGGCGCGACAAAGCCGTCGAGCAGGCGCTCGACTTCGGCACTGCCCGGCCCCAGCGTCTCGATCGCCTCGGCCAAACCCGGACACGGCTGGGCAAGGACGCGGTGACCGTTGGCATGATTGCCAACCAGCCGCTGGAAACGCTCGCTGTGCAGGGTGCGCGTCGTCGCCAGCACGCCGATGGTGCCGCTGCGGGTCAGCGCCACGGCCGGCTTGACGCCCGGCTCCAGCGCCACTACCGGCACATCGATGGCGGCGCGAATCGCCTCGGCGGCGGCCGCCGTCGCCGTGTTACAGGCGATGACCAGCGCCTTGGCGCCCCGGCGGACCAGCGCCTCGGCGATCAGCACGCCGCGCTCACGGAGAAAGGTTTCCGGGCGGTCGCCGTAAGGCAGGAAGCGGGTATCGGCGAAATAGAAAAAATCTTCGTGCGGCAGGCGCTCACGCAGGGCGTGGAGGACCGTCAGGCCGCCGAGACCGGAATCAAAAACGGCGATGGGCTGGTGGTTCAGAGAAGTTCCTTAGCGCGCCGACACATGGGCCAGGCGTCAATCCCTGGCCGGCACCCGGAATACACCGCGCAACTGGTAGAGATAGCCGCCGGTCGCCACCAGGCCGACGACGACGCCGAGCACATATCTCATGCTCGAAGCGACCATCGATTCCGGCACGAACAGCATCCACCAGGCGGCAACCAGTGCGCCGAGGAGGATACCGCGCAGCAGCACCCATTTGCGGACCTCCTTTTGTCGCTGCAACAATTCCTCGGCACTTGGCACCGGGGCTGCCTTCTCTGAACTCATGCTAGAACACCAAAAAACAGGGAAACGGCCCAAATTTTACTGCAAAAACCGGCCTCCCTTGGCGGGCCGCCAATGTCAAGATTGCCCCCGGAAACCGCCCGCCTTCAGCATCCGGTCATAAAGCACGACATTGACGGTCGCCGCCAGGTTCATGCAGCCGTGGGTCGGGATGTAGACGATGTCCTGGCACCAGGCCGTCACGTTCTTTTTCAGGCCGCCGTCTTCCGGGCCGAAGATGTAGAAGGCCCGTTCCGGGTGCCGGTATTCGGTCAGCGGCCGGGCATCGGGGTGCACTTCGATGGCGACCGGCACGCAGCCGAAGGGAATGACCTGCTGCAGGTCGTCCACGCCGATCAGCGGCAACTGCAGGTGAACCTGCTTGGTATCGGTGCGGAAGGCCGACGCACGCTCGTAGCGGGTACCGGTATAGAAAACCGTATTGACCCCGTAGCAGCCGGCGGCACGCATGATGGCACCGACGTTCTCCGGCCCCTTGGGGTTGTGGAGACCGAGACACGAATAGCCGGCGTAGCCCTGCACCGCCTGCTTGCGGGTGATGGTTTCCGGACCAGTCATGGCCGCACCGCCTTGGCCGGGGTCATTCGGGCTGGCGGAATTCATCGGCCATCCAGGCCCGGGCGCTGGCCGGGCTGAGCTTGAAGTCCGGCCCGACACGCACCTTGCCCAACCGTTCGCCATCGGCGTTCTCGGCGGCCAGCGTGGCATAGGGCTCGTCCTCGTCGGGGACGATGTCGAGAGTGACAAAAACCGGCCCGAAATCGCTGTCGACCGTCAGCTTCTTGTGCAGTAGCGCCTGCCGCTGATGCTCGTGGCGGCGCAGGACTTCCGAAGCGGTCTTGACCAGGGTCTGGAAGGCGGCAACATCCAGCGGTTTGGGATTTTTCTTGTCGCGCCCCATGGTCCATGGGCCGACCAGGGCCGGCTCCGCTTCGCCGTCCTTGATCATTTCGACGGCCCAGCCCTCGTCGTCTTCGTTCTTGATGACGCGGGCCGTCCAGCCTTTGTCGCGCCACAGGGTCGGTTCGTTGATGAGATCGGAGGCCGCGGCCTCGACGGGATCGTTGATTGCAGTTGCTGTCATCCCCGTATTGTACTTCCCGCCGGGGGTGCCCCAAAAGACGAAGCCCCCGGACGGGGGCTTCGTGCAGGCGGGATGAGCGGCGAACCTACATGCGCTCGATCATCGCATCGCCGAAGGCGGAACACGACAGTTCTTCGGCGCCGTCCATCAGGCGGGCGAAGTCGTAGGTCACCTTCTTGTCGCCGATGGCGGCTTCCATGGCCTTGATGACCAGGTCGGCGGCTTCCTTCCAGCCGAGGTGGCGCAGCATCATTTCGGCCGAGAGGATCAGCGAACCCGGGTTCACCTTGTCCAGGCCGGCGTACTTCGGGGCCGTGCCGTGGGTGGCCTCGAAGCAGGCGTAGTCATCGGAGATGTTGGCGCCCGGCGCAATGCCGATGCCGCCGACCTGGGCGGCCAGCGCGTCGGAAATGTAATCGCCGTTCAGGTTGGTAGTGACGATGGTGTCGTACTCGGCCGGCCGGAGCAGGATCTGCTGCAGGAAGGCGTCGGCGATGGAGTCCTTGACGGTGACTTCACGGCCGGTGTTCGGGTTGGTGAAGTGGCACCACGGGCCGCCGTCGATCAACTGGGCGCCGAACTCTTCCTGGGCCACCTTGTAGGCGATGTCGCGGAACAGGCCCTCGGTGAACTTCATGATGTTGCCCTTGTGCACGATGGTCAGCGACTTGCGGTCGT
>CAMLHL010000153.1 GCA_946479855.1 uncultured Pseudomonadota bacterium
TGACGAAGCCGATCTTGGTCAGCCCGGCCCGGCGGGCGGCGCTCATCGTTTCGGCTACGGTTTCGTAGCGGGTGGCGCGGTCGGCCTTGAGGTGCATTTCGACGTTGGCATCGCTGCCGACCGCCTCGCGGAAGCGGCTTTCCAGCGTGCTGCGGTCAACCTGGTCGGCACCGACAAAAATGTGGTTCTCGGCATCGATCGCCACTTGCAGCGTCGTCGGTTTTTCCGGGGTCGGCATGCTGGTTGCGCGCGGCAGATCGACCGGCACCTGGTGCGTCATCAGCGGGGCGGTGATGATGAAGATGATCAGCAGGACCAGCATCACATCGACCAGCGGGGTCATGTTGATCTCCGCGGTCGGCATCTGGCTGCCCGGCGAGTTGAAGCTGCCCATCGCCATCTTATGCCGCCTCCGTTGCGACCCGGGCGCGCATCGGGTGGATCTGGGCGCTGTTGGCGACAAACGGCTTGCCGACCGTGAAGAAGGCATGCAGGTCGTGGGCAAAGGCGTCGAGGTCGGCCAGCACGACGCGGTTGGAGCGGGTGAAGGCGTTGTAGGCGAAAACGGCGGGTAGAGCGACGGCCAGGCCGGCGGCGGTCATGATCAGCGCTTCGCCGACCGGGCCGGCGACTTTTTCCAGCGCCGCCTGGCCGGACAGGCCGATGGCGACCAGTGCGTGATAGATGCCCCAGACGGTGCCGAAGAGGCCGACGAAGGGGGCCGTGGCGCCAGTCGTGGCCAGCAGGGTCAGGCCGTTCTCCATGCTCGCCTGGGTGCCGGAAAGCTGCTGGCGCAGGGCGCGTTCCATCTGCTCGGCCGGGTCGAAACGGGAGGCCAGGCGGCCGCTGACGGCTTCGCAGTCGTTGTTGCAGCAATTGGCCTGACTGGCCAGTTGGGCGTAGGGGCTGTCGCTGCCGGCCTGGTTCAGGCGCTCGAGGCCTTCGCCGACGCTGCTGGCGGCCCAGAACGAAGTGACGGCGCGGGCAGCGCGGCGGACCCGATACCAGTCCCAGGCCTTGGCCAGGATCAGGTACCAGCTGGCGATCGACATCGCGGCCAGAATGTAGGCGACAGTATGCGAGACCAGGTCACCGCTGGCCCACAGATGGGCGAAGCCGAAAGCGTTTTGGGCGGTTTCCTGCATGCTTATTGCTCCAATTTGAAAATGATCGGGACCAGCACCCAGCTCTGGACGGCGGTTTCGCCGCGCTTGGCCGGAACGAATTTCCAGTTGTGCACGGTCTTCTGTGCTGCGTCGTCGAGCCGCGAGCTGCCCGACGAGGTCTTGATCTCGACGCTGTCGGCCGTGCCTTGCGGATTGACCGAAACGCGCAGGATGACTTTGCCTTCCTCGCCCATCCGGCGGGAAAGCGGCGGATAGGGCGGGGCCGGGTTCTTCAGGTAATCGGCATCGAAACGGGCCTGGCTGACCGGTTCGGCCGCTGGCTGAGCGGCCGGGACCGGCTTGGCCTCCGCGGGTGCGGCAAGCGGCGCGGCCAGGGCGGGCAGATTGCTTGGTGTTGCCTCGACCTGTGGGGCGGGCGTCTTCGGCGTCGGTTGGCGGACGGGCAACGGCTTGGCCATCGGCAACGGCTTGGCGACTGGCTGCTTGATCTCGGCCGGCGGTTGCAGCAGGTCGACGACCAGCGGTATGTCCATGATCTCCGGCACCACGGTCCGGGCGGCCATGATCGCCAGGGCGACGACGACATGGAGACCGAGGACCACGCCGAGCAGGCCACTGCGCTGGGCTGATGATGGGCGGGAGAGGGCGTAACTCATGAATGTTCGTCTGTGCGGTTTTGTTCCGTTGGCGACCTGAAAAAACCCTTGGCTCGCTGGCGTTTTGCTTGCTGGCTGCGGGAACGAGAGATTTACAACGGAGGGAAAACTATTTGGTCAGGATCAGCTTGTTTTCGCGGGTGACGCGCAGCAGGTAGAACTGGCCTGCGTGTTCGATTTCGATCGCCTGCGCCCCTTGCAGCAGTTGGCCGCTGTCGAGTCGCGGTCGAGAATTGCCGGAGGGGCTTGGCAGGTTCTGGCTGGGCGGTTTTGGCGGCAGGTTCATGGCTGGTCAAGATAAACGATAATGGTTCGCATTATTGTGTAAATGAGAATTAGTGTCAATACGTTGCTTAAGTCGGGCAGTGGCCGGATTCGTCGCAGCGCCAGCCCGAGCGCGCCGTTCTTGGTCGGCTTGCCGGCGTCGCTGTCGTCCACGATGCTGCTGCAGTCTTTAAAGGTGTCAGCGCCATGCCCGCTATTGTTGACCCTGTTCCCCGTACTGGGACGCACCAGGTTCGTCCTGCACGGTAGCTTTCGGCGGAGCATCGCCCAGCGTGACCGGGGCTGCCGCGCCCAATTGGGTTAGCGACCCTGGGCGTGGCAGGCATGCGGATGCTCCTCCCGGCTCAGGCGGCGGCTGGCGCGTTCGCACAGGTCGCGGGTGGCCTCATCGATTCCTTCGGCCTCGCTCAGCTGTTCGAGCAAGCGGGCCGCATGCAGCGCCGAATGCGCGCAGCCGGTCTCATCGTGGATCAGGACCAGGCTGAGTGCCCCGGCCCAAAGCTCGCTAGGCGGCATCGGCATCTCCGGGGTCAGGCGGGAATCAGGGTGAACAGAGCCCAGCCGAGCAGCAGGGCGGCGATCGAAACGTGGGCAAGCAGAGTGGTCATGGCTGTTGATCGGCGTTGAGAATGATTCCTATTGTACTCAACAATACTGGATTGTAAACAAGAATCGTTATCATGTGTGCATTCGGCATGCTCAGGAAGGAAACCGGTGTTCCGCGAGCTTCTTTGTCCTTTCGCCAGGGGGTTGCTGTCTGCACGCAGATAATGCGTCTTCGGCGCGGTCTTCCGGGGCCGGGGCCGGCCCCGCTTTTTCATGTTAGCCTGCGAGGCAATTGATCGAATCAGTCAAATCAGGTGAGGCAATGGCCACTAGAGCCCTGTCGGTCCGGCTGACTGTTCTGGCAGTATCGCTATGGACAGTCGTTCTCGGTATTTCCATGGCCTGGAATTACAGCCAGGTTCGCACTCGAACCATGGAGATGGCCTACGCCGAGGCGCGCGCGAATCTCAACAAGGACATTACCTTCCGACGCTGGGGAACGATGCATGGCGGCGTCTATGTGCCGATCACGGAAACGCAGAAATCGGTTCCCTGGCTGTCACACGTTCCGGGGCGCGACGTCACGACGACCGACGGGCGTCAACTGACCCTGCTCAATCCCGCCTCGATGCTGCGCCAGATGATGGACCTGTATGCCGAGGAGTACGGTATTCGGGGGCGTATCACCGGTCTGAAATACCTGAATCCGGGTAATGCGCCCGATGATTGGGAAAAGCGCCAGCTCGAATCCTTCGTGCGTCGTGAGAAGGGCGAGGTCTGGGAGGTGACCAACATCGACGGCAAGCCCCATCTGCGCTACCTGCGGGTGATGATGATGGAGG
>CAMLHL010000154.1 GCA_946479855.1 uncultured Pseudomonadota bacterium
TGCATGGCGACGCTCTCGGTGATTTCCAGTTCGAGGTCGGCCGGCGCCAGATCGTAGCAGGCGAGCGCGCCGCGGATGACCGAGGGCAGGCTTTCGTTGCGTAATTGCTGGGTGGACAGGTTGACCGCCACCCGCAGGTCGGCAAGGCCCTGGTCCTTGAAATGGCGCATCTGCCGGCAGGCTTCCCAGAAGATCCAGTCGCCGAGCGGCTGGATGAGGCCGGTTTCCTCGGCAATCTGAATGAAGGTGCTCGGCGGCACCAGGCCGAATTCCGGCTGCTGCCAGCGGGCCAGCGCTTCGAGGCCGGTGATCCGGCCGGTGGTCAGGTCCATCTGTGGCTGGAAGTGCACACGGAACTGCGGGGCGTTGTACAGGTTCGTTTCTTCGAGCGCCGAACGCAGTGCATTTTCCAGTTTCAGGCGTTCGTGCGCCGCCGCGTTCATGGTCGCGGCAAAATATTTGAACGTGTTGCGGCCGACCGACTTGGCGCTATACATCGCCGTCTCGGCGTTCTTGATCAGCGTTTCGGCATTGTCGCCATCGCTGGGCGAAATGCTGATGCCGATGCTCGGCGTGGCGTAGAGCGTGTGCGCGTCGAGCTCGTAGGGGGCGGACAGGCTGCGCTTGATCTTGCCGGCGATGCCGGAGACCGACATGGCGTTCTCGATGTCCGGGGCCACAATCAGGAACTCGTCGCCGCCGAGCCGCGCGATGACATCGCTGGCGCGAACGCAATGGCGCAGCCGGCTGGCGATCTCGACCAGCATGCGGTCGCCGATGTGATGGCCGAGCGTGTCGTTGAACTGCTTGAAGTTGTCCATGTCGATCAGGATGGCCGCAACCAGCCCGCCATCACGACGGGCGCTGCACAGCATCTGCTCGAGCTGGCTTTCGACGGTCGCGCGATTGATCAGGCCGGTGAGCAGATCGTTGTGGGTCAGCTGGAAAATCTGGTCGGTAACGCTTTTGCGCTCCGAGGTGTCGCGAAAGATGGCGACATGGTTCCGTACCTGACCGGCAGCATCCTTGACGACCGACAGGCTGAGCGATTTCGGGTAGATGCTGTCGTCGGCCCGCCGGTCCCAGACTTCGCCCTGCCAGCAGCCTTCGCGATGCAGTGCCTGCCACATCTCGGCGTAGATTTCCGGTGCGGTGTGCCCCGCCGAGAGCATGCCGGGATCCCGGCCGATGACTGCTTCGGCCGCAAAGCCGGTGATCTGGGTGAACGCGGGGTTGACTTCGACGATACAGTTGTCGGCATCGGTGACGACCATGGCGTCCGGGTGGCGCTCGAAGAGCGTGGCAAGGTATTGCAGGCGCTGACGCTCGTTGTCGTCCATCTTATGCACTTTCGGGTTCTAGCGGGTCAGGCCGGACCTAATTTGGCGAGGGCGTCGGCCAGATTGGCGACGGTCTTTTCTGGATTGTGGAGTTTCTCCAGCCCGAACAGGCCGATGCGGAAAGTCCGGAAATCGGCGGGTTCGTCGCATTGGAGCGGTACGCCGGCGGCGGTCTGCAGGCCGAGGGCGAGAAATTTTTTGCCGGACTGGAGATCGGGGTCGGTGGTGTAGCTGACCACGACGCCGGGGGCCTGGAACCCCTCGGCGGCTACGCTGGGGAAGCCCTTGGCGACCAGCACTTCGCGGATGCGGCGGCCCAGTTCCTGTTGTTCCAGGCAGACCTTGTCGAAGCCGTAGGCCTCGGTTTCCAGCATGACGTCGCGCATGGCGGCCAGGGCATCGGTCGGCATCGTCGCGTGGTAGGCATGGCCGCCGTTCTCGAAGGCTTCCATGATCTGCAGCCATTTCTTGAGGTCGCAGGCAAAGCTGGTGCTGGTCGTCGCCTCGATGCGGGCCCGGGCGCGTTCGCCGAGGGCGATCAGGGCGCAGCACGGCGAGGCGCTCCAGCCCTTTTGCGGGGCGCTGATCAGCACATCCACGTCGTTGGCCGCAATGTCCACCCAGACCGTGCCGGAGGCGACGCAATCGAGCACGAACAGCCCGTCGACCGCCCGCACCGCTTCGCCGACCGCCTTGATGTAGCTGTCGGGCAGGATCATGCCGGAGGCGGTTTCGACGTGCGGCGCGAAAACGACCTCGGGGCGGTGCTTGCGGATGGCGGCGACGACCTCGTCGATCGGCGGCGGGGCGAACGGCGCCTGCGGGCCGCTGCCGAGCTGGCGCGCCTTGAGGACGATGCTTTCGGCGGGAATCCGGCCCATCTCGAAAATTTGTGTCCAGCGGAAACTGAACCAGCCGTTGCGGATGACCAGCACCTTCTTGTCGGTGGCGAACTGGCGGGCCACGGCTTCCATGCCGAAGGTGCCGCTGCCGGGCACGATGACGGCCGACTGGGCGTGGTAAACCTTTTTCAGCAGGCGCGAGATGTCCTTCATGACCCCCTGGAAGCGCTGCGACATGTGGTTCAGGGCGCGGTCGGTGTACACCACCGAATATTCGAGCAGGCCATCGGGATCGGGTTGCGGCAGCAAGGCAGTCACAGATTGTCTCCAGTCGGTTGTTTGGCCGGGAGCATACCGCCAAGGCGGGATGGGGCGCTAGTCAATTGCCCGGCGGAATGGGAAACTGTCGCCGTGGTTCTCTGGTCTGACTGGCGCGGAGAACCGACCGCAAGGGAGGAGCGACGATGGGATTGCCCGAACTGCGTAGCGCCCTGCGCACCGCCTGCCGGTGCGAGGAGAGCGCATGCGTCGCCGGCCTGCTCGCCGAATACGACCGTCTGGAGTTTGACCGGGCAGCCGCGCGGCAAATGGCCACCACCCTGGTGGTCGGCGAACGGGCGTATTTCGCCGGTACGGCCGGTTTCAATCACCTGCTGCACGAGTTCGCGCTGTCCAGCCAGGAAGGGGTGGCGCTGATGTGCCTAGCCGAGGCGCTGCTGCGCATTCCGGACAGCGCTACGGTCGACCGCCTGATTCGCGACAAAATCGGCCACGGCGACTGGCAGTCGCATCTGGCCGGCGACCACCCGCTCTTCGTCAATGCCGCCACCTGGGGGCTGATCCTGACCGGCAAGCTGGTTGCCATCCAGGACCACGGCGCGCTGGGCAAGGCGCTGACCCGGCTGGTGGTGCAGGGCGGCGAACCTCTGATCCGCAAGGGCATCGACTTCGCCATGCGCCTGCTCGGCGAGCATTTCGTCATGGGCCAGAGCATCGCCGAGGCGCTGACGCGCAGCCGGGCCGGGGCGGCGCGTGGCTATCGCCACTCCTTCGACATGCTCGGCGAGGCGGCGCTGACTGAGGTCGATGCCGAACGCTATTGCCGCAGCTACGAAACCGCCATTCATGCCATCGGTGCAGCTGCGGCCGGTCTGGGTGCGGTTGCAGGGCCGGGGATTTCGATCAAGCTGTCGGCCCTGCATCCACGTTACGTACGCAGCCAGCGGG
>CAMLHL010000155.1 GCA_946479855.1 uncultured Pseudomonadota bacterium
TCGGCGAAACCTTCACCGAGGGCGAGGACCTGCGCTTCACCGGCATCCCGTCCTTTGCGCCGGAGCATTTCCGCCTGGCCCGGATCGCCAACCCGCTGAAGATCAAGCAGTTGCAGAAGGGCTTGCAGCAATTGGCGGAGGAGGGCGCGACCCAGTTGTTCCGGCCGCTGTCGGGCACCGACCTGATCCTCGGCGCCGTCGGCACGCTGCAGTTCGACGTGGTGGCCAGCCGCCTGGAAAACGAATACGGCGTCCAGGTCATCTTCGAGCACTACAACTGCGCCACGGCGCGCTGGATCCATGGCGACGCCGGCGAGCTGCGCCAGCTGTCGGACCGCTACAGCGCCAACGTCGCGCTCGACGGGGCCGACGACCCGGTCTATCTGGCACCGAACAATGTTTATCTGAACATGGTCAAAGAGAAGTATCCCAACCTGCGCTTCCTCGAAGCGCGCGAGGTGGCTTGACGATGACTGTCCGGGTTCAGGAAGCGGATTTCGATCTCGGTGCCGAACTGGCGGCCCTGCGCGCCGGCGATGCCCGGGTCGGGGCACTGGCCAGCTTCCTCGGCCTCGTCCGCGATCTGAACGACGGGGCCAGCATCTCGGAAATGACGCTCGAGCACTATCCGGGCATGACCGAAAAGGCTCTGGAAGAAATCGTCGCCGAGGCGAAAGCACGCTGGGACCTCTACGATGTGCTGGTCATCCACCGGATCGGGCCCCTCAAGCCCTGCGACCAGATCGTCCTCGTCTCCGTGACCAGCGCCCACCGTGGCGAGGCCTTCGCCGCCTGCGAGTTCGTCATGGATTACCTGAAGACCCGCGCCCCGTTCTGGAAGCGCGAGGCGACGCCGGAAGGCGCGCACTGGGTCGATGCCCGGGAAACCGATGACAGTGCCGCTGCTCGCTGGCAACAGGAACCCTAGCCGGGAAGTCGCGATTCTGGCCGCTTCTTGCGGTGGACCGCAGGCCTGCGGTCCACCGCAAGAATAAAGAAAAACGGGGCCGGGGCGCCCCGTTTTCGTTGGCCGCCGCTCAGGTGCGGAACTTGGCGACGGTCTGGTGCAAGCTCGAGGACAGCCCTTGCAGATGGCGTGCCGCATCAGCGGTATGGCGGACGGCGGCAGCACTTTCCTCCGACATCTGGGCGATGATCTCCAGCTTCTGGGCAATGTCGTTGCTGGCCACGCTTTGCTCGACGATCGAATCGGAAATGCCGTTGACGACGTCGGTGACGCGCAGGGCACCGTCGCGGATGCGGTTGATCGAGTCGCCGGCCTGGTTGGCCAGTTCGACACCATTGCTGACCTGCTCGACACCGGCCTGCATGCTGCTGACGGCGCTGCGCGTGCCGTTCTGGATCTTGGCCACCATCTCGGCAATTTCGGTGGTCGACAGGGCGGTACGCTCGGCCAGCTTGCGCACCTCGTCGGCGACGACGGCAAAGCCGCGCCCCTGTTCACCGGCCCGTGCCGCCTCGATCGCCGCATTCAGGGCGAGCAGGTTGGTCTGATCGGCGATCTCCTTGATGGTATTGACGATCGAGGTGATGTGGTCGGACTGCTGCCCGAGGTCTTCGACGATTTTCGACGAGGTTTGCACCGCCTCGGAAATCTTGCGCATTTCGCTGGCAGCGTTGTGGATCACGGATGCGCCATCATCGGAGAGGGCGCCGGACGCCTGCGAAATCTGGTGTGCCTCGGCGGCATTTTCCTTGACCTGATCGATGCTGACTGCCATCTCCTCGACCGAGGCGGCCATCGACGAGGCTGCATCGCTCTGCTGGCGTGCACGCTCGGCGACTTGTTCGGAAGCCACCAGCAGTTGATCGGCTGAGCCGGCAACCTGTTCGGCGTTGTTGACGATGCCGGCAACCATGCTGCGCAGGTTTTCCTGCATGGCTCGGATGTTGGCCAGCAGGCTCTCCTTGTCGCTCGGGGCGCAATCGACCGGCGTCGCCAGGTCGCCAGCGGCGATGCGGCGGGTGATGGCCGAGGCGACGGCCGGCTCGCCGCCCAGTGTCCGGATGATGTTGTTCGACAGCAGGAGCAGTGAAACGGCGATGAAGCCGCCGATAGCCAGCCCCCAGAGCAGCAGCTTCAGTGCGTCGCTGCGGAATTTGGCATCGACGTCGTCGACATAGATGCCGGAGCCGATGACCCAGCCCCAGGGGGCGAAACCCTTGACGAAGGATATCTTGGGTACGCCGGCTTCCGAGCCGGGCCTCGGCCACAGGTAATCGACAAAGCCCGAGCCGGCTGCCTTGACGATCCTGTTGAACTCGACAAAGATGAATTTGCCGTTCTTGTCCTGGATCTGGTCCAGTTTCTTGCCTTCAAGCTCGGGCTTGATCGGGTGCATGACCATCGTGTCGTCGAGATCATTGATCCAGAAATATTCGTTCTGGTCGTAGCGCATGGCGCGCACCGCACCGGCCGCAGCCTTTTTCGCTGCCTCGCTGGAGATGACGCCGTCGCGGGCCTGCTGTTCGTAGTGGGCCAAGGTGTTGTAGGCGACCTCGACCAGATTGCGGACCTTGGCTTGCCGGTCTTCCATCATCTGAGCCTTGCCATTGATCAGCAGCACGGCAAACAGGAGCGTCATGGCTCCCAGCGTGATGATGGTCATGGTGAGCAACTTGCCACGCAGCGACATGGTTTGATTGGTCATATTGTCTACATCCATCCCTTTGATTATTTGACAAAAGCATAAAAATTGCCAAATTTTTTTCAGTATAACCTAGATTGCCTGATGAATTCCCCGAGGTCGCTCCGGCGGAAATTACTGAGGCCGGGAGGTTGAAGTTTTTCAAGACATCCTCATCTATGGGCTAACAGAAATTTCGCACCCGGAGAGTAGATATGCGCCTTGATAAATTCACGACCAAATTCCAGCAGGCCCTGGCTGATGCGCAGAGTCTGGCGATCGGCGGCGACCAGCAATTCATCGAGCCGCAGCACCTGCTGCTCGCCCTGTTGCAGCAGGAGGATGGTGGAACGGCTTCGCTGCTTTCCCGGGCCGGCGTCAATGTGCCCGGCCTGAAGCGCGACCTCGAACAGGCCCTGACCCGGCTGCCGCAAGTGCAAGGCCATGGCGGCGATGTTTCGCTCGGCCGCGACCTGACCAACCTGCTCAACCTGACCGACAAGGAAGCCCAGAAGCGGGGCGACCAGTTCATCGCCAGCGAAATGTTCCTGCTCGCCCTGTGTGAGGACAAGAACGAGACCGGCCGCATTGCCAAGCAGCATGGCCTGAGCCGCAAGTCGGTCGAGGCCGCGATCATGGCCGTGCGCGGTGGGCAGGGCGTCGATTCGCAGGAAGCCGAAGGGCAGCGCGAGTCGCTGAAGAAATACTGCATCGACCTGACCGAGCGCGCCGCCCAGGGCAAGCTCG
>CAMLHL010000156.1 GCA_946479855.1 uncultured Pseudomonadota bacterium
ATTTCCGACCAGACCAACCTGCTTGCCCTCAATGCCGCCATCGAAGCCGCCCGTGCCGGCGAGGCCGGGCGTGGCTTCGCCGTGGTCGCCGACGAAGTGCGCAAGCTGGCCGAAAAGGTCAAGGCGGCAACTCAGGTCATCGGCCAGAACACCCAGTCAATGATCAATCTGGTCTCCGACACCTCGGCCAAGACCCAGACCATCGTCGGCGAAGTCACCCGCGCCAACGGCTACATCGAGACCTCCGCCGCCGACCTGACCACCATGGTCGGCGACTTCAAGCGCACGACCGATCAGTTGTCCACGATCTCCGTCGCCATTTACAACCTGCGCGAAAGCAACCAGGCGATTCATCAGGAAGTCGAGGAAATCCGCGACCACTCGCGCGACATTTCCGGGCGCATGAAGCAATGCCTGGATTCCGCCAAGACCTTGCGCGAATCGACCGAAGACCTGCAATGCACGCTGGCCGACTTCCGTACCGGCAACAGCATGTTCGACACCCTGCACGACAAGGTGGCCGCTTTCCGCGACAACGTCGCCGGTGTGATGCAGAAAATGGCCGATCGCGGCGTCAACATCTTCGACCAGGCCTACCGCGAAATCCCCGGCTCAAATCCGAAGCGCTACAACACGGCCTACGACGGCCAGTGCGACGCCGAACTGACCCGCCTGTACGACGACCTGTTGCGCGACTTCCCCGGGCTGACCTATTCGCTGGCGGTCGACAACAACGGTTACGCCCCGGCCCACAACGGCCAGTTTTCCAACCCGCCCGTCGGCGATCCCGCCGTCGACCTGGTCAAGAGCCGTCACAAGCGCATCTTCAACGACCCGGTCGGCCTCAAGCTGGCCAGGAACGAGAAGGCCTCGCTGTTCCAGACCTACGTCCGCGATACCGGCGAAATCCTCAACGACCTGTCGATGCCTATCGTGATCAACGGCAAGCACTGGGGCGCGGTTCGTGTCGGCTTCAAGACCGATCTGCTGATGTAAGAGAAACGCCACAGCCCCGGAAACCAAGGCTGTTCCCGGGGGCGAGGCCGGAAATCGGCAAAAAACGGGGCGCCATCCGGCGCCCCGTTTGCGTCAACCGTTATAGACGATCTCGACGTTTTCCGGCCGCAGCCAGCCATTCAAGGCGTCCAGCAAGGCATC
Organism: uncultured Pseudomonadota bacterium; assembly: GCA_946479855.1. The sequence continues at coordinate 1,159 of CAMLHL010000156.1, forward strand.
GTCAAGACGCACCCGCAGCGCCTCACCGAGAACCAGTTCGCATTCGGCCACGGCATTGCGGTAGCGGATGCGGACCGGCGCCGGCCCCGGAGCGAAAGGCGCCAGCAGCGATCCCAGTTTTTGCGCATCGGAATTGCCGTTCATCCGCAACAGCAGGTGGCGCGCGAAGCGGGCTCGCGCCTCGCCCAGCGTCATCAGCTTGTCGGCAACGACCCGGTTGCCGCCCGAAAAGTCGTCGTAGCTGACCTTGCCTTCGACGACCAGCACCTCGTCGGTGACGATCTTGGCCCGCTCGGCCTCGAACAGTTCGTTGAATACCGAAACCTCGATCATCCCGGTACCGTCATCGAGCTGGACGAACAGCATCTTGCCGCGCCGCGTCATCTGGGTCCGCACGCCGACCACCAGGCCAGCCAGCGTGGTCAGCTCCTTGGCCGGCTCGAGCCGGTTCAAGGGCCGGCGCACGAAGCGCGACAGCTCTTTCTTGCAGGTATTGTAGGGATGGCCGGAGAAGAAGAAACCGAGCGCCGTCTTTTCCTCCATCAGCTTGGTCTTTTCGTCCCACGGCCGGACGTTGACGTACTCCGGCGCGTGTTCGTCGGCGACATCGGCCAGGTCGAACAGGCTGGTCTGCATGGCGTTGCGCTCGGCCTGCTCGGCGAAATCCATGGCGACGCCGACCGTCGCCAGCAGCTTGCAGCGGTCCGCTCCCTGCCCCGGCCCAATCTCGGGCGCAATGCCGTCGAAGGCGCCGGCCTTGATCAGCGCCTCGATGGTGCGCCGATTGACCATCCGCTTGTCGCAACGCCGGCAGAAATCGAACAGATCCTTGAACGGTCCATCGCTTGCACGGGCCTTGAGGATCACGTTGACCGCCTGTTCGCCGGTTCCCTTGACGGCCCCCAGGCCGTAGCGGATGGTGCTGCGGTCGACCGGCTCGAAACGGTAATTCGAGGCGTTCACATCCGGCCCGAGGACCTTGATCTTGTTGGCGACGGTGTCTTCGTAGAAGATCTTGACCGAGTCGGTGTTGTCCATGTCGGAGGACATGGTCGCCGCCATGAAGGCCGCGCAGTGGTGCGCCTTGAGCCAGGCCGTGTGATAGGTGACGACGGCGTAGGCGGCGGTGTGCGACTTGTTGAAGCCGTACTCGGCGAACTTGGTCATCAGGTCGAACAACTGCTCGGCCAGCGCCGGGTCGTAGCCGCGCTCCTTGGCGCCGGCCGCGATGGTCTCGCGGTGCTTGGCCATTTCCTCGGGCTTCTTCTTGCCCATCGCCCGGCGCAGCATGTCGGCGCCACCCAGCGTGTAGCCGCCGATGATCTGCGAGATCTGCATCACCTGCTCCTGGTACACGATGACGCCGTAGGTCGGCGACAGGCAGGCGGTGAGGTCGGGGTGGAAATAGTCGATCTTCTGCTGGCCCTTCTTGCGCAGGATGAAGTCGTCCACCATCCCGGAACCGAGCGGGCCAGGGCGATAAAGCGCCAGCACGGCGATGATGTCTTCGAAGCGGTCGGGCGCCAGCTTCTTGAGCAGCTTCTTCATGCCTTCCGATTCAACCTGGAAGATCGCCGTCGTATTGGCGTCCTTGAGGATCTGGTAGGCGGCGGGATCGGTGAAGCCGAGACTCATCAAATCGAGCTTCTCGCCGGTCATCCGGCGGATGTACTCGACGGCCAGCTCGATAATCGTCAGGTTGCGCAGGCCGAGGAAGTCGAACTTGACCAGGCCGGCCTTCTCGACGTCGTCCTTGTCGAACTGCGAGACCGGCGAGGCATCGGCGCCGGTGGCCTGGTAGATCGGGCAGAAATCGGTGATCTTGCCCGGCGCGATCAGCACGCCGCCGGCGTGCATGCCGACGTTGCGGGTCAGGTCCTCGAGGCGGCCGGCCAGGTCGAACAGTTCGCGGATGGTTTCGCCATCGCCGTCGCCCTGCATCATTTCCTTGAGCTGCGGCTCCTGCTCCAGCGCTTCGGCCAGCGACACCGGCTTGTTCTGGACAATCGGGATCAGCTTGGAGATGCGGTCGCACATCGAATAAGGCATGCCGAACACCCGGCCGACGTCGCGGATGACTGCCTTTGACGACATGGTGCCGAAGGTGGCGATCTGGCTGACCGCCTGCGCGCCGTAATGCTCGCGGACGTATTCGATGACGCGCCAGCGGTTGTCCTGGCAGAAGTCGATGTCGAAGTCGGGCATCGACACCCGTTCCGG
>CAMLHL010000157.1 GCA_946479855.1 uncultured Pseudomonadota bacterium
GCCGATTTGTGGCAATGGTCGGTCGATCAACCGGAGGCATTCTGGTCGACGCTCTGGAATTTCTGTGGCGCGATTGGTGAAAAAGGCCAGGAAATCCTGGTCGACCGTAGCGCTATGCCCGGTGCCCGCTGGTTTCCCGAGGCCCGCCTGAATTACGCTGAAAACCTGCTCAAGCATCGCGATACTGGCGAGGCGCTGGTTTTTTGGGGGGAGGACAAGGTCCGGCGGCGTTTGAGTCGCGCCGAGTTGTACGCCGAGGTCATCCGTTTCCAGCAATTCCTGATTGCTGCCGGGGTAGGTGAGGGCGACCGGGTGGCTGGTTATCTGCCCAACCTGCCGGAAACGCTGGTCGCCATGCTGGCGGCTACGGCGCTCGGCGCGATCTGGTCGTCGGCTTCGCCGGATTTCGGCGTCCAGGGTGTGCTCGATCGCTTTGGCCAGATCGAGCCGAAAGTGCTGATCTGCGTCGATGGCTACTGGTACAACGGTAAGCCGGTGGATTGTCTGGCCAAGAATGCCGAAGTGGTCGGCAAAATTCCCTCGCTGCTCCGGACGGTGGTCGTTCCTTACCTGAATGCGGCCCCGGACCTGGGAAAAATCCCTGGGGCGGTGTGCTGGAACGAGATCGCCACGGTCGACGTGGACAAGGAGGTGATTTTCAATCGCGTCGCCTTCGATCATCCCTTGCTCATCATGTTTTCCAGCGGCACCACCGGCGTGCCGAAGTGCATCGTCCACGGGCATGGCGGCGTGCTGCTGCAGCATCTGAAGGAGCACCAGTTGCACGGCGACGTGCGGCCCGGCGACCGCTTGTTCTACTTCACGACGTGCGGCTGGATGATGTGGAACTGGCTGGTGTCCGGACTGGCCAGCGGGGCGACGCTGCTGCTCTACGACGGCTCGCCGTTTGCCGGCAACGGCACGGTACTCTTCGACTATGCGGCGGCTGAGAAGATGACCCATTTCGGCACCTCGGCCAAGTTCATCGATGCTGCTGCCAAGCTCGGCCTGACTCCGGCCAAGACGCACGATCTAGCCAGCCTGCGCGCCATGTTCTCGACCGGCAGCCCGCTGTCGCCGGAAGGTTTCGACTGGGTCTATCGCGAAATCAAGCGAGACCTTTTGCTGGCCTCGATTTCCGGCGGTACCGACATCGTTTCCTGCTTCGTGCTTGGCAATCCGGTGCTGCCGGTTTGGCGCGGGGAAATCCAGTGCCGCGGCCTGGGCATGGCCGTCGACGTTTTCGACGAGGATGGCCGGCCGGTGCGCGGTGAGAAGGGCGAGCTGGTGTGCACCCGGCCCTTCCCGGTCATGCCGGTCGGTTTCTGGAACGATCCGGATGGCAGCAAGTACCGGGCTGCCTATTTCGAGCGCTTTCCCGGCATCTGGTGCCACGGCGATTTCGCCGAGCTGACCGCGCACGACGGCATGATCATTTATGGCCGTTCCGATGCCACCCTGAATCCGGGCGGGGTACGCATCGGCACGGCGGAAATCTACCGGCAGGTCGAACAGTTGCCGGAAGTCGTCGAGGCGCTGGTCATTGGCCAGGACTGGCCGCCGGGCAGGAATGACGACGTGCGCGTTGTGCTCTTCGTCAAGCTGCAGGAGGGGCGCACGCTAGATACGGCGCTGATCGAGCGGATTAAACAGCAGATCCGCGCCAACACCACGCCGCGCCACGTGCCGGCCAAGGTCGTGCAGGTCGCCGACATTCCACGCACCAAGTCGGGCAAGATCGTCGAACTGGCCGTGCGCAACGTCGTGCATGGCCGGGCAGTCAAGAATAGCGAGGCGCTGGCCAATCCCGAGGCGCTGGAATTCTTCCGGGCCCGGGTGGAACTGGCCGACTAGCCTCGGCCTTGGGTTGGGTGATTTAGATGCGGCTGGGGAGCAGGGGGCCAAGGAGCGGTACCTTGCGCCCCAGCTCGAGGGCGTTGCCGAAGGCGCTGCCGAGCATGGCGGTGATGCGCTGGCTGGCGCCCGGGCTTTCGATCCAGCGATAGAACAGCGTAGCGGCGGCAATGCTGACGGTCGACATGAAAATCAGGCCAAAAACCACCGAAGCCGGTGACGACAGTTCGAGCTGGAAATACAGGCTATTCACCAGCAGCAGGATCGGGAAGTGCACCAGGAAGATCGAATACGAGATCTTGCCGAGGAAAGCCAGCGGCCTGGCATTCGGCCATTGCTCGAGAAAACCGGTGCGGCGGCCGAAGCCAAGCAGCAGGGCGACGCTCAGGGCGAGCGCGATACGCAGGCGGAAATCGAAGACCAGGGAGGCGATGGCGACGGTCGCGATGGCCCCCAGCCAGAACGACAGTTGCTTGCGGTCGGAAGCCCACCAGGCGGCGGCGCCAAGTCCGTAGGAGCCGAAGAAGTAGATCGCCCAGTTGTCCCAGCTGGCATCGCGGTTGAACCAGAACAGCGAGGCGGCTGCGACGACCAGCACCAGCGCCGGAGCGATGAAGCGGGCGCGACCGGCCCAGAGCAGGATGGCCATCAGCGCGAAGAGCTGGAAATCGATGGCGATGTACCAGACACCGGCCGATAGCGCCTCGAAACCGAGCAGGTTATGGAGCAGGAAGGCGTGGGCCAGCCATTGCGCGAAAGTGGCGCGGTCGGGAATGGCCTCGTCGTCCATCCACTGGTTGGCGATGGCCGAAGCGACGATGGCCAGGCCAATGGCGGCCAGATAGGGTATGGCCAGGCGCAGGTAGCGTTTCCAGATCAGGGGCAGTGGCGAAACGGCCAGGGCTTGTCCGTTCGCCGACAGTCCGCGGGCGGCGAGAAAGCCGGCGATGACCAGGAAGACCTGGACGGCCATGCGGCCGTATTCGAAAAACCAGTTGAAGACGGCTGGAAAAGCGTCACGCGCCGCCTCGGCCAGTGGGCCGTAGGAGGAAAAATGGTTCAGCAGGACGAGCAATGCCGCGATAGCCTTCAGGGCATCGATCAGCGGCATGCGGTGGGCAGTTTTGCTCATGACAATAATTTTACACGGTTTGCTGCAGTGCACAAACCGTGATTGCGGGTTGGTTTTTTTAGGGCCTGTTAAACAAAACGTGCGACGAAGGATTTGGTGTACAAGGCGGGCAAATTAATCCAGACCCGGTGACCGCTGCCGGGAGCGACCGTCACCGGCTGGCCGGCGGCGTTTTCCATGCGCTCAACGGTCTGCGTGTAGTTGCCCGAGGGGTGCACGCATTCCAGGCGGTCGCCGAGGCTGAAGCGGTTCTTGACCTCGATTTCCATCAGGCCACGCGCCGTGTCGAAGCGGACGGCGTCGCCGACGTAGAGGCTGCGATCCGATTCCGAACTGCCGCGCAGGTAGTTCTGGTAGTCGGCGTCGTGGTGGCGCTGGTAGAAGCCGTCG
>CAMLHL010000158.1 GCA_946479855.1 uncultured Pseudomonadota bacterium
AGATCAGATCGCCGGCTTCGAGGCGGACCAAGGTCGACAGATTGGCGATGATCTCCGCCACCCGCCATAGCATCGACGCCAGATCACCGTCCTGGCGTATCTCGCCATTCACCTTCAGCCAGATGCGGCCTGCTGCCGGATGACCGCTGGCCGCCACCGGGCTGATCACGCCGGCCACCGCCGACTGGTCGAAACCCTTGCCCATGTCCCACGGATGGCCTTTTTCTTTTGCCTTGGCCTGCAGATCGCGGCGCGTCAGATCCAGACCAACGGCATAGCCGAAAATCAGCCCCTTGGCCGCGTCGACCGTTAGATTCTCTCCACCAGCCCCCAGGGCGACGACCATTTCGACCTCGTGATGCAGATTCTTCGTCAGCGAGGGATAGTTGACGCAGACTTCGCCCGCGCCGCCAACCAGCGCATCCCCCGGCTTGGTGAAGAAAAATGGCGGCTCGCGCCCTTCGGCCTGGTCGATCGCGCCCATCTCGCGGGCATGGTCAGCATAATTGCGCCCAACACAGAAAATGCGACGGACGGGAAAACGCCGTTCGTAGCCGGCAACCGGCAGGCTGGCGATGGGATGCGGGGGAAACACGAAGTCCATGGATCAATTTTCCAAACAAAGGAGAAAAGAGAAAATGTGCAATATTTCACCCTCTGCGACTCGCTCAGGTGTTAGATTCTCGAAAACAAAAAAACACAAAATTTAAAGAAAAGCCTCATGAAATACAAACTTCAGAGCATTGTTGCCCTAACCGCGGCATTTACCCCTGGGCTGAGCAACGCCATCGGTCTCGGGGAAATCACACTCCAGTCGCGCATTGGCGAGACGCTGATGGCAGAAGTTCCCCTCCTGTCCACTGCCGCCGAACCGCCTCAAGCCACATGTTTTACCCTGAAACCGGTTCCTGGCTCTGATTTCCCGGTAGTCACGGCAGCCAAGCCGCGCCTGGTTCGACGCGGCGACCATTATGTCGTGCAACTGATTGGCACAAAGCCGATTAGCGACCCCATCTACGCGATCCGCCTGAGCGCAGCCTGCGGTTATGACCTTGAGCGCGATTACGTCCTGATGCCGGAAGCGCCGCTCATGTTCAGGGAAGCAGCAACAACTCCACCGCAGATCATGCCCCCGCGAAAGCCGGGCAAGCTAACCGAGCAGTTAGCCCGGGATGGTGAAACGCTGGAGGATATCGCTGACGCCCTGGCGCCCGCCACCCCCGCAGAACGTCAGCGGATCATCGCCGACCTCGTCCAGGCCAACCCGAACATCAATGCCAACACCCCGCTTGCCGAAGGTGACATCATCATGGTGCCCGCCTCCAAGCGAGCAAAACGGGGGCATGAGTCTGCCTCGAGCCTCGCATCGACTCAAGGATTGCGCAGCACCAATCCGCCGCCTCCCGCGCCTGCCAAAAAGGACAAAACCGCAGTGAAGGCGGCGGCGCCCAGAGACAACAAGGATCGCCTGATCCTTGACATGGCGCCCGAAGATGAGAAACCTCGGTCTAAAGGCGCCGCCACGCCGGCCTCGCTCGCTGAAGCCGAGGAACGTCTGGTCAAGCTTGAGACCACACTGCGGCTGCTCACGCAGGAAGTGGCAAAGATGGACGAGGCGCTCGATCTGGTAACCAAGGCCATCGAAGCCCAGAACAAACTGCATCAGGCGCAGGGCGCGCCCAACGCCCAGCCCTCCGCTATGGCGGTAAAGACTACGCCTCCCGCCGCTCAGGAGAGCAACTCTCCGCAGGCTCACTGGCTCGAACTGCTCGTGAGCGCAGGCCTCGGCGTCGGGGTTTCTGTCGGTTTCGCGCAATACCTTGGACGCCGCCGGCGCTACCCTGGCGAAGATCAGACGCCGCTTGCCCTGGCCGGCTATCGCCATGAAGTCGAACCAAACAACAGGACGGCTGCGCCGTTATCGGCCAACGAATCCGCGCCGGAAACAGCCGCCCCCACTGTCGCGCCGGCGCCAGAAGCCCCAGCTCCCCGGGAACGCGAAGTGCCACGACCCCAGGAAACCGGCGCCGTTGAGCTGCGCACGGAAGATGACCACTCGGTGCTGGAACTGGCAGAGATCATGCTCTCCTTTGGTCGCCTCAAAGGAGCGGCTGACACGCTGGCCGTCTACATCGAGGAAACCTTGCCTGAAAGCTTCCAGCCGTGGAGCATGCTGCTCGACCTTTACCGCCGGGGAGCGATGCGCGACGAATTCGAAGCGCTGGCCACAAAAATGCGTACCAGATTCAACGCAAAAATCCCCGACTGGGAACAATTGACCACCCCGGTCTCCGGTCTCAAGACCCTCGAGGACTATCCCCACGTAACGAAAAAAATGCTAGGTATTTGGGGAACGCAGGACTGCATCGATTATTTGTTCAATCTTGTCCATGACACGAGAGCAGGCCAGCGCAACGGCTTCCCCCTCGAAGTCGTCGAGGAGATCGCCTTGCTGATACATGTCCTCGAAACAGGCTACAACCTGAAAAGGCAGGCCTGATCTCCGGTCAGACCGGATTGTCGAGATCGACGAATTCGCAGGCAATACCGAATCGCTTCGCCAGATGGCCGGCCAGCGCCTGCACCCCGTAGCGCTCTGTCGCGTGATGGCCGGCCGCCAGATAGGCAACGCCGCTTTCGCGCGCCAGATGCACTGTCTGCTCGGAAATCTCACCGGACAGATAGGCATCGACGCCGAGCGCAAGCGCCTGTTCAAAATAGCCCTGCGCGCCTCCCGAGCACCAGCCGATACGCCGGATCATCCGCTCGTCGCCGCCCACCACCAGCGGCTGACGGCCAAGCCCGCCCGCCACCCGGCCGACCAGGGTCGCCAGGTCGCAAGGTTCGGCCAACCTGCCTAACCAAGCGATATCCTGTTCGCCGAAACGGCCTTCCGGCACCCAGCCTAGACGGCTGGCCAACTGAGCGTTATTGCCGAATTCCGGATGAGCATCGAGCGGCAGGTGGTATGCCAAAAGATTGATGTTGTTAGCCAGCAGGCTGGCCAGTCGCTGACGCCGGATGCCCGTCACCCGGCCATCCTCGCCTTTCCAGAAATAGCCGTGATGGACCAGAATGGCGTCGGCATGCCGGGCAACTGCCGCATCGAGCAGGGCCTGGCTGGCTGTCACGCCGGCCACCAGACTTAGGATCTCGGAACGTCCTTCCACTTGCAGACCATTTGGGCAATAATCCCTGAACTTCCCGGGTTCCAGCAGCCCATCCAGATAATTCACCAATTCTTCACGCTTCATCGAGACGATTTCCAATGCAGAGGTTGTGGCTGATTTTTGCACAAACGGTGACCGTTGCGCTGGCGATTCTGTTCG
>CAMLHL010000159.1 GCA_946479855.1 uncultured Pseudomonadota bacterium
CGTGATCATGGACGGCGACACGCTGAAGCCGCGCAAGATCGTCTCTACCCGCGGCATGACCGTCGGCACGCAGGATTACCATCCGGAACCGCGCGTCGCCGCCATCGTTTCCTCGCATTTCAACCCGGAATTCTTCGTCAATGTGAAGGAAACCGGCATGGTCTACTCGGTGGATTATCGCGATCTCGGCAATCTGAAGATCAAGATGATCGAGGCGGCGCCTTTCCTGCATGATGGTGGTTTCGAATCGACGCACCGCTACTTCATGGATGCGGCCAATGCGTCGAACAAGATCGCCGTCATCGATACCAAGGAAGGCAAGCTGACCAAGCTGGTCGAAGTCGGCAAGACCCCGCACCCGGGCCGTGGCGCCAACTTTGTCGATCCCAAGTTCGGTCCCGTCTGGGCCACCGGCCATCTCGGCGACGACAGCATCGCCCTGATCGGCACCGATCCGCTGAAGCATCCGGACAATGCCTGGAAGGTCGTGCGCACGCTGAAGGGCCTGGGCGGCGGTTCGCTGTTCCTGAAGACGCATCCGAAGTCGAAGAACCTGTGGGTCGATACCACCCTCAATCCGGAACCGAATGTCAGCCAGTCGGTTGCTGTCTGGGATATCAACAACATCGACAAGGGCTATGAGCTGATTCCGATCGGCGAATGGTCGGGCATCAAGGACGGCCCGAAGCGCATCGTCCAGCCGGAGTACAACAAGGCCGGCGACGAAGTGTGGTTCTCGGTGTGGAATGGCAAGGACCAGGAATCGGCCATCGTCGTGGTTGATGACAAGACGCGCAAGCTGAAAGCCGTCATCCGCGATCCGAAGCTGCTGACGCCGACCGGCAAGTTCAACGTTTACAACACTCAGCACGACGTATATTAATCATTAGGCATATTGTCTTAATGGCTTAGTTCCAAAGAAGGGGGTTTTACCCCCTTCTTTTATTGCTTAGCATGCATGCCTTGAAGAAATCGAGGCATTAGGTGTTGAACAAATTGGGATCAGGCTTGAGAGATCGCCGTTGGGCGGTCGGTGAATTGTTGTCGCGGCATCCGTTATTTGCCGGCCTGCCGGCAGCATCGCTGGCTGCGCTGGCCGCCGCCAGCCATATTCATGAGTTCAATGCCCATGATTTTGTGTATCTGGCCGGCGCGCCGGTACGCGAGGCGCATCTGCTGATCAGTGGTACGGTCAAGCGGGCGACCGTGCTGAGCGCCGACACGGAAAAAGTCATCGAGCTGGCGCACTCCGAACAGTTGCTCGGCCTCGGGGAGATCTTCGGCGAAGCCTGCTACGCCGCCTCCTGCGAAGCGATCACGAATTGCATCGTGGTGGCCATCGAAATCAAGAAATTGCGCGCCATCATTCGTCAGGATCTCGAGTTGAGCTGGCGTCTCATTCAGACCATGGCCCAGCGGCAATACGCCATCGAGTTCGATGTGACCGGCTACCGCTACGGCGTTACCGGAACCCAGCGCGTGCTCGACTATCTGGTCGAACTGTCCGGCGGAGAACCCGGCCTGGCCGGCGAGACGACGGTGACGCTGAAAACCAGCAAGAAGATCATTGCCTCGCACATTGGCATGACTGCGGAAAGTTTTTCGCGCAACCTGCGCCAGCTGAGCGACAACGGGGTGATCGTCGTCGAGGGGCGTAACGTGCATATCCAGAATGCCGCCCTGCTGGATACCCGGAGCGGTGACCAGCGCCAGCGCCTGAGCTTCTCCCGGAAAGCGAAAACAACGGGGGGCAAGGCCAAGAAAACCTTGTCGCCGGGCGCGCTGCTCAATCTGTGCGGCCGGCCGCGGCTTCTCTCGCAGCGGATGGCGACGGCCTGGGCGCTGCTCGGGCGCCAAATCGCGCCGAGCAAGGCCGCTGTTCGGTTGCGCCAGTTGAATTTGCAGTTCGAGAACACGCTGGAGCGTCTGGGCCGGCACGACTTGCCGCCCGAAGTGGGAGAAAAACTGGCGCAGGTGCTCGATCTCTGGTCGTCTTACCGGCACGCGCTGCTCGAAGTCGAGCCGACAATCACCAAGGCCGCAACGGTGCTCGATCTGAGCGAGGGGATACTGGCGGCCATCGACCAGATGACCCGTGCCGCTGAAAACAAGGTCAATCTTCCGGCGGCGCGTTACGTCAATGTCGCCGGCCGCAACCGGATGTTGCCGCAACGAATCGGCAAGCTATTCCTGTTTCAGGAATGGGGGGTCTTCAACGACGCCATGCAGCATCACATGGACGACTCCATCGCCGAATTCGAGGCCAATCTCGCCGAGTTGAAAATGAGCGGGACGGGGGTTCCCGAGCTTTCGGCCCAGCTCGATGAAGTGGACGCGCTGTGGCGCAAGTTCAGCCGCGTGCTGCAGCCCGATCTGCGGCATGGCAGCAAGGAGCGCCATGCGCTGGCGGTGCTGCTCGAAGGCGACCGCCTGCTCCGCCATGTCGATACGGCGGTCAAGCTCTACGAACGCCTGGCGCACTAGGCCGCCGTTCAGCCCTTTTTCTTGCCGCCGATCTTTCCTTCCTGACCGGCCAGCAGGCGCTGGATGTTCGGCCAGTGTTTGCCGATCAGGGCCATGCCGAGGATGCCGACGACCACGGTCTGGCCGTTGCCGCCGTGCATCAGCACGGCGAGCACCGGCGCCATGATGGCGGCGGTGACCGCCGCCATCGAGGAGTAGCGGAAGGCGAAAGCCATGAACAGCCAGGTCCCGGCGACGGCCAAGCCAAGCAGCGGATCGAGGGCGAGCAGCACTCCGGCGGCAGTGGCGACGCCCTTGCCGCCCTTGAATTTGAGGAAGACCGGGTAGAGGTGGCCGAGAAAGACGGCCAGTGCGACGAGACCGATGACGGCATTCGAGAAATTCAGCTGCTGGGCGATGAACACCGCCAGCCAGCCCTTCAATCCGTCGCCGAGCAGGGTGAACAGCGCTGCCTTCTTGTTGCCGCTGCGCAGTACGTTGGTGGCGCCGGGATTGCCCGAGCCGTAGGTCCGTGGGTCGGCCAGCCCGAAGAGCTTGGACGAGATCATGGCGAAGGGAATGGAGCCGAGCAGATAGGCGGCAACGATGGCGAGAGCGGTTTGCATGAGTGTATTCGGTCGCTGAGGTACAATCGCGGCGGATTTTACACCCCGGGTTACGGTCGACCGTTAAATGGACATTATTTTCATCGAAGAGCTGCGTGCCGAAACGTGGATAGGCATCTATCCGCGCGAGAAGGCCATGCCGCAGACGGTCGAGATTTCGCTGCAGATCGG
>CAMLHL010000160.1 GCA_946479855.1 uncultured Pseudomonadota bacterium
CGGTCGGCGCCATGGCAGGATGCGCAATGCTCTTTGAAGTTGGCGGGGGCGTCGGCAGCCGACGCATGGAATGCTGCGGTCGACCCTAAAAAAAGGGCAAAAACCGCCAGGCCACTGCCAAGCCACTTCATACGCCGATCTCCTCGTCGGAAAGGTAGCAACCGGGATCTTCCGCCCAGGCGTCGCCGGTCGTCTGCAGGGCGCGAACGCGGGTATTGCCGTTGCAGACGGCCAGGTAGGCGCACTCGCCGCAACGCCCCTTGACGGCACGCGGGTACTGCTTGAGTCCGGCCATCAGGGGATCGGTGGTATCCGGCCAGATCTGCGAAAACGGCCGATCCTTGACGTTGCCGAGATTGTGGTGCCACCACATGGTGTCCGGATGCACGTTGCCGAGATTGTCGATGTTGGCGACATTGACGCCCGATGAATTGCCGCCCCACTGGCGCAACTTGGCCTCAACGTGCGCCGCCCGGTCCGGGAAGCGCCGGCGCACCCAGTGCAGGAAATAGACGCCGTCGGCATCGTTGTTGCCGGTAGTGAACTCCTTTTGCAGGCCGCGCTGGTTGTATTCCCAGCAGGTCTCGAAGAGCAGATCCATCGCCCAGCGCGTCAGCTTGTAGTGGGCATCGTCCTTGCGGTTCTTGTTGCCGCGCCCGGCGTAATTGAGATGCGAAAAATAGAAGCGATCGATGCCTTCATCCTCGACCAGCTTGAGCAGGCCGGGCAGGTCGTGGGCGTTGTCCTGCGTCATCGTGAAACGGACGCCGATTTTCAGGCCGAGATCGCGGCACAGCCGGATGCCTTTCAGCGAGGCCTCGAAAGCACCGTCCATGCGCCGGAACTTGTCGTGCGTCTCGCGGATGCCGTCGAGCGAGACACCGACATAGTTGAAATCGCATTCGGCGATCCGGGCAATGTTGTTCTCGTCGATCAGCGTACCGTTCGACGACAGCCCGACGTAGAACCCCTGGCCCTTGGCGCGCTTGGCGATCTCATAGATATCCGGCCGCAGCAGCGGTTCGCCGCCGGACAGGATGAGCACCGGCACCTTGAAGCCCTTGAGGTCGTCCATCACCGTATAGACCTGCTCGGTCGTCAACTCGCCGGGAAAATTGGTATCGGCCGAGATCGAATAGCAGTGCTTGCAAGTGAGATTGCAGCGCCGGATCAGGTTCCAGATGACGACCGGACCGGGCGGATTGCGCTTGACGCCGAGCGGGGTCGGCGCGGCGATTTCCTGCATGTATTGTGAAATTCGGAACATGGAATACTCAACGGTGGGGGTCAGCGCATTCAACGGCAAGCCACCACCGGGAGCCTTGACGTGCGTCAATCGCGCAATGATTACCGGGCCAACTCCAGGCGCCCGGCGCCAGCATAACGTTTATGGACAAACTTCCTCGTCGGACGCCTGCTTCTCCACCGGGACGAAGGGAAGGTAGTCGACGTCCCGAACCATGATGTGTTCATACATCCAGCCGCCGATAAGCTGCCTGACATCATCGGCAGTCTGGTCCAGGGACTGGTATTTGGCCCTCTCGAGGAGATCGACCAACATGCCCCGAAAGCGCGCATGCTCGAGTTTGTGCGCGACAAGATCAGGGTAGCCATGGACTGCCAGCATATCTTCTTCGTCGCGGAAATGCTGCCTCGTATAGTCGCAGAGGGCGACCAGGGTTTTCATGACCCGCACCTGATCGCCACTACCGCCAAAGCTGGCGGCCAGCTCAAACAAGCGCCGGTGCTGGGCATCGATAGACGGCAGTCCGAGTTCAAGATTGGCGGACCAGTCCGGCAGTTCCATTTTTTTCATGCGTCATTCTCCTTGCTGCTGATCGGTATTCGTGCGCCATCCGACTGACATTCCCCGCAACAGAACCCGATTTATTCTAATAAAATCCGCCGCTTATCCTCTTGATGCGAGTCAAACCCCGGCCCCGGGCCCGGTTTGCCGTGGAAACCGCCACAAACGGCGCCTCGCGCTACGGTATACTTGTTTGTCTTGCGACAGCATATTTTCCGGCAGCATTCCCCTTCCCCTCCGCCCCCTCCGATGACCGCCACCCAGCCGACGTTTGCCCCCCCCGAAATCACCGTGCCGGAACAATGGCACCGCGAGATTGTTTCGCGGCTGGCCACAGGTGAAGCCATCCAGGCCTGGCTGGAAATCGACCTCGACAAACGCCTGAAGTTCGCCAGCGGGCTGCTGCTGCTGACCAACCGCCGGCTGCTGGCCAAGTCGCCGGACGATGCGGAGTGGCGCGAATGGCCGCTGCAGGCCGGCCTGTCGCTGAACCATCACGACCACGCCGGCGTCGGCACGCTGGAACTGGTCGACGCGCAGGGCAAGCTGGCCACCTGGCGTTACACGCTGGCCAGGAACCTTGCCGCCCTGGGCCTGATCAGTGAATTCGAACTGCAGCGCGACAGCCTGGTCAGCGGCCGCCCGGTGCTACGGTCGACCGACGATCTCTGCCCAAAATGCAAGGCGCCGCTGCCGCCGGGCGAAGACGAATGCCCGATCTGCAATCGTGAAGTCACCGCCCCGCCCTCGACCTGGACGCTGTTCCGCCTCTGGCGCTTCGCCCGCCCCTACCGCTGGCAACTGTTCGCCGGCTTCATGCTGACCCTGGCCTCGACCGGCGCGACGCTGGTCCCGCCCTACCTGACCATGCCGCTGATGGACGAGGTGCTGATCCCCTTCCAGAACGGCAAGCCGATCGACTGGCCGCTGGTCACCATGTACCTCGGCGGCCTGCTCGGCGCCGCGCTGCTCGCCTGGGCGCTGGGCTGGATCCGCACCTACATCCTGTCGCTGGTCTCCGAACGGATCGGCCGCGACCTGCGCACCACCACCTACGACCACCTGCTCGGCCTGTCGCTGGAATATTTCGGCGGCAAGCGGACCGGCGACCTGATGGCGCGGATCGGCAACGAAACCGACCGCATCAACATCTTCCTGTCGCTCGACCTGCTCAATTTCGCCACCGACGTGCTGATGATCGCGATGACCGCCGTCATCCTGTTCACGATCAACCCCTGGCTGGCGCTGGTCACCCTGTTGCCCCTGCCGATCATCGCCTGGATGATCCATTTCGTCCGCGAAAAGCTGCGCACCGGCTTCGAGAAGATCGACCGCGTCTGGGCCGAAGTGACCAACGTGCTGGCCGACACCATCCCCGGCATCCGCGT
>CAMLHL010000161.1 GCA_946479855.1 uncultured Pseudomonadota bacterium
GTTCCAGCGTGTCGCGGCTGGGGCTGTCGGTGTCGATCAGGATCACGTCGGGCTGCAGTTTTTCGACTTCGGCCGTCAGATTGTCGGCGCCGGCCAGAATGGCCGCCACCTGATAGCCGGCAAGCGCCAGTCCGGCGCAGATTTCGCCGGCCCGGGCCTTGGATTCATCAATCACGAGTACGGTAAGCATGCGCTATTTCAAGCAAACGGCAGGCCAGCCACCTCGAGGGCCGCCGCCGCCATGGCCTGAACGACCATTTCATGTTCGCCGATGGCATTACCCAGCGTAAATTCAACATGGGGATAGGTCGACCGTAGCTGTTCGATCATTTCCGGCGTTTCCCGCTTCAAATGCCCGCCCCGGGCGATGAACATCGGCAGCACGACGATCTTGTCCGCCCCCTGGGCGATCAGTTCGGCGGCCCGCTCGGGCAGGGTCGGCGTCATGAATTCAAGAAAGGCCAGTTCGACCGGCGTGGCCGTCATGCGCTGACGGATGGCGGCCTGCACGCGGCGCATGGGGCTGGCCCATTCCGGGTCGCGGGCACCGTGGGCAAAGAGGATGAGGGCTGTAGTCATGGTCGTTACTCGTTGTTGTCGCCGGATTATCCGGGGTCGGTGCGGGAAAGGCCAGATTGACGATCAGCCGGCCCGGCTGCTCAGATCGGCAAAAGCGCCGGCAGTTCCGTGCTGCCCGAACGGCGCCGCTGGCATTCGAATCGCCCAGGCCGCCAGGGCGTTCGCCGATGACTGCCCAGCCTTCAGCGCAGCCACAAGAGCAGCAGCACCAGGTTCGCGGCGAGCGATACGGCGGCCACGCCTTTCCAGAATTGCAAGGGATGGCGCTGGGCCAGCGGCTGGCGGAGCGGCGCCGCCAGCGGCCGGGCGGCGCCGCGCTCCAGGGCGAGCAGGAACTCCTCGGCCGTCTCGAAGCGGTCTTTCGCCTCGCGGGCTACCGCCTTGAGCAGGATGTTCTCCAGCCAGGCGGGGATCTCCGGCCGCCAGCGGGTCGGCCGGGCCGGTTCGCCGAATTTCGGCGTCTGGAAGGGCTCGATCTCGCCGTAGGGATACTTGCGGGTCAGCAGGTGGTAGAGCGTGACGCCGGCGGCGTACAGGTCGTAGCCGAATTGCGGCGCCGGGTTGTCGAACAGCTCCGGCGCCATGTAGGACGGCGTCCCGGCCTGACCGATCGGATCGTCCGGCTTGCGCTCGCCGAGGCTGATCGCGACGCCGAGATCGAGGATGCGCAGGACGCCGTCCTGGCCGAGGTGGATATTGTCGGTCTTGATGTCGCGATGCACGATATCGAGCCGGTGCAGGGTCGCTAATGCCTTGAGCAGCGGGATGCCGAGCCGTACCGCCTCGCCGGCCGGGAAGTGCTGACCGGCATCGAGCCGCGCCTGCAGCGTCGCGCCGGCATGCCAGGACATCAGGTAATACAGGCAACTGCGCTGCTCGGCCGGCACGACCTGCGGAAAGAAAGGCGAAACCACCCGCTTGGCCCGCCACTCCTCCATCAGCAAGGCGGCCGTGGCCCCCGGATCGCCTTCCATGCCGGGCTGCAGGGTCTTCAACACGACCGGCTGGCCGTTGCGCGGGTTGCGCATGCGATAGAGCAGCGTTTCGCGGGAATCGTGCAGGATTTCTTCAACCAGCCAGCCATCCAGCGCATGCCCGACTTTCAGGCGGCGCGGCAAGGGCAGACTGGCCGCGCTTTCCAGGCTGTCGCGCAGGCCGGCCGGCGGCAGGCCGAGGACATCGACGACGATGGCCGTCGCATTGTCGTGCCCGCCCTGGGCCAGTGCCAGGCTGCTCAGCGCGGCCGCCGCTGCCTGCGGTTCGGGATGGTCGAGGAGGACCTCGGCCATCAGGGCATCGGGCAGCATCCCCCAGACGCCGTCGGAGAGCAGCAGAAAGCGGTCGTCGACCGCCAGGTCGCCGTCGGAAAAATCCATCAGCAGGCGCGGATCGAGGCCGATGGCGCGCGACAGCACGTTGTTGAGCTCGGGGTGTTCCCACAGGTGATCGACCGTCAGTTGCTGCAGGCGGCCGGCACTCAGGCGATAGATGCGGCTGTCGCCGATGTGCGCCGTGTAATAGCGGCGGCCGCGCAGGACCAGCGCCGACAACGTGGTCGCCATGCCGGCCAGCTCGGCGTTGCGGCTGCCTTCGGCGATCACCCAGCGGTTGAGCGCCGTGCTCACCGTTTCGATGGCGCGCGGCACGCTCCAGGTATCCGGCGTCGCGAAATAATCCGACAGCAGGCCGCGCACCGTGTATTCGGCGGCTTCCCGCCCGCCCTTGTGGCCGCCGATGCCGTCGGCGACGGCGGCGATGACGCCCTTGTTTTCGAGCTCCGCCCCCTCCGGCGTGGCGACACCGCAATAATCTTCGTTGCGCTCGCGCGGTCCGGTCAGCGAGGCGTAGCCGATGGCCAGTTGCAGCCTGTTTTTCGACGGAATCTCCATGATCTTCATGTTACGCCACCCGTCTGCCGCCAGTGGACATCAGCCGTGAACCAGGCTTTCGTAGCGGCCGGTCAGGCTGTCCATGACTTCGAGAATCCGCTCGCTGGTCGTCGCCACATTGCGGGCGGCGATTGCCCGGACCGGCTCCCGGCCATTCAGCGCCTGCTCGAAAAACAGCCATTGCAGGTTGGCTAGTTCGAGCTCGGTACGAATCGCCGCCGTGTTCTCCGGCGCCGCATTCAGCTCGGCCAGCGCCGCGACGAAATCGCGCCGGGCCATATCGCGCTCGGCGCGCAGGCCGGCGGAATCGATGCCGGACTGCTCGAAGAGGAAACACTTGGCCATGCGCTGCGACAACATGCGCTGGCGGCCGGAGATATTGACCAGGTGCCCGGCGCTGCCCGTCGCCTGCTTCTCGTAGAGAACGGTCAGGGCATGGGCGGCGCGCAAGGTGTTGTCCGATTCGGCCAGCACCAGCCGGGCGTTGTCCGGCGAACGCGGCCGGGACAAGACCTCGCGATAGCGCTGCCAGACGCTATCGAGCGTTGCCAGCGCGCCCTGGATTGGGACGCTGGGCGCCAGCGTCTTCAATTCGCTCAATTGCGCCTCGAACAGGCGGCGCGAACTGTCCAGCAGCGGCCCCGCGCGCTCCGGCAGCACCCCGGCCGATTGCATCGCGTAGGCCTTGGCCATGCGCTGCGACA
>CAMLHL010000162.1 GCA_946479855.1 uncultured Pseudomonadota bacterium
GCGAAAATGGCGAACTGGGTCATTTCTGGTTGATTTCCTTGAGCAGCGCGTCGGCACGGCTGGCCTCGTCGGCCGACAGCGGCTGGTCTTCAGCGTTGATGCGGGTGGTGCGGCGGCGCAGGTAGCGGATCAGGGCGTACAGACCGAACAGCATCAGGACGACCGGGCCCCCCCAGAGCAGCAGCGTGATGCCCTTGACCGGCGGCCGGTAAAGCACGAAATCACCGTAGCGGACGACCATGAAGTCGATGATTTCCTGGTCCGATTTGCCGGCGGCGATCATGCCGCGGATTTCGCGGCGCAGGTCGACGGCCAGTTCGGCATTCGAGTCGGCGATGGTCTGGTTCTGGCAGACCAGGCAGCGCAATTCCGTCGATAGGGATTGCAGGCGCTTTTCGGCGACGGGGTCGGCGGCGAGGGCCGCTTCATTGACTTCCGAGGCGAAGGCGACGGTCGACGCAAAAAAAGAGGCAAAAACGCACGCCAGGAGCAGGGCGCGGGCCTTCATTTGCCGAGCTCCGCGAGCAGGGGCATTATCTTCTGGCTCAGCACGTCCGGGGAGATCGGGCCGGTGTGCTTCATGCGGATGATGCCGGCCTTGTCGATGACGTAGGTTTCCGGCACGCCATAGACGCCATAGTCGATGCCGACCCGGCCGTCGAGGTCCATGATCGTCAGCTTGTACGGATCGCCATGCTCGGATAGCCACTGGTTGGCGCGCTGGAAGGCGAGTTTCCTTTCCTCGTCGGCCGACATCTTGCCCATGTCGAACTCGCCGTCGCCGCGCACTTCCTTGTAGTTCAGGCCGATCAGCGGGACGTCGACCTTTCTCGAAAAATCGACCAGCACCGGATGCTCGGCACGGCAGGAAACGCACCACGAGGACCAGACGTTGAGCAGCCAGACCTTGCCCTGCATGTCCTTGGGCGTCAGTGTCTTGTCCGGTGTCGCCAGGACTGTCAGTTTGAAGTCCGGGGCCGGCTTGCCGACCAGCGGCGACGGCACGTCGCGCGGGTTCAGGTTGAGGCCGATGGCGAGCAGGATGACGAGAGCGGCAAAGCCGCCGAGAATCCAGAAATAACGGTTCATGCTTGTTGGGTTCCAGCCGGGATTTTGACAGTCGAGGAAGCACGGGCTTTGACGCGGTAGCGCCGGTCGAGCATGGCGAGCAGGCCGCCGAGCGCCATCAGGATGCAGCCGCCCCAGATCCAGTCGACGTAGGGCTTGTAATAGACGCGGACGGCCCATTCGCCTTCCGGTTTGTCGCGGTCGATTGCCTCGCCGAGCGAGACATAGACGTCGCGCAGGAAACCGGCATCGATGGAGGCTTCGGTCATCGGCATGCCGGAGGAGGCGTAGTTGCGCTTTTCCGGGTTCATCTTGCGCTGGAATTTGCCGTTGACCGCCAGGTCGAAGTCACCCTGCGCCGCGACATAGTTCGGCCCCTGCACGGCCTTGACGCCGTTGAAGGTAAAGCTGTAGCCGGCCACCTTGGTCGTTTCGCCGGGGGCCATCTTGATGTCGTTCTCTTCCTGGAACGTGGACACCATGGTAACGCCGACCACGAAGATGGCGACGCCAATGTGCGCCAGGTGCATGCCGAAGAAACTGCGCGGCTGCTTCAGCGCGGCCGTCAGGAAGGGCTGCCCGGCACGCGTGTGCTGGACGCGCTCGACGAAATTGAGCAATGAGCTGGAAAAAGCCCAGGCGGCGAAGAACAATCCCATGGCGGCCAGGGAGCTCCATCGGCCGTAGATCAGCGGCAGGGCGATGGCGACGATGACGCCGGCGACAATGGCCCAGCGCACGGCCCGGGCGATTTCGGGAATCGACGCTTCCTTCCAGCGGGCGAAGGGGCCGACACCGATCAGGAACAGGATGGGCGTCATCACTGGCACGAAAACCGCGTTGAAGTAGGGTGGACCGACCGAGATCTTGCCGACCCCCAGCGCGTCGATCAGCAGCGGATACAGCGTGCCGAGCAGCACGGTGGCGCAGGCGACGACCAGCAGCACGTTGTTGGTGAGCAGCAGCGATTCGCGCGAAACCAGCCCGAAGCGGCCGCCCAGGCCGACCTTGGGTGCCCGCCAGGCAAACAGCGCCAGCGACGAGCCAATCACGGCGACCAGGAAGATCAGGATGAAGATGCCGCGGCGCGGGTCGGTGGCGAAGGCATGCACCGAGGTCAGCACGCCGGAGCGGACCAGGAAGGTGCCGAGCAGCGACAGCGAGAAGGCGGAAATCGCCAGCAGGACGGTCCAGTTCTTGAAGCTGCCACGCTTTTCGGTGACCGCCAGCGAGTGGATCAGCGCCGTGCCGACCAGCCAGGGCATGAACGAGGCGTTTTCGACCGGGTCCCAGAACCACCAGCCGCCCCAGCCCAGTTCGTAATAGGCCCACCACGAGCCCATCGCGATGCCCAGGGTCAGGAAGACCCAGGCGGCCATCGTCCATGGCCGCGACCAGCGCGCCCAGGCGGCGTCCAACTGGCCGGAGAGCAGCGCGGCGATGGCGAAGGCGAAGGCCACCGAGAAACCGACGTAACCCATGTAGAGCAGCGGCGGATGGATGACCAGCCCCGGGTCCTGGAGCAGCGGGTTGAGGTCGCGGCCTTCGGCGGCGCCCGGCAGCAGGCGTTCGAAAGGATTGGAGGTGATCAGGATGAAGAGCAGGAAGCCGAAGGCGACCAGCCCCAGCGTGCCGAGGACGCGGGCGACCATGGCATCCGGCAGCTGGCGCGACAGCATGGCGACGCCAAAGGCCCACCAAGTCAGGAACAGCATCCACAGCAGCAGCGAGCCTTCATGGCCGCCCCAGACGGCAGCGACGCGGTACTGCAGCGGCAGCAGCGAGTTCGAATGCTGGGCGACGTAAACCACCGAGAAGTCATTGCTGACAAAGGCCTGCGTCAGGCAGGCAAAGGAGAAGGTCAGCAGCAGCGCCATGGCGGTGGCCGCCGGGCGCGCGACGGCAATCCAGGCCTGGCGGTTCTGGTGGGCGCCGAGCAGCGGCAGGGTGCCAAGCAACAGGGCGACCAGTGCGGCGAGGATCAGGGCAAAATGGCCGAGTTCGGGGATCATGCTCAGTAGCTCGCTTTCGGTTGTTCAGTGCC
>CAMLHL010000163.1 GCA_946479855.1 uncultured Pseudomonadota bacterium
CGTTGTCGCCTACGCGCTGAAGAAGGAATACTGGAAAGACATTCACTGATCCTTTGCGGATCGGCTAACGGCATCGCGGGTTTGGCTCACGCCAACCCCCCGGTGCCGAATCTCATTTTGAGGGTTACCACAAATGATGAACCTCTACTCGGGTACCACCTGCCCCTTTAGCCATCGCTGCCGCATCGTCCTGTTCGAAAAGGGCATGGACTTCCAGGTCATCGATGTCGACATGTTCAACAAGCCGGAAGAAATGGCGGCGATCAACCCGCACAATCGCGTGCCGGTGCTGGTCGAGCGCGATCTGGTGCTGTTCGAGCCGAACATCATCAACGAATACATCGACGAACGCTTCCCGCATCCGCAGCTGATGCCGGCCGATCCGATCATGCGTGCCCGCGCCCGCCAGCTGCTGGTCGGCATGGAGCGCGAAATTTTCTCGTTCATGGAAGTGATCGAGAAGAACGGCAAGACGGCCGATAAGGCCCGTCAGGAAATCCGCGCTCGCCTGACCGAGATCGTGCCGATCTTCAACAAACAGAAGTTCATGCTGGGCGACGAATTCTCTATGCTCGACGTGGCCATCGCGCCGCTGCTCTGGCGTCTCGACCACTATGGCATCGACCTTGGCAAGGCTGCGGCACCGCTGATGAAGTACGCCGAGCGGATTTTCAGCCGTCAGGGCTTCATCGACGCGCTGACGCCGTCCGAAAAGGCGATGCGCAAGTAAAGGCATGGCGCTTCCGTCCACCAAGCCTTACCTGCTGCGTGCCCTGTGGGAATGGTGCTGCGATAACGGTTTTACGCCGTATATCGCCGTCGACGTCGACGAGCGCACCCGGGTGCCGCGGGAATTCGTCCGCGACGGGCAGATCGTGCTCAATCTCGGTCCGGATGCGACCAACAAGCTGCAGATCGGCAACGACTACATCGAGTTCCAGGCCCGCTTCGGCGGGGTGGCGCGTGAGCTGTCGGTGCCGGTCGGGCGCGTTACCGCCATCTACTCCCGGGAAAACGGGGCCGGCATGGCCTTTGAGGTCGATGGCGACGCAATCCGGGCCGATGCGGATGACGTTCCGACGGATGCCGCCGATGGGCCGCCGGACGATACCCCGCCGGAACCGCCCCGCCCAGAAGGAGGGCGTCCCAAGCTGCAACGCATCAAATAGGGACGATCGCTGCGGTCGACGCACCAAAACAGGGAAAATCCATCGCGGAATTTCCCTGTTTTTTTTGCAAGTCCATGATTTTACGAGGTGGCACAGCTGTTGCTGAAAGCCAGCCGGAAGGAAAATCATGCGAACAGAAGTCAAATCTACTTGCTGCTACTGCGGGGTCGGCTGCGGCGTCCTCATCGAAACCGAGAACGGGGTCGTGACCGGCTTGCGCGGCGACCCCGAACATCCGGCCAATCGCGGACGTTTATGCACCAAAGGGGCGACGCTCCACCAGACGATCAATCCGGCGTACCGCCTGCAGTTTCCGGAGCAGCGCCCGTTGCGTGGCGAGCTTGGACAACGCGTCGCCTGGGACCAGGCCCTGGACGAAGCCGCCGAGCGTTTCGCCGAGACGATCCGCCGGCATGGCCCGGATTCGGTGGCTTTCTACATCTCCGGCCAGTTGATGACCGAGGATTACTACGTCTTCAACAAGTTGGCCAAGGGGCTGATCGGCACCAACAATGTCGATACCAATTCCCGCCTCTGCATGTCGTCGGCCGTGGCCGGCTACAAGCAAACGCTCGGTGCCGACGCGCCGCCCTGTAGCTACGCCGATATCCGCCAGGCGAAGGTGATCTTCATCGCCGGCGCCAATCCCGCCGTCGCCCACCCGATCGTCTTCCGTTACGTCGAGGACGCCAAGGCGGCCAATCCCGATCTCAAGATCATCGTGGCCGATCCGCGCCGCTCCGAAAGCGCCGAAATCGCCGACCTCCATCTGGCGATCAAACCGGGCACCGATATCGCCCTGTTCAACGGCATGCTCAATGTGCTGATCCACGAGGGGCTGGTCGACGATGACTATATCGCCGCCCATACCATCGGGTTCGATGCCCTGCGCGAGACCGTCAAGAATTACCCGCCGGCCATCGCTGCTGATATCTGCGGCATCGCGACCGCCGACCTGCTGCAGGCGGCCCGCTGGTTCGGCGCCAGTGGTCCGGCGCTGTCGCTCTATTGCCAGGGGTTGAACCAGTCGGCGCACGGTACCCACAACAACGCTGCGTTGATCGACCTCCACCTGGCCACCGGCCAGATCGGCAAACCCGGCGCCGGCCCCTTCTCGCTGACCGGCCAGCCGAATGCCATGGGCGGCCGGGAAGTCGGCGGCCTGTCCAATCTCCTCTCGGCCCACCGCGATCTGGCCAACCCGCTGCATCGCGCCGAAATGGCCCGTTTCTGGGGCGTTCCCTTCGTGCCGAGCCAGCCGGGCAAGTCCGCGGTCGACCTGTTCAAGGCCCTGAAAACCGGCGAAATCAAGGCGGTGTGGATCGCCTGCACCAATCCGGCGCAGTCGCTGCCCAACCAGGCTGCCGTGCGCGAGGCGCTGCAGGCGGCCGAATACGTCGTGCTCCAGGAAGCCTACGGCAACACCGATACGGCGGCCTACGCCGACCTCCTGCTGCCGGCCAGTGGCTGGGGCGAAAAGCAGGGCACGGTGACTAATTCCGAGCGCTGCATCACACGCGTCCGGCCCGCCGTCCAGGCGCCCGGCGAAGCGCGGCACGACTGGGAGATCGTCGTCGATTTCGCCCGCCGCCTGGGCCGCAAGCTCGATCACGCCGGCGTCGACCGGCTGTTCCCCTACGCCGATGCCGAGTCGATCTTCAACGAGCACCGCGAAAGCACGCGCGGCCGCGACCTCGATATCACCGGCCTGTCCTACAGCCTGCTCGAAGCCCGGGGGCCGCAACAGTGGCCGTACCCTGAAGGCGCGGCCAGCGGCAAGCTTCGCCTCTACGAAGACGGTGTTTTCCCGACCGCCGACGGCAAGGCACGTTTCGTTGCCGTCGAGCACCAGCTGACCGCCGATGCGGTCGTTCCCGAACTGCCGATCAGCCTGCTCTCCGGCCGCATGCGCGACCACTGGCACGGCATGAGCCG
>CAMLHL010000164.1 GCA_946479855.1 uncultured Pseudomonadota bacterium
CCGCCCTTGCCGGCCATCAGGAACTTGCGGCCGAGCGAAGGCATGGCGTCGAAAATATCGATTTTTAGCGGGTCGACCGTGGGGCCGGCCGTTGTGGCCGGATTCACGGCTTGCCGCCCGGCAGCCAGCGCTTCGGCCGCCATCAGGCCAGCCGGGCCGCCGCCGATAATGGCAATACGCGCCATCGTCAGGCACCGCCCGTAGCGCTGTCCGATCCCGAGCGCAGCGCGTCGGGAACCTCTTCCTCGTCGAGAGGGAAGACGGTCACGGCGACTTCCGGCTCGGTGCCGCCGCCGCCGAGAATGATGCCGCGCAGCGGCGAGATGTCGGAAAAATCGCGGCCAAAGGCAAGCGTGATGTGCTCAGTGTTCGGTAACAGGTTGTTGGTCGGATCGAAGTCCACCCAGTCATGCTCGCTGTCCGGCGCATAGACCGAAACCCAGGCGTGCGAGGCATCGGCACCGATCAGCCGCGGCTTGCCCGGTGGCGGCCGGGTCAGCAGGTAGCCGCTGACATAGCGCGCGGCCAGGCCGAGCGCCCGCAGGCAGGCGATCATCACATGGGCGAAGTCCTGGCAGACGCCGCGCTTGTTTTCCAGCACTTCGAGCACCGGCGTCGACACCGTGGTCGCCTCCGGATCGAATTCGAATTCCTCGAAAATCTTTGCCATCAGCCGCTGCGCGCCGAGCAGCACCGGCGTTCCCGGCGGGAAGCAGTCGGCCGCGTAATTGGCCAGTTCGTGCTTGACGCGGACATGCGGACTTTCGAACAGAAAGCGCGTCGCCTCAAGATCGGCCGGCAACGGGACGGTCGAATC
This sequence comes from uncultured Pseudomonadota bacterium, assembly GCA_946479855.1. Next base: position 818 of record CAMLHL010000164.1, read on the forward strand.
GTAGGCCAGGCGGTCGCGCACCGTCTCCCAGGGCGGGGAATCGTCCAGATGGCCCGGCAGGTGCGGTTCGACGGCGACGGTCATCACCGAGCGGATGAGCAGCGTTTCATGCGGCGCGTGGAACGCCACCCAGGTCACCGGGTTGCCGAAGGCATCGAGGCCGTCGCGCCGCCAGGTCGGCGCCGGATCGATATGGATCGATTGCTCCTCGACCTGCTGCCAGGCCAGAACCCGTGGCGAGAGATGGAGTTGCTGCTGCGACAACGAAACCATGCTGCCGTAGTCGTAGCGCGTTTCGTGCAGGACGTGGTAACGGACGGCGGCCATCTTCAGAGCGCCATGGTCTGCCGGCTGACATCGCCGACGTGGGTAAAATAACGCATGCCGAGCCAGTCGGAAAGCTGGCCGGCCGCCGCATCCAGGGCCAGCAGCAAGACTGCCAGCTCTTCGCAGGGTGCGCATTCCCGGCAGTTGCTGAACTGCAGATGCTCCAGCTTTTCCAGATTGAACTGGCGCAACCCTTGCAGGGCGCCGGCCAGGTCGCCCTCGAGATCGGCGCCCAGTTCGCCGGCCATGCGCTCCAGGTAGCGCGCCAGCACGCTGGCCTGGAACACCACGCCGTGCGGGTTGCTGTCGTCGAAAACGAGCAGGTCGAGCACCGGCAGCAACTCCGGCAGGCGCGAATAACGCGAGCGATAGGTAATGATCGAGTCGGCCAGTTCGAGCAGCCATTCCAGCGAACCCGGGCCGCGCGTCGCCGCCATGCGCAGGAAGTGGGCGATGCCCCGGGCGAGGAAGGAGAGCCGTTCCAGGCGTCGCCCGATGATCAGGAAGCGCCAGCCGTCGTCGCGCGTCATGTTGTCCATGGCGAAGCCGGTCAGCGACGAGGAAACGCCGAGCACGCGGTCGAGGAAGGCGATCGCTTCGGTCAGCGTCGGATGTTTTTTCAGCGCTGCCTGCTGGTCGCGCTGCAGGCGGTTCAGCGAATGCCAGTGGTCGAGCGACAGGCGCTCGCGGACATGCGTCGCCGCCCACATCAGGCTGCGGATGTTGCCGGCCAGGCTGCCGGGCTGGGCCGGATCGTAGATCGCTTCGAGCAGGACATGCTCGCTGCCCTCCTTGACCTCGCTATCCTCGCCCGGCTTGGGCAGGACGCCGAGTTGCGCGGCCAGTTCCATCGCCGAGGCGACGGCCGGCGTCTTCTCGCCGCCGGCCTCGACGACGCGGGAGAGCGCAACGCGCAACATGCGGGCGCTGTCGTCGAAACGTTCGGCATAGCGACCGAGCCAGAACAGGTTCTCGACCACCCGCGACGACAGGTTGGCGCCCGAGCGCACCAGGTCGCGGACGCCGATCGACGGCTTGAGCAGCGTGAATTCGCTGACCGGGCCGTTGGTCAGCACCCAGGTATCCTTCGAGGCACCGCCGCGCTGCATCGAGATGATGCGCGTGCCGGCGCCGGTCGCCACCCGCGCCAGGCCGCCCGGCATCACCGAATAGCCGCCGTCGGCATTGACCACGGCATAGGCGCGCAGGCCGACCGGGCGGGCCAGCAGGCGCCGTTCGTGTTGCCGGCTCCAGGTCGGCGCCTGCGACAGGTTGATCATTTCCTGCGCCACGTAGGCATGCGGCCGGGCCTCGATGCGCCGCAGCATCTCGGCGCGCTCCTCGCCCTTCAGCTCGGCGCCGAAGACCGGGTCCATGTTCTGCGTCGGGTAGGCCGGCTTGATGACCAGGCCGTCGAAATGCTCCTTGACGTAGTCGAGGGCCGGTTTTTCGCCGCACCACCAGGTCGCTACCGAGGGCATGGCCAGTTCTTCGCCGAACAGGCGCCGGCAGATGGCGGGCAGGAAACCCATCAGCGCGCCCGAGGCGAGCAGGCCGCTGCCCAGGGCATTGGCGATGACCACCCGGCCAGCCCGCGCCACGTTGAGCAGGCCGGGGATGCCGAGCGCCGATTCGCCGCGCAGTTCGAGTGGATCGCAGTAGGCATCGTCCTGCCGGCGCAGGATGACATGAACGCGCTTCAGGCCGCGCAGGGTTTTCAGATACACCGCATCGCCACGCACCGTCAGATCCTGCCCCTCGACCAGCGGGAAGCCGAGGTAGCGGGCCAGGTAGGCGTGTTCGAAATAGGTTTCGTTGTACGGCCCGGGCGTCAGCAGCACGATGTGCGGCGCTTCGTCGCCCTCGACCGGGGCCAGCGCCGTCAGGCCGTC
>CAMLHL010000165.1 GCA_946479855.1 uncultured Pseudomonadota bacterium
AAGCCGAGCTTCTCGACATGGCGCGCTGTATCGCGGGCGATGGCCAACGCCTCGGCCGTCGTGCCGCCTTCGCGGATGGCAACGAGGTCGAGCATCGAGAGTTTGGTGTCGTGCAGGGTAGTCATGCTGGCTCCTGAATTTGTTTTACCGGATTGCGCCGGCTCGCCGCCCAGCCAAGCAGGGAGAGCAGGGCCAGCCCGCTGCCGATCAGCACAATGCCGGCGATTTCACTGGTCTTGAAGGCCTCGCCGAAGATCAGGCGCGACGAAAGAATGGCTACCACCGGCGTACCGAGCACCGACAGGCTGGCTTCCCAGGCCGGCACGCGGTCGAGAATGTAGATCCACAGCCACCAGCACATGGCGGTGCTGATGATGGACATGAAGACGAGGATGCCGATATAGCTGCCGCTCCATTGAGTCGGGTGTTCCGGCACGATAAGGGCGAGCAGGATGAGCGGCACGGCGCCGATGATCATCTGCCAGGTGGTCAGGGTCAGCAGGTCGACCGGCGTTTTGCTGCGCAGACGCTTGATCAGAATGGTCCCGGTCGCCCAGCACAACGCCGCCATGAGGCCAAGGAACTTGCTGAACAGGCTGGCGTGCATGTCCCACGGTTCAATGATGAGGAGTAGTCCGCCCAGCGTGCTCGCCGCGGCCAGCCACTGCTTGCCGCGCACGCGCTCGCCGAGGATCGGCCAGGCGAGCAGGAGCGTCCAGATCGGCATGGTGAAGATGAGTACCGCCGTCTTGCCGGGGCCGCCTTCAACCAGCGCCCAGGTCTGGAAGATCATGAAGCCAGAGACCTGGGCCAGACCGATGGCGATGGTCTGGCGCGGGGCGATGAGCTTCAGCGAACGCCCGCTCAGCTTGACCGCGATGATCAGCGCCAGGGCGGCGCCGACGCAACGTTCGGCGGCAAAGGCGAAGGGCGGCGCATAGGCCAGACCCTGCTTGGCGAGCACCCAGGTGTAGCCCCAGGTCAGCGAGAGGACGATCAGGGCCAATGCGGGCAGCCAGCGGCGGTATTCAGACATGAAATTTCCGGGAAAAACGGCCCCGACCGGCGGTTGGCCGGTCGGAGCGCGGGTCAATTCAAAATCAGGCAGCCAGCGCCGGGTAGTCGGTGTAACCCTCGGCCCCACCACCATATAGCTTGTCGGCCTGCAGTTCGTTGAGTGGCAGGTTGTCCTTCAGGCGACGGACGAGGTCCGGCGTGCTGATGAATGGCCGGCCGAAGGCGACCAGGTTTGCCTTGCCCGCCGCGACATTGTCGATGGCCAATTCACGCGAATAGCCATTGTTGAGCATCCAGGCGCCAGGGAAAGCGCGATGCAGGGCTTCGTAGTCGAAAGCCTTGCCCTCGGGCGCCCGCGTGCCGCCGGTTTCGCCCTCAATCACGTGCAGATAGGCCAGGCCGAACGGTGCGAGCTGCTCGACGACATAGCCGTAGAGCGCCTGCGGATCGCTGTCGAGCGGTGCCGTGAAGGTCGTCATCGGGCTCAGGCGGATGCCGGTGCGGCCGGCGCCGATTTCCTTGGTAATCGCCTCGACGACTTCAAGCAGCAGGCGGGTGCGGTTGGCGATGCTGCCGCCGTAAGGGCCGCTGCGGTCATTAACGCTGTCACGCAGGAACTGCTCGATCAGGTAGGTATTGGCGGCATGCAGCTCGACGCCATCAAAGCCAGCGTCGATGGCGTTGCGGGCGGCGCGGCGGTAATCCTCGATGAGGCCCGGGATTTCATCGTCGCGCAAGGCTCGCGGCGTGGATACCGGGACGAAGCCGTCGCTGGTAAAGGTTGAGGCCTCGGCGACCTTGTCGGTCGAGGACACCGGCGCCGCGCCATCCGGCAGCAGCGACGTGTGCGAAATGCGCCCGACGTGCCACAACTGCAGCACGATCTTGCCGCCGGCGGCATGTACGGCATCGGTCACCTGGCGCCAGCCGGCGATCTGTTCCGGGCTGTGGATGCCCGGGGTGGCGAGGTAGCCCTGGGCCATCGGGCTGATCTGGCTGGCCTCGGCGATGATCAGGCCGGCCGTCGCACGCTGGCGGTAATACTCGACGGTCAGCGGGCCGGCAACATTGCCGGCGATGGCCCGGTTGCGCGTCAGCGGTGCCATGACGATGCGGTTGGCGAGGGCGATATCGCCGACTTGGATGGGATCGAACAGGGAAGTCATGGGGAATCTCCTGGATGGTTTTGGCAGAAAAATTAGACCGGTCGTCTATTGTTTCGGGTTAAAAATTGGCCGCAACAGAATGCGGCCTGTGGAAAGATGTTCAATGATTCAAGGTGTCAGCAACTGTCTGGTAAAGCGCATAGCATTTTCGAGGGACTGGCTGTTGCGGTGCAGCTTGCCGAGGAGGCTGGCGCCGAGCCAGAGCTGGTAGAGCAGCTGTGCAGTCGGCCGGGCCTCGAGCGCCGGCAGTGAGGCATCGGCGACACCGCTTTCGATGACCCTGGCGATCTGGTCCACGATGCGGTCTGTGCCGTCGCGCAAGGTCAGGCGCATGGTGTCCGATAGATCGGAAACTTCGGCGGCGAGCTTGACGACCAAGCATTTCTGCTCGGCGCATTCAGTGCACTGCTTGTCCAGCCAGCGCTGCCAGTAGCGCATCAGGCGTTCGTGGCCCGATGCTGCTTCGAGCGCAAACAGACTGTCGATATCGGCCAGATAGCGTTCGAAATAATCCTCGAGCAGGGCCTTGCCGTAGTCTTCCTTGGATTCGAAATAGTGATAGAACGACCCCTTCGGCACGCCGGCGGCCTTCAGCAATTCGTTCAGACCGACGCTGGCAAAGCCCTTCCCGGCAAAAATGCCAAGACCGGTGTCGAGTATGTGCTGGCGCGTGTTGTCGTGACGAGTGTTCATGCGCCGCATCTTTTCATAAAATAGACCGGTCGTCTAGTGAGTGGTAAAAATAAGCTTTACCTTCCAGGTCAAGTCGGTTGTTAAAAAGTGGCCCCGCGCAGTTGGACTGATCCAGTCTTTCCTAAGTGAACGCTCTCTTCCAAGCGTGA
>CAMLHL010000166.1 GCA_946479855.1 uncultured Pseudomonadota bacterium
GATTTTTCCAAAATCGAAGCCGGCAAGATGGAATTCGAGTCGCTGGCCTTTTCGATACAGGACACCGTGCTGGAGGCGGTTCGCGCGCTTGCGGTCGGTGCCCACAAGAAGGGGATCGAACTGGTTGCCGATGTTCGTCCCGAGGTGGCGCCGCGCATTGTCGGCGACCCGACCCGATTGCGTCAGGTGATCACCAATCTGATCGGCAATGCCATCAAATTTACCGAGCAGGGCGAGGTTGGGCTCGAAGTGGCGGTGGATCGGGTTGCCGGGGATTGCATTTATCTGCGCTTTTCAATCCGCGATACGGGAATCGGCGTCCCGCCCGAGAAGCAGCAGGCCATCTTCGAGGCCTTCTCGCAGGCCGATGTGTCGACAACACGCCGCTTCGGCGGCACCGGTCTCGGGCTGGCCATCAGTGCGCGTCTGGTGCAGTTGATGAGCGGCAAGATATGGCTCGAAAGCACGCCCGGAAGGGGGTCCGTATTCTCCTTTACCGCCCGCTTCGGGGTTGATGCCTCGGCGCAGCCATCGCCGCAGGAGATGCGCTATGGCGGACGGCGCGCCTTGGTCATAGAGGGCAATCCGACGGTCGGGCGCCTGCTGGTGGAGCTTCTTGAGCGTCTCGGCATTCAGGCATCGTTATCAGCTGACGGCGGGGCGGCAGTCGCCGCCATCGAGCGCAGCCGGGCGGTGGATTTTCCCTACGACTACGTGCTGGCCGACGCCAACATGGAGGCGCCTGCCGGGTTCGCGCTGGCTGAGAGCTGGGGAAAGTCGGCGCGGAAGGAAAAGCTGTTTGTCATGTTGAGCACCGAGAACCAGCGCCATGACCTGGGACGTTTGCGCGAGATTGGCGTTTCGGCGCACCTGATCAAACCGATCGGTAGTGCCGATCTGCTTGATGCGCTGGCGCTGGCCGAAGGCGGAGGGGCTCCTGAACTTGATGATTTTTCCCTGTCGCAGATCGATTTTGCCAGCCTTTCGCCAGAGGAAAGTGGGGGGTTGAACATCCTGCTGGTCGAAGATAACCCGGTCAACCAGGAATTGGCAAAACGCTTGCTGGAGCGCCGGTCGCACCGGGTGACGCTGGCCAACAACGGGCTTGAAGCGGTCGACCTCTTCGATAGCGGGAAATTCGATGTCATCCTGATGGACATGCAAATGCCGGTGATGGGGGGTATCGAAGCCACGGAAGCCATTCGTTCCCATGAAATGCGGCGGAGTTGGGTGCTTTCCCATGATGTTCGGCCGGTTTACATCATTGCCATGACGGCCAACGTCATGGCCAGCGACCGGGATCGTTGTCTTGAGGCTGGGATGAACGACTATGTGGCGAAGCCCTTGCGCATTGACGAGCTGGTTGCCGCCCTGGATCGTGCGCGTGGCGGTGGGTTGAACGCCTCTGCGGGTGCGCCGGCCGGATTGGCTGCCGGAGTCGATCTGGCGGCGGCCCTGCGCGATATCGGCGAGCCGGAGTTGCTGGCCACCATGGCGGGGATGCTGCTGTCCGAGTGGGACGGCCATCTCGCTCGGGTCAGGGGGGCGATTGAGGCGAGTGATGCGCACGAGGCCCGGATGCAGGCGCACACCCTGAAAAGCTTGCTGGCCATGTTCCATGCGGAAAATGCACGGCGTCGGACGATGGAAATCGAGCAGGCGACCAGCGCCGGCGAAAATGTCGACTGGCCGCACTGCCGCTGTCTCTATACGGCTTTGCTCGACGAAATGTCGCAGATCAAGCCGGTTCTGCAGCACTACGTTGATACGCGCCTAATCCCTTGAATTTGCCTGAAAAGGCTATTTTCGGCTAGAATAGAAAGGTTAAAAAGCTCGAGCGGGGAGGCGCAAGCCTCCCCGCTTGGCACATGATAAGCAGAAAATAATTGGAGAGCCGACGTGTCGCTGCTGCCCTCATTCACACCCGCCATTCTCGCCCTCGCCGACGGAACGGTATTCAAGGGCCAATCCATCGGCGCAAATGGCGTTACCAGCGGTGAGGTGGTGTTCAACACCGCCATGTCAGGCTATCAGGAGATTCTTACCGATCCCTCCTACTGCAGCCAGATCGTCACGCTGACCTACCCGCATATCGGCAACACCGGTTGCAACGCAGAAGATTTTGAATCGAATGCCAATTTCGCCGCCGGTCTGGTCATTCGCGACCTGCCCCTGGTCGCATCCAACTGGCGTACCGAGGACGACCTGTCGTCCTACCTGAAGAAGCACGGCATGGTCGCCATCGCCGGCATCGATACGCGCAAGCTGACCCGTATCCTGCGGGAAAAGGGCGCTCAGGCCGGTTGCATCCTGGCCGGCGAAGTCGACGAGGCCAAGGCGCTAGCGCTGGCCAAGGCTTTCCCGGGTTTGGCCGGCATGGATCTGGCCAAGGTGGTTTCGGCCAAGGAGGGCTACGCCTGGAACGAAGGTGAATGGACGTTGACCGGTTACGAATCGTGCCCGGAGCCGCGCTTCCATGTCGTTGCCTACGATTTTGGCGTCAAGCGCAATATCCTGCGCATGCTGGCCGAGCGTGGTTGCCGGTTGACCGTGGTGCCGGCCCAGACGCCGGCGGCCGAGGTGCTGGCGATGAATCCGGACGGTATCTTCCTGTCCAACGGACCGGGCGATCCGGAGCCGTGTGACTACGCCATTGCCGCCATCCGTGAATTCCTCGAGCGCGGCGTGCCGACTTTCGGTATCTGTCTTGGCCACCAATTGCTGGCGCTGGCTTCCGGCGCCAAGACGGCAAAGATGAAGTTCGGCCATCATGGCGCCAACCATCCGGTCAAGGATCTGGATAGCGGCCAGGTGTTGATTACCAGCCAGAACCACGGTTTTGCTGCCGACATCGATTCCCTGCCGGCCAATCTGCGGGTCACGCACGTCTCGCTGTTCGATGGTTCCCTGCAAGGCATTGCCCGCACCGACGTGCCGGCCTTCTCCTTCCAGGGGCACCCGGAAGGCAGTCCGGG
>CAMLHL010000167.1 GCA_946479855.1 uncultured Pseudomonadota bacterium
CCGAACTCGACTGGCTGCCCGGCGAATTCTTCGATGATTCCAAGCTATACTTGATCTGCTCGATTCATGGTGCGCTTTATGCGCCGGATACGGGTAGATGTCTCGGTGGGCGTTGCCAAGGGAGAGGTTTGACGCCTTTGAGAGTGCACGAGATCGATGGTCAGATTTTTTTAGAGCAAGACGATAATCATGGATAGTCTCCAACCCCCCAACAACAATAACGCCTGGGAGCGCAAGGTCCTCGAGAAGTTAGCTTTCGCGGCGCTTGACGAGCAACGGGCCCGGCGGCGCTGGGGGATTTTTTTCAAGGCTATCGGTTTTGTTTATCTGCTGGTTGTTCTGGTTGCCGTGGTCGACTGGGGTAGTGGGGCAGAGCATCAGACCCGGCACACGGCCATGATCAACCTGAACGGTGTGATCGAAGCCAAGAGCGAAGCCAGCGCTGAAAACCTCGTTACCGCCCTCAATAGCGCGTTCGACGAAAAGAATGTCGCCGGTATCATCCTGCGCATCAACAGCCCGGGTGGGAGTCCGGTACAGGCCGGCATCGTTAATGACGAAATCCGTCGGCTGCGCAGCAAGCACCCGGATAAGCCGCTCTACGCCGTAGTCGAGGACATGTGCGCCTCTGGCGGGTATTACGTCGCCGTGGCCGCCGATAACATATATGTCAACAAGGCGAGTATTGTCGGCTCGATTGGCGTTTTGATGGATGGCTTCGGCTTTACCGGCACAATGGATAAGGTGGGAGTCGAGCGTCGCTTGCTGACCGCCGGAGAAAACAAGGGGTTCCTCGACCCCTTCTCGCCGCAGGCGCCGCAGCACAAAGCGCATGCCCAGTTGCTGCTCGATGATATTCACCAGCAATTTATCGAGGTGGTGAAAGCCGGGCGCGGCAAGCGCTTGAAGGAAACGCCGGAAATGTTCTCCGGCTTGATGTGGACGGGGGCGCAGAGTATTCGGCTCGGCCTGGCCGATGATTACGGCAGCGTCGATTCGGTCGCGCGCGACATTATCAAGGCCGAAAAAGTCCTCGATTACTCGGTGCATGACAATATCGCCGAACGCTTTGCCAAGCGCCTGGGGGCCAGCACTTTCGCCGGTTTCTGGAAGGGGTTCTCGGAAAGTGCGCTCGGCGTTCGTCTCTATTGACGGCTAAGCCAGCAGCAGGAATACCGTCGGACGCCGCTCGATTTCGGGCGGCGTTTGTTTTTTCCACTGTTGAATCGTGCGCGTCAGCACCGTTTCTCCGGGCAGCGTCAGATCGGTTGCCACGGTGAGTCGTGTTGCTGGCTGGCAGGCTTGGAGAACGGCATCGAACATTGCCCGGTTGCGGTAAGGGGTTTCGATGAATAGCTGCGTCTGGGACCGTTTTCGCGATTCACTTTCGAGGTCGCGCAAGGCTTTCGCGCGATCAGCGTCCTTGGCCGGCAAATAGCCCTGAAAGGCAAAGCGCTGCCCATTGAGTCCTGATGCCATCAGGGCCAGTAGCAGAGAAGAGGGGCCAATCAGCGGTACGACGCGGATATTTTCCTGCTGAGCCAGCGCGACCAGGTTGGCGCCCGGGTCAGCCACGGCCGGGCAGCCAGCCTCGGAGAGCAGTCCGACATCATGGCCTGCACGCAACGGGGCCAGCAGGCGATCCAAAGCCTCCACCCGCGTATGTTCATTCAGTTCCTCGAGCTTCAGTTCCTGCAGGGGGGTGTCGGTGCCAGCGGCTTTCAGGAAGGCGCGGGCAGTCTTGGCTTGTTCGACAACAAAATAAGTTAAGGGGCGGACAATGGCCAATACGTTCAGTGGCAGAGAGTCCCGAGGTGATGTCGGGCCGAGCGGAACCGGGATCAGAAAGAGGGTGCCCGCCATCAAAGTACGGCCACGCCTTGGCGGCGCAACATGTCGCACAGGGCGATCAACGGCAGGCCGACCAGTGCGTTCGGATCATCGCCACGCATGCTGTGCAGCAATGCAATCCCCAGCCCCTCGGATTTGGCTGATCCGGCACAGTTGTAGGCCGGTTCCCGCCGCAAATAATTTTCGATCTCGAGACCGCTGAGTTCGCGGAAGGTGACCAGCGTCGGAACTCCCCGCACGTCGGCCTGGCCTGTCCGGGTGTTCAGCAGGCATAGGCCGGTATAGAAATTGACGGTCTTTCCCGATAGTTCCCGCAGCTGTTCGACGGCGCGTTCATGGGTTCCCGGTTTTCCGTATATTTTGCCGTCGACCGTAGCGACCTGGTCGCTGCCAATAATCAGAGCGTCGGGATGGCTGTCGGCGACCGCCCTGGCCTTGGCTTCGGAGAGCCGGAGGGCCATGGTCTCCGGCGTTTCGCCGGGAAGCGGACTTTCATTGGTTTGCGGATTGGCGACATCAAAGGCCAGCCCAAGGCGGCCCAGCAGCTCGCGGCGATAAGGAGAGGTTGAGGCAAGGATCAGTGTTTGATGCATGAAAAACTCGTTACAACAAAGCGTTGCGGTGAATACTTGAAGCAGCACTTTGTTTTGACTTGGAAAGCTAAAAATAATATCATCCAATGTTTAAGTCGCAACAGAACAAGATTGAAAAGGATTTCGGACGCTTTCGCATTTGCCAGAGATGGTCGTGTTCTCAAGGGAACGCTGCCCGTTTCGGCGCTTGAACGCCTGCACGACCTGCTGGTCGAGGTGGCTGGAGAGGTAACTTTCCATCTGCGGGGTTTCAAGGGCGAGCGTGGCGAAGCCATGCTGCAACTGGAGATTTCGGGGGTTCTCCCGTTAGTCTGTCAGCGCTGCTTGAGTGCCGTGCCTTGCAATCTTGATGTCGATAGCCTGCTGGAACTTGTTCCCGAGGGTGCCGAGTTATCGGAAGACGAGCTGGAAGACGACACCCGGGATTTCCTGCCGGTGGAACGCGAACTGGATGTGGCCGAGTTGGTTGAGGATGAAATCCTCCTCGCCCTGCCAGTGGCGCCGCGGCACGAAAAATGTGGTTTGCCTGG
>CAMLHL010000168.1 GCA_946479855.1 uncultured Pseudomonadota bacterium
TTCTGGAACATCTGGTGCACCGAGCAGTGGCCCTTCCACAGCAGGATGCGCGCCTTCTTGATCTGCTCCGGCGTCAGGCCGCCGAGTTCGAGATCGGGATCCCAGACGACCATCTCGTCCATCGTGAAGCCCATGTTGGCGCCGGTCCACCGGCCCAGATGCTGGTCGGGGAAGAAGAGTACCTTGGGGCGGCGCTCGAAGGCCCACTTGGCGATCGTGGCGGCGTTCGACGAGGTGCACACGATGCCGCCATGCTCTCCGCAGAAGGCTTTCAGATCGGCCGCTGAATTGATGTAGGTGACTGGCGTTACCTCGTTTTCGACATCGAGCACTTCAGCCAGTTCGCGCCAGCAGCGTTCGACCTTGGCGAGGTTGGCCATGTCGGCCATCGAGCAGCCGGCGGCGAGATCGGGCAGGATGGCCTTCTGGTGCGGGGCGGTCATGATGTCGGCGACTTCGGCCATGAAATGCACGCCGCAGAAAACGACGTACTCCGAATCGGTCTGCGAGGCGAGCCGGGAGAGTTTCAGCGAATCGCCGGTCAGGTCGGCGTACTGGTACACGTCGGCCCGCTGGTAGTGGTGGCAAAGGATGACGGCCTTCTTGCCGAGCTTGGCGCGGGCGGCACGGATGCGCTCGTGGCAGGCCTCGTCGGACAGGCTGTTGAACGGGTCGAAGGAAATGGTCACTGTCTGCATGCTGTTCTCTGAAAATTGGCTTTTTTGTGGCGGCCCCTACGGCCAGCCGTTGTTTCTATAGCCGCGGAATTATCCCTGAATCCACGGCAAACCGGCCTTGCGCCAGCCGCCAATCAAATTGCGGTGGCCATTGGCATCCTTGTCGCCCTCGAAACCTTCGAGGATGTTGTAGCAATCGCTGTAGCCGGCTTCGGTGGCTGCCGTGGCAGCGCCGATCGAACGCGCGCCACTACGGCAGAGGAACATGACCAGCGCTTCCGGGGCGACCCGCCGCTTCAGTTCGGCCATAAAGTTTGGATTTCGTTCGCCACCAGGATACTGGTTCCATTCAATCTCGACGGCGTCGGGAACGCGGCCGACCCAGTCCCACTCGGCACGGGTCCGGACATCGACGATTTTGGCGCCGGGGGCCTGTTGCAGCAGTGTGAAGGCTTCCTCCGGCGTCAGCTCTCCCCGGTAGGGGCGGCCAAGGGCCTCGCTGCGAGCCCGGGCGAGGCGGAGTATTTCCGTTATCTTTCCCATGATTTCCAACTGCTAGAATTGCAAGCCCATAGTATAAGGCAGACGACATGGCGCAAGAGCAGCTCCACCTGGCAACATCGCTGGCCGACCGGGCCGCCGAGGCGCAAAAAGCAACTTGGGTCAGTGTTGCGGTCAACCTGGTCATGACCATCGCCCAGTTGATCATCGGCTGGTTGGCTCATTCGCAGTCGCTGGTGGCGCACGGACTGCATTCCTTCTCCGACCTGCTGTCGGATTTCCTGGTCATCTACGCCAGCCGGCAAAGCGCCCATCCCGCCGACAAGGCGCATCCCTACGGCCATGCCCGCGTCGAGACGGCGGCTACACTGGTGCTTGGCACTTCGCTGACGCTGATCGGTGCTGGCATCCTGTGGGAGTCGGGCATGCGCCTACAGCACATCGAGGCCTTGCCGCTGGTCGAGTTGTCGGCCCTGTGGGTCGCCATTGCCACGGTGATTTCCAAGGAGGCCTTGTACCGTTATCTGATTCGCGTCGCCGAGCGCCAGCGTTCGCAACTGCTCATCGCCAATGCCCTGCATACACGAGCCGATGCCGCGTCGGCACTGGTCGTCGTGGTCGGTATCGGCGGTGCGCTGCTTGGCTGGTCCTTCCTCGATCTGCTGGCGGCCGCCCTGATGGGTTTCATGATTCTGCGCATGGGCGCCAGCCTGGCCTGGGCGGCGATCAAGGAGTTGATCGACACCGGTCTCGACGAGACACAGGTCAATGCAATTCGCAAGACCCTGCTCGCGACCCCGGGTGTGCGCGGATTGCATCAATTGCGTACCCGGCGCATGGCGCACCAGGCGTTGGTCGATGCACACGTCCAGGTCGATTCGCGGATCAGTGTTTCCGAGGGGCATCGCATTGCCGAGTCGGCACGGGCCAGGGTGTTGCGCGAACACCCGGAGGTGCTCGATGTGCTGGTTCATATCGATCCGGAAGATGACATGGATCCGGATATTTTTGCTTCGCGACTGCCGGCGAGGGAGACGCTGCTCGCCGAATTGCAGCCGATACTGGCCGGCTTGCCGAAGCCGGAAAAAGTGGTTCTGCACTATCTGAACGGCAAGGTCGAGATCGAGGTGTTTTTGAGTCATGCCTTCTTCGAGAACGGCATGGCACTGAAACGCGCCGAGGAGGCCCTGGCTGAGCGTCTGAAAGCGCATGGCAGCGTGCGGCGTATTTCCTTGAATTGCCTTGTTGCACCAAATTAGTGCAAATATTTTGCTTTGTGCGCCATGTTGGTGCGTTAATTCTTTGCTTAAACCCGGCATCTCCTTGTGGCAAAATAGAAAAATTGCTCCGGAGTCTTTGGCATGATTTCTGCTCGATTTGCCGGAGTTGCAACTTTTTGATTGTTGCCGGATCAGCCGGCACCTTGTTTTCTTAGGAGACTGACGCTTATGGCAACCCCGCAAGACGTGATGAAGATGGTCAAGGAAAACGACGCTAAGTTCGTCGATTTCCGTTTCACCGATACCCGTGGCAAGGAACAGCACGTCACCGTGCCGGTCTCTGCCTTCGACGAAGACAAGTTTGAAAACGGTCACGCTTTCGACGGTTCCTCCATTGCCGGCTGGAAGGGCATCCAGGCATCGGACATGCAGCTCAACCCGGATCCGGATACGGCCTACATCGACCCGTTCTTCGACGAAACCACTGTCGTCCTGACCTGCGATGTCGTCGATCCCGCCGACGGCCGCGGCTACGACCGTGACCCGCGCTCCATCGCCAAGCGCGC
>CAMLHL010000169.1 GCA_946479855.1 uncultured Pseudomonadota bacterium
TACTTGTAGAGCGCGAGCTTTTCCTTGACGTGCTTGGTGTCGTAGCGGCGGTCGGAAACCGTGTTGATCATGGCGTCGGAAATATGGCCGACGCCCCCCAGACGGGCGGCCTCGAGGGCCAGATCAGCCGTTGAAATATCAACCCCCATGCCGCCGATCATGATCGGCACAAGCTCGTGCTTGCCAAGCCGCAAGCGGAAATCATCCACACACTTCATCATTGTCCTTATGGAATACAGCCGGCCCGCGACTCCCCTCAATCGCGGCCAAGGCTTGAATTTTACGCCAATGTGGGAATCGTTGCGTGAGAAGCCCGGGATAAATCAAACATCACCCAGCCGACTGTCGCTAGACTTGCACCTTCCATTATTTACACAGACACCAGTTCGCCATGCTCGTTTCGACTCACCCACTCTGGCTGGTCGGCTTCCGTCCGTTCTTCACCCTGGCCTGCCTGGCCGGCATGCTGCTACCCGTGGCCTGGGCAATGATTTTCAACGGTTATCTGCCGGCGCCGGTGGCCAATTTTTCCGCCATTCAGTGGCACGCTCATGAGATGTTCTTCGGTTTCGGCTGGGCGGTACTCGGCGGATTCCTGCTCACCTCGACGAAAAACTGGGTCAGTATCCGCGGCTATCACGGCCCGGCGCTGATGCTGCTGGCCGCCGCCTGGATCTTCGAGCGGATCGGCATGGCCTTTGGCGGCAATTGGCCGTGGCCGCTGTTCATGCTCAGCAACTACCTGTTTCTCGGCAGCATCATTGCCATGTTGATGTGGACGCTGATCCGCCATCGCAATGCAGACAGTTATCGCGACAATGCCTTCTTCCTCGTCCTGCTGCCGGCCTTTGTCGTCGCCAAGACGCTGATGCTGGCCAACGGCGAATTCCCGGCCGGCTACGGCATGGCCATCGCACTGTTCCGACTGGCCTTTCTGGTCATGCTCGAACGCACGCTGACCGGCTTCATGAAGGCGGCCTTCCAGACCCAGATCCTGCGCCACCCGGCACTGGACATGGCGATCAAGCTGCTCGGCCTGCTGCTGGTCATCGAATTTGCCCTGCCCCGGCCGTTGACCGCAGCATTGTCACTGGCCCTGGCGACCCTGCTCGCCATCCGCTTCTTCTACTGGAAACCGCAACTGGCCTTCAAGCGCATCGACGTCGGCATCATGTACATCGGCTACCTGTGCATCATCGGCCAGTTGCTGATCGAGGCGCTCGGCCATGTCATCACCTTCGTCTGGGTCGGCTCGGTATCGGTACACCTGTTCACCTTCGGGACCATGGGTGTAATTATCCCGGGCATGATCATCCGCATCAGCAAGGGCCACACCGGACGCAAGGTAGTCTTCGACGGCATCGACCGCGCAGTGCTTTACATCATGCTGACTGCCCTTGTGGTCCGCGTCCTGCTGCCGCAACTGGTGCCGGCCGCCTACCCCGGCTGGATACATCTGTCGGCGACCTGCTGGCTGCTAGCCTTCGGCATCCTTACCTGGCGCATTGTCCCGCTGCTCTGGCAGCCGCGCATCGACGGCCGCGAACACTGAGCAGAGAACGGCAGGGCAGCGGCCGCGGGGCGATCTCCCCGGCTCCATGGAGCCGGGCATGAAGCCGCCCCCGCCGCTTTGCTGCCTTACGGTCAACGCGAAAAAAGGCTAAAAATCAACGCTATGCCAAAAAGCGGTCTGCTCGTGCTTGCGGCAGGCTTTCGTGGGACAATCCCGTCCCCCCCGACCGAAAGACTGCCATGCATCCCCGCAACAAGAACGCCGACGGCTACGATTTCGCCGCCCTGACCGCCACCTCGGCGGCGCTGGCCAAGCACATCAAGACGACACCGGCCGGCCAGGCCAGCATCGATTTTGCCAATCCGGCCGCGGTCAAGATGCTCAACCGGGCGATCCTGATGCACCACTATGGCGTCAAGGGCTGGGACATCCCGGCCGGCTACCTGTGCCCGCCGATTCCCGGCCGGGCCGATTACCTGCACAGCGTCGCCGACCTGCTGGCCAGCTGCAACAAGAAGAACATTCCGAGCGGCACCGGCGTGCGCGTGCTCGACATCGGCACCGGCGCCAATCTGGTCTACCCGCTGATCGGCCACGCCGAGTATGGCTGGTCCTTCCTCGGGGTCGATATCGACGAGGCGGCGCTGGCCAATGCCCAAGCCATCCTCGGCAAGAATCCGGAGCTGACCGGGGTCATCGAACTGCGCCACCAGCCGGTCTGGGACAACATCTTCAGCGGCCTGCTGCGCTCCGGCGAAAGCTTCGACCTGTCGATCTGCAACCCGCCCTTCCATAACTCGCCGGATGAAGTGATGGCCGTCAGCCAACGCAAATGGAACAATCTCAACAAACCCGGCGCCAGGAAGGGGGCCGCCCAGCCCCGCCTGAATTTCGGCGGCGGCGGCACCGAGCTGTGGTGCAACGGCGGCGAGCGCGCCTTCGTCAAGCGGATGATCGAGCAAAGCGCCGGCATTCCGAAGCGGGTCCTGTGGTTCACCAGCCTGCTCTCGCAGGGCGACAACCTGCCGCACATCGAAGCGGCCCTGAAGAAAGCCAAGGTCGTCGAATCGCGCATCATCCCGATGGCCCAGGGCCAGAAACAGAGCCGGCTGGTCGCCTGGACCTTCTGCGCCAACGGCGAGCGCGAGAAATGGCGGCGTGAACGCTGGTCGTCCGCCCCCGCCTTCGGCACCGCGCTACCGGCGACGACAACGGTCGACCCCGTATAATTGTCATTTTTCAGCCTGGAAATGCCTGTGTCCGATCGCCTTGCCGTCCTGCCCCAATACCTGATCCCGAAACAGGCGCTGACCATTCT
>CAMLHL010000170.1 GCA_946479855.1 uncultured Pseudomonadota bacterium
TGGCGTTGGCTGGGGCGCATGGTCTTCCTTATTTTTTCGGGTTGTATTTGTCGATGGCGGCGCGGATTTCCTCGATCGCCTTCTCGATTTCGTCGTCGCTGAGTTCGCTCTTGTAGGCCGGGTTGCGTCCGAATTCCTCAAGGCGGGTGGTGACTTCGTGCTGGCTCATCGTCTGGGTCGAGACGGAACTGCTGGCATCCTCGACGTAGGTATCTTCCCAGCGCACGGCAACCACCGACAGGTTGTCGCCATGGGCCCCGCCTTTCTGCTCGGCCTGGTTGAGCAGCATCGGTACTGCCTGCAGCAAATTTGCGCCCTTTAGCGCGACGGCCATTGTTTCGCCGGATAGTTCGCCCCACAGGCCGTCGGTGGTGAGCAACAGGATGTCGCCGTGTTCAAGGGGCGTCTTGCGCGAAAACTCGATTTCCGGCGGGTGCGGGCTGCCCAGGCAACTGTAGATCTTGTTGCGGTCGGGGTGAAAGGCGGCCTGCTCCTCGGTAATCATGCCTTCTTCGACGAGCAGGCGAATGCGCGAATGATCCTTGGTCTGGGCGACGACCTTGCCGTCGCGGATCATGAACAGCCGCGAGTCGCCGGCATGCGCCCAGTAGGCGATGTTGTCCTGGACGATGCAGGCGACGCAGGTGGTGCGCGGCGTATCCTTCAGACGATGGCGGGCGGCGTAGTCAAGAATGGCGTGGTGGGCATTGGTCATGCCCTTTTGCAGGAAGCGGAAAGGGTCGTTGAGCAGTGGCCGGGCTTCGCGCTGAAAGGCGTCGGCCAGCGTCTGGACGGCGATCTGGGCGGCGATTTCGCCATAGTGATGGCCGCCCATGCCGTCGGCGACCACCATCAGCAGGGCGTCACGCGAGTAACAGTAGGTAGTCCGGTCCTCGTTGTTGGCGCGGCCGCCCTGGCGGCTCTCCTGGTAAATGGTGAATCTCATCGAATCGGCTTCCTGATTTTGTCGACGAAGCGGCCAATCCAGTTCGGATTGGTTTTCGGGTGGGGGGGGGTGATGGTTTCGACCAGCGCCTTTTGCAAGGCGAAGACGCTTTGCGGCCGGTAAAGATGGTTCAGGTTCAGGCACCAGTCGATGATTTCCAGCAGACGATCGGAGAACTGGCCATCCCAGCGCAGCATGGCCGGCGTCAGCGTATCCTTCTTCAGGCGCAGGTCGGCCGCTTGCGGCGCTACCCCGGCCAGGCAGGCATACATCGAGGCGCCGACGCTATAAATATCGCTCCACGGTCCGAGATCCTTGCGCGTGCCGTAATGCTCGGGTGAGGCGAAGCCCGGGGTGTACATCGGCTTGAGGATGGGTTGGTCGGTGATCAGCGTCTGGCGCGCTGCACCGAAATCGATCAGGACCGGCGTGTTGTCGCCGCGCAGGTAGATGTTCGACGGCTTCAGATCGAGATGCAGTAGCTTGTTCGAGTGCACCTCGCGCAGGCCATTCAGCATCCGGGTGAACACGCCGCGGATGAAGCGTTCCGAAATATGGCCCTGATGTTTCTGGATGAACTCCTGCAAGGTGCGCCCGTGTTCGTACTCCATCACCATGTAAACCGTGTCGTTGGCACGAAAGAAATTCAGCACGCGGATCACGTTGGGGTGGGACAGGCGGGCCAGCGCCCGGCCTTCCTCGAAAAAACATTTCATGCCGTAACGGAAAGCACCCAGATGGTCAGCCGAGATTACCGGTCTGATCTCGCCACTGGTCCGCAGGGCCAGGCTGTTGGGCAGGTATTCCTTGATCGCGACCTGCCGGCCGCCGGGGGCGGTGGCGAGATACACAATCGAAAAGCCGCCGAGCGAGAGCTGGCGGTCGATAATGTATTCTTCGAGCGGGTAGCCGTTTGGTAGCGGCTGATTGGCTTGTTGCGCCATGTATCTCGCGGTTATGATGCAGTTTCAGGCATTTTCGGGCGTGTTGTCCGGCCTGTAAAGCTGGAGATTCCCCAATAATGATTTGTAGTATGACTGGTTATGCGGTTAAAACGCGAGATATTGAGCGCGGCACGCTGCAACTTGAGCTTAAAAGCGTCAATTCCCGCTACCTCGATTTTCATTTCCGCGTCGCCGAAGATCTGCGCGCGCTGGAAATGCCGCTGCGCGAACTGCTGGCTGCCCGTCTTTCACGCGGCAAGGTCGAATGTCGGCTCTCTTTCAATGCGGCGGCCGCCCGTGCCGATCAGTTGCAACTCAACGGCGAACTCCTTGCCTCGTTGAAGGCGCTGAATGCGCTGGTGCGCGGCGAGATGCCCGAAGCGGCCCCGCTGTCGGTCAACGAAACCCTGCGCTGGCCCGGCATGTTCGGCGACCAGGGGCTGGATTTTTCCACCCTGGGCCCCGAAGTCATGGCGCTAGCCCGCGAGGCGCTTGAGGATTTTACGGCGACACGTGGCCGCGAGGGCGCAAAACTGGCCGAAATGATCGTCGACCGTGTCAATGCCATGCGCGATGTCGTCCGCAAGGTGGCGCCCCGCATTCCCGAGGCGCAGGCGCTATTCACTGAAAAATTGCGCCAGCGGCTGACCGAAGCCCTGGGCAATGCCAGCGACGACCGCATCCTGCAGGAAGTGGCCGTCTTCGCGACGCGCATCGATGTCGCCGAAGAACTCTCCCGCCTGACGACCCATCTCGACGAAGTCGAGCGCGTACTGAAGCAGGGCGGTGCTTGCGGCAAACGCCTCGATTTCCTGATGCAGGAACTCAATCGTGAAGCCAACACGCTGGGTTCCAAGTCGGCAATTACCGAGGTTTCGCAGGCGTCGATGGATCTGAAGTTGCTGATCGAGCAGATGCGGGAACAAATCCAGAA
>CAMLHL010000171.1 GCA_946479855.1 uncultured Pseudomonadota bacterium
GTTCTTCTTCTACCCGGCCGACTTCACCTTCGTCTGCCCGACCGAACTGGGCGACATGGCCGATTTCTACCCCGAATTCCAGAAGTGCGGCGTCGAGGTGTACTCCGTATCCACCGACACCCATTTCACCCACAAGGCCTGGCACGACACCTCCGAAACCATCAAGAAGATCACCTACCCGATGATCGGCGACCCGACCGGCGCGATCACCCGCGGTTTCGACGTGATGATCGAGGAAGAGGGCCTGGCGCTGCGCGGTACCTTCCTGGTCAATCCGGAAGGCGAAATCAAGGTTGCCGAAATCCACGACCTGGGCATCGGCCGCGACGCGTCCGAACTGCTGCGCAAGGTCAAGGCCGCCCAGTACGTCGCCGCCCACCCGGGTGAAGTCTGCCCGGCCAAGTGGCACGAAGGCGATGCCACGCTGGCCCCGTCGCTCGATCTGGTCGGCAAGATCTAAGCCCCGACGCCAACAGAGAAACAACGATAACGAGAACCGCCATCCCGCCGCTTCGGCGGCGGGCATTCACTGCAATGACACGGTCGACCGTGCCATTGCAGTGAATTCCCGACCAGAGAGAAACCCCATGCTCGACGCCAACATCAAGGCCCAGTTGAAGGCCTACCTCGAAAAATTGCAGCGCCCGATCGAACTCGTCGCCTCGCTCGACGACAGCGCCAAGGGCCGGGAAATTCGCCAGCTGCTCGCCGACATCACCGAACTATCGGCCCAGGTCAGCCTGCGCGAGGACGGCAATGCCGCGCTGCGTCCCTCCTTCGCCATCGGTCTGCCCGGCGAGGCACCGCGCATCCACTTCGCCGGTATCCCGATGGGCCACGAATTCACCTCGCTGGTGCTCGCCCTGCTGCAGACCGGCGGCCACCCGCCCAAGGTCGACGCCGCGGTCATCGAAGCGATCAAGGCCCTGCCCGGCCAGTTCAGATTCGAGACCTTCATCTCGCTGTCCTGCCACAACTGCCCGGATGTCGTGCAGGCGCTGAACCTGATGGCGGTGCTCAACCCCGGCATCAGCAGCACGATGATCGACGGCGCGATGTTCCAGGATGAGGTGAACCGCCGCCAGATCATGGCGGTGCCAACCGTCTTCCTGAACGGCGAGGAATTCGGCCAGGGCCGGATGAGCATCGAGGAAATCGTCGCCAAACTCGACACCGGTGCCGCCGCCCGGGCTGCCGAGGCCATCGGCCAGAAAAAAGCTTTCGACGTACTGGTCGTCGGCGGTGGCCCGGCCGGCGCCGCGGCCGCCATCTACGCTGCCCGCAAGGGCATCCGCACCGGCATCGTCGCCGAGCGTTTCGGCGGCCAGGTCATGGATACGCTGGGCATCGAAAACTTCATCTCGGTCACCCACACCGAGGGACCGAAGCTGGTCGCCGCGCTGGAACAGCACGTCAAGGACTACGCCGTCGACGTGATGCCCCTGCAGCGTGCCGCCAAGCTGATCCCCGGTGACTTGATCGAAGTGCAGCTGGAAAACGGCGCCGCGCTGAAGAGCAAGTCGGTGATCCTCGCCACCGGCGCCCGCTGGCGCGAAATGAACGTGCCCGGCGAACAGGAATACAAGGCCAAGGGCGTCTGCTTCTGCCCGCACTGCGACGGCCCGCTGTTCAAGGGCAAGCGCGTCGCCGTGATTGGCGGCGGCAACTCCGGCGTCGAGGCGGCCATCGACCTGGCTGGCCTCGTCGCCCATGTCACGCTGCTCGAATTCGACGTCAGGCTACGCGCCGATGCCGTACTGCAGAAAAAGCTGTTCAGCCTGCCCAACGTCACGGTGATTACCGAGGCGCTGACCACCGAAGTCACCGGCGACGGCCAGAAGGTCAACGGTCTGAGCTACAAGGACCGGCGGACCGACGAAATCAAACATGTCGAACTCGAGGGCATTTTCGTGCAGATCGGCCTGCTACCCAACACCGACTGGCTGAAGTCTACGGTCGACCTGTCGAATCGGGGCGAAATCGAGATCGACGCCAAAGGCCAGACCTCGCTGCCCGGCGTCTTTGCGGCCGGCGACTGCACCACCGTGCCCTACAAGCAGATCGTCATCGCCATGGGCGCCGGCGCCACGGCTTCGCTGAGCGCCTTCGACCACCTGATCCGCAGCTGATCCCAGAAACCGGGCGGATGCCCGGTTCCTAAATGCACATCGTTGGTCCAGGCGTCTGCGGCCAGGCGGACGATCGCGATCGACGCTCGGCGCAGACGCCGAACCGTCCAGCATCGACAAAAAGAAATTAAACGCCGCGAGCAGGAGCATGGCTCGCGAGGTGGCGTCGACACCGGGCGCAAAACAGGAACCCGGGCGGATATTCCTGGCCCGGCTCACGAACCTCTGGATCGCAGGCCCGGCTGGAGCCAACTGCCCGGCCAGCCACCGGGGATCGCCCAGCACCACCAGCGCCAGCCATCGCCCCCTGCCACAACGGCAAGACCCGGCGCACCGGCAGAAAAAACAGCACGTTCCAGACCCACCCCCAGCCCGTGCGGCCTTGGCTATGGCCATGGCCCGATTATGCCAACGAGCATTGCCTTGCCGGCAAAAGCCCCTGGCAGGAGGCCGAATTGCGAGCGTGGAGGGCGGTTTGACATGACATGCCCGCTTCGTTAAATTGCACGTTTCCCCCCAACCTCGAAACCAATCACTATAAGGAGTTCCCCATGGCCGTTCTCGTTGGCAAACAAGCCCCCGATTTCACCGCCACCGCCGTTTATGGCGACAACGAAATCAAGGAAC
>CAMLHL010000172.1 GCA_946479855.1 uncultured Pseudomonadota bacterium
ACCAGGTTGTTTTCCAGGTGATACAGGAAAGAGCCGCCGTAGGTGTCGCTTTGCAGCGGCCAGCCGACGGTATGGACGATCAGCCCCGGCTGGTGCTTGGCCGGGTCGATTTCCCACAGCTCCTTGATGCCGATGCCGTAGGTCTGCGGATCGACGCCGTCGCGCAGCTTGAACTGCTCGAACAGCGTCTTGGTCAGCGAGCCGCGGCAGCCTTCGGCGAAGATGGTCTGCCGGGCGTGCAGTTCCATGCCCGGCTGGAAGTTGTGGCCGGGCTGGCCGTCCTTGCCCAGGCCGAGATCGCCGGTGGCGACGCCCTTGACCGAGCCGTCCTCGTGGTAGAGCACTTCGGCGGCGGCAAAGCCGGGGTAGATCTCGACGCCGAGCGCCTCGGCCTGCTCGCCCAGCCAGCGGCAGAAGACGCCGAGGCTGATGATGTAATTGCCGTGGTTGCCCATCTGCGGCGGCGTCGGCAGCTTGAACGAGCCGCTTTCGCTGAGATAGAGCAGGCGGTCCTCGCCGGCCGGCGTGTTGAGCGGCGCGCCGCGCTCCTCCCAGTCGGGGAACAGCTCGGCCAGTGCCCTGGGCTCGATGACGGCGCCGGACAGGATATGGGCGCCAATTTCGGAACCCTTCTCCAGCAGGCAGACGGAGAGCTCGCGGCCCGCCTGTTCGGCCTGTTGCTTCAGGCGGATCGCCGCGGACAGGCCGGACGGCCCGCCGCCGACGATCACCACGTCGTATTCCATCGCTTCGCGGTCGTTACGCATGGCCATGCTCAGAAGAGGTTTTCCGGCAGCGCGAACACCGACTCGGCGCCGCCGGTCATTTCGGCGGCGTAAGCGGCGGCGAACGGCAGCTGGTGGGCGGCGAAGTAGCTCGCCGTGGCCAGCTTGGCGCGGTAGAAGTCGTCGCTGCTGCCCTCGGCCAGACGCTGGACGGCGATCGCCGCCGACTTGGCCATCAGCCAGCCGCCGGCGACGATGCCGGTCAGGCGCAGGAAAGGCACCGAGCCGGCATGGACGGCCGCCGGCTGGCTTTCGTAATTGGCCAGGATCCAGTCGGTGGCGGTCTGCAGCGCGGCGATGCCGTCCTTGAGCTGAGCGCCGATGGCAGCCAGTTGCGGGTCGGCAGCCAGCGCTTCGGCGGTCGCCGTCATCTCGGCGATCAGGGCCTGCATGCTGGCGCCCGGCACCTTCTCGCGGGCCAGCTTGCGGCCGACCAGGTCGTTGGCCTGGATCGCCGTCGTGCCTTCGTAGATGGTGGTGATGCGCGAATCGCGGTAGTACTGCGCGGCGCCGGTTTCCTCGACGAAGCCGACACCACCGAAGACCTGCAGCGCGCTGGAGGTCAGCTCGACGCCCTGCTCCGTGCTCCAGCCCTTGACCACCGGGGTCAGCAGGTCGATGCGGGCCTGGGCGGCGGCATCGCCGGCGTGCGCCTTGTCGATCTGGGCGGCGGCGTAATAGGCCAGCGTGCGCATCGCTTCGGTGCGCGACTTGACGTCCAGCAACAGGCGGCGGACATCGGGGTGGTGCAGGATGGTCTTCTTGTTGTCCGACTTGTCGCCGACGATCTTGCCCTGGACGCGCTCGCGGGCGTACCACAGGGCGTGCTGGTAGGCACGCTCGGCGATGCCGACGCCTTCAAGGCCGACATTGACGCGGGCGTGGTTCATCATCGTGAACATGTAGCCGACGCCCTTGTTCTCTTCGCCGATCAGGTAGCCAATGGCGCCCTCCTTCTCGCCGTAGGACATCACCGCGGTCGGGCTGCCGTGGATGCCGAGCTTGTGCTCGATCGAGGCGCAGATCAGGTCGTTGCGCGCGCCGAGCGAGCCGTCGTCATTGACCAGGAACTTCGGCACCAGGAACAGCGAGATGCCCTTCAGTCCCGGCGGCGCATCCGGCAGGCGGGCCAGCACGAGGTGGATGATGTTCTCGGCGACGTCGTTCTCGCCCCAGGTGATGAAGATCTTGGTGCCGCTGACCAGGTAGCTGCCGTCGCCGACCGGCTTGGCCTTGCTGGAGATGGCGGCGAGGTCGGAGCCGGCGTTCGGCTCGGTCAGGTTCATCGTGCCGGTCCAGGTGCCTTCGACCATCTTCGGCAGGTATTTCTGCTTCAGCTCGTCGGAGGCGTGGTGGGCGATCGCTTCGATGGCGCCGCCGGTCAGCATCGGGCACAGCGCGAAGGCCATGTTGGCCGACTTCCACATTTCGTTGACCGCCATCGAGACCAGCGCCGGCAGACCCTGGCCGCCGAATTCCGGGGCGAAGGGCATGGCGTTCCAGCCGGTTTCGACGAACAGCTGGTAGGCGTCCTTGAAGCCCGGCGAGGTGGTGACCACGCCATCCTTGCAGACGGCGCCCTGGCTGTCGCCGCCGCGATTGATCGGGTCGAGCACGCCGGAGGCGAACTTGGCGGCTTCGTCGAGGATGGAATCGACCAGGTCGACCGAGCATTCCTCGTTGCCGGGCAAGGCGCAGACTGCTTCGAGGCCGGCGATGTCGTTGAGGACGAACTGCATGTCGCGCAGCGGGGCGATATAGGTGCTCATGGTGTTATCTCCGGAATGCTTTGTTTAGATGGCGGCGACCAGTTGCGGCACGGTCTCGAACAGATCGGCCACCA
>CAMLHL010000173.1 GCA_946479855.1 uncultured Pseudomonadota bacterium
AACGCCTGGTCGGCATCCACTTCTTCAACCCGGTGGCGATGATGCCGCTGGTCGAGGTCGTCGAAGCGGCGGACGCCGATCCGGCCGTCGTCCAAGCGGCCTGCGCCTTCGTCAAGCAGATCGACAAGCTGCCGCTGCCGGTCAAGAGCGCGCCCGGTTTCCTGGTCAATGCGGTGCTCGCACCTTACATGCTGGAAGCGATGCGTACGGTCGACGCCGGCATTTCGCCAGAAACCGTGGATGAAGCGATGCTCGCCTTCGGCATGCCGATGGGACCGATCGAACTGGCCGATACCGTCGGGCTGGACATCGCGCTGGCCGCCGGTCGGCAGCTGGCCGACGGCGTGGCGCCGCCGCACTGCCTGCTGCGCAATGTCGAGCGCAAGCAGCTTGGCAAGAAAAGCGGCATGGGTTTCTACGACTGGGCCAGTGGCCGGCCGGCCAAGGCGGCGGCTGGCCGCGTGCCGGACGGACTGGCCGAGCGACTGGTCGAACCGCTGATCGCGCGGGCCGAACGACTGCTCGCCGACGGCGTCGTCGCCGATGCCGATCTGGCCGATGCCGGTGTGATTTTCGGCACCGGCTTCGCCCCCTTTACCGGCGGTCCATTGCACTACCGGTGCGGGCGAAAGCAATAGTGTTGTTTATTTCCAACGAGCGTTTGAAAAACGGCATTTGAAACAGCATTTCAAACGCGTGTTGGGAATTTAATCGCAGTGGCAACACCGGGGAGGCTTCCCCAAATATAAACAAAACAGGAGACAAATCGATGCATCAAATCACTATCCCGCGCCTGATCCCGGCGTTGATCGCCGTGGCCTTTTCCGGCAGCGCCGCTGCCGCCGGCTTCCAGTTGCTGGAGCAGAACGCCAGTGGCATCGGCAATGCCTACGCCGGCTCGGCGGCGGTCGCCGAGAATGCCAGCACTATCTTCTACAACCCGGCGGGCATGACGCAGTTGCAAGGCGTTCAGGTTTCCGGTGGCCTCAGTGTGGTCGGCACCAGCTTCGAGTTCACCAATCAGGGTTCCACCGGGACGGGGTTCCTGGCTGGCGCCGGTAACGGCGGCAATGGGGGGGACATCGGCTTCATTCCCAATGGCTACGCGTCCTGGCAACTGAGCAAGGATCTATATATTGGCCTGGGCCTGGGGGCGCCGTTTGGGCTGAAGACCTCGTATGACGCCAGTTGGATCGGGGCGGCGCAGTCGACGAGCTTCGAAATCAAGACCTATAACCTCAATCCGTCGATCGCCTACCGGGTCAACGACGTGGTCTCGCTGGGCGCCGGTCTCAACTGGCAACGCCTCGAAGCGACCTACAAGCGCCTGACCGCAGTCAGCGCCGACGGCATTGCTTCGCCGCTCAAGCTGAGCCTCGACGACGACTCCTGGGGCTGGAATGTCGGTGCGCTGTTTAACCTGACGCCGGAGACCAAGCTCGGCGTTTCCTACCGTTCCAAGGTCAAATACAACGCCAAGGGCGACATTGCGATTAGCGGGCCGCTGGCTACCTTCGGTTCGGATGCCAAGGCCTCGATCACCCTGCCGGATATCGCCACGCTCAGCCTGACGCACCAGCTGACCGACCGCATCGAATTGCTCGGCGATATTTCCTGGACCGGCTGGAGCAGCATTCCCAAGGTCGATATCGTGCGTGCCTCGGCGACGCTCAACAGCATCTTCCCGGCTGGTAGCATCGCCCAGACGCTGGATACGGATTTCCGGGATACCTGGCGTGTCGCCCTCGGTGCCAACTACAAGCTGAACGGCGAATGGCTGCTCAAGGGCGGTATCGCCTATGACCAGACCCCGGTCAAGGGCGCGACGACCAGGCTGGTGTCGCTGCCCGACAACAACCGCACCTGGTTCAGTGTCGGCGCCCAGTGGAAAGCGACCAAGACGGTTGCCGTCGACGTCGGCGCCGCCTACCTCTACGTGCAGGATGCCAAGATCGACAACAACCAGATCGCCGCCGGTCGCGGCCGGGTTACCGGTACCTACGAAGACAGCGCCTGGCTCTTCGGCACCCAGGTTTCCATGGCATTCTGAGATCCGCATTTCCCTGCGTACTTTGCTCCCCGGCCAGTCCGGGGATTTTTTTAAAATGCCCCAAAAACAGGTTGACCGTAGCTATTGCCAGCCTATAATTCAAACGTTCGTTTTAGTTTAACGAAACCCGCAAAACCAAAGGAGAACCGCTTGAACAAGCTGATCGTGAAGAAAGCCGCCGTGCTCGGCGCCGGGGTGATGGGGGCGCAGATCGCCGCGCACCTGGCCAACGCCGACGTGCCGGTGGTGCTGTTCGACCTACCTGCAAAAGAGGGTGACAAGAACGGCATCGTCAACAAGGCCCTGGCCGGCCTGAAGAAGCTCGACCCGGCGCCGCTGGCCAGCAAGGGCAAACTGAAGTACATCGACGCCGCCAATTACGAGGAGCACCTGCCGCTGCTCGCCGAATGCGACCTGGTCATCGAAGCCATCGCCGAGCGGATGGACTGGAAGAATGACCTCTACGCCAGGATTGCGCCGCATATCGGAGCGCAGGCCATCGTCGCCTCCAACACCTCCGGCCTGTCGATGAACGCGCTGGC
>CAMLHL010000174.1 GCA_946479855.1 uncultured Pseudomonadota bacterium
CGCGGTAGTCATCGGGACCGGGCGAGCGGCTGCTCGTCCGGTCCCGATGGTCAGATCCAGTCCTGCGGCTGCAGAAACACCTCGTACAGTTCCGCTTCCGGCGTGCCAGCTTGCGGCTGCCAGTCGTAGCGCCATTTGACAATGGGCGGTAACGACATCAGGATCGATTCGGTGCGTCCGCCCGATTGCAGCCCAAACAGCGTGCCGCGGTCCCAGACCAGATTGAATTCGACGTAGCGGCCCCGGCGATAGGCCTGGAAATCGCGCTCGCGTTCGCCGAAGGGGGTGTCGCGGCGCTTGGCGAGGACCGGCAGGTAGGCCTGGGTGAAGGCGTTGCCGACGGCCTGGGTCAGTGCGAAGCAGCGCTCGAAACCGCCTTCGTTCAGATCGTCGAAGAAGACGCCGCCGACGCCGCGCGGCTCGTTGCGGTGCTTGAGGAAGAAGTACTCGTCGCACCACCGCTTGTATTTCGGATAGACCTCCTCGCCGAAGGGCGCCAGCGCCTCCTGGCAAGTCCGGTGGAAATGGGCCACATCCTCGCGTTGACCGTAGTAGGGGGTCATGTCCATGCCGCCGCCGAACCACCAGACGTCTTCTTCGCCGGCCTTGCTGGCGACGAAACAGCGGACGTTCATGTGTGCCGTCGGGCAATACGGATTGCGCGGATGGAGAACCAGCGAAACGCCCATCGCTTCCCAGGAGCGCCCGGCCAGTTGCGGGCGGACGGCGGTGGCCGAAGCGGGCAGCGATTTGCCGGTGACGTGTGAAAAATTGACGCCGCCGCGTTCGAAGAAATGGCCTTCCTCGATCAGCCGCGAAATGCCGCCGCCGCCTTCCGGGCGAATCCAGCTGTCGGTGCGGAAGGGCTGGCCGTCGAAGGTTTCCAGTTCGGCGACGATGCGGCTTTGCAGGCCGGTGAAAAATTCCTTGAGGCGGGTGGTGTCCATTGATTCTCCGGGTAAAAAAACGGGCGGCCTGGGCCGCCCGTCTGAGTGCATTCGGCTGAAATGGTTCAGCGGCTGAGGGCGCGGTGGCCGATATCCTTGCGGAACTGCATGCCGTCGAAGCCGATCTGGACGGCAGATTCGTAGGCGCGCTTCTGGGCCAGCTTGACGTTTTCGCCGAGCGCGGTAACGCAGAGGACGCGACCGCCGCTGGTCACCACCTTGCCATCCTGCTCGGCAGTCCCGGCGTGGAAGACGTGGCAGTCCTCGCCAAAGCTGTTGCCGGCCGGCAGGCCATGGATGATGTCGCCCTTGCGCGGGCTATCCGGGTAGTGGGCGGCGGCGAGCACGACGCCCAGGGCAATGCGGCGGTCCCATTCGGCCTCGATCTGATCGAGCGTGCCATCGATGCCGTGTTCAAGCAGCTTCATGAAATCCGACTTGAGGCGCATCAGGATCGGCTGGGTTTCCGGGTCGCCCATGCGGCAGTTGAATTCCAGCGTCTTGACCGAGCCATCCTTGCCGATCATCAGTCCGGCGTAGAGGAAGCCGGTGAACGGGATGCCATCGGCGGCCATGCCGCGTACGGTGGGCAGGATGATCTCGCGCATCGCCTTGGCGTGCACTTCCGGAGTGACGACCGGCGCCGGCGAATAGGCACCCATGCCGCCGGTGTTGGGGCCGGTATCGCCATCGCCGATGCGCTTGTGATCCTGGCTGGAGGCCAGGGCCAGCACGTTCTTGCCGTCGACCATGACGATGAAGCTGGCTTCCTCGCCATCGAGGAAATCCTCGATGACGACCCGGGCACCGGCATCGCCCAGCTTGTTGCCGGACAGCATGTCATCGATGGCGGCATGGGCTTCCTCGACGTTCATGGCGACGACGACGCCCTTGCCGGCGGCCAGGCCGTCGGCCTTGATGACGATGGGAGCGCCATGCTTGTCGATGTAGGCATGGGCTGCGGTCGACTCGGAAAAAGTCTCGAATCCGGCCGTCGGAATGTGGTGGCGGGCCATGAAGCGCTTGGCGAAATCCTTGGAGGATTCGAGCTGGGCGGCTTCCCGGGTCGGGCCGAAGATCTTCAGGCCGCGTGCCCGGAAGACATTGACCACGCCGGCGGCGAGCGGCGCCTCCGGACCGACGACAGTGAGGTGGATCTTGTTCTGCTCGGCGAAATCAGCCAGGGCTTCCGGATCGGTGAGGTTGAGATTTTCCAGCTCGTGCTCGCGCGCCGTGCCGGCGTTGCCGGGGGCGACATAAACCTTCTGCAGGCCGGGCGTCTGCGCCAGGCGCCAGGCCATGGCGTGCTCGCGGCCGCCGGAACCGATTACCAGTAGTTTCATGGCTGATCTCTTCTTCTAATCGTTATTAGTGACGGAAGTGGCGGGCGCCCGTGAATACCATGGCCAGACCATGCTCGTCGGCGGCGGCGATGACTTCCTCGTCGCGCATCGAGCCGCCCGGCTGGATCACGGCCTTGGCACCGGCCGCAGCCAGCACATCGACCCCGTCGCGGAACGGGAAGAAGGCGTCAGAGGCGACGACCGAACCCTGCAGCTCGAGGCCGGCGTGCTGGGCCTTGATGCTGGCGATCTTGGTCGAATCGACGCGGC
>CAMLHL010000175.1 GCA_946479855.1 uncultured Pseudomonadota bacterium
CGGGACCAACGGATTAAAAGTCCGCTGCTCTACCGACTGAGCTACCGACCCGACCTACGGGAAGCGCGCATTATATAGAGCTCGCCGAGGGGCGTCAACGCATGGGCGCAGTTTTTGGAGATATGTCGTACCAAGGTTTATGCCGGCCTGGCGTCGGGCATAAAAAAACCCGCGCAAAACGGGCTTTTCCAGAGGTCGACCGTGGGGTTAATCCAGGCGCTGGCAGATTTCCGTCGTCAGCGTTGCCATGTTCATGCAGTAGAAGTGCAGGCCGGGGGCGCCGCCCTTGAGCAGGCGTTCGCACAGTTCGGTGACGACGTCGAGACCGAAGGCGCGGATCGATTCGGCATCGTCACCGTAGCTCTCGAACTTCTTGCGCATCCAGCGCGGAATTTCGGCACCGCAGGCATCGGAGAAGCGGGCCAGCTTGGTGAAGCCGGCGATCGGCATGATGCCGGGGACGATGGGAATGTCCACGCCTTGGGCCCGGGCTTCGTCCACGAAGTGGAAGTAGGCGTCGGCGTTGTAGAAATACTGGGTGATCGCCGAGTTGGCGCCAGCCTTGACCTTGCGCACGAAGGCCGCCATATCGTCCTGCGGGCTGCGGGCTTGCGGGTGCCATTCCGGGTAGGCAGCGACCTCAATGCTGAACCAGTCGCCGGTTTCGGCGCGAATGAAGTCGACCAGTTCGTTGGCGTAGCGGAATTCGCCGGCTTCGGCCATGCCCGAGGGGAGGTCGCCACGCAGGGCGACGGTGCGCCTGATGCCGGCAGCCTTGTACTCGTTGAGGATTTCGCGAATGCTGTCCCGCGTCGAGCCGATGCACGACAGGTGAGGCGCGGCATCGAAGCCTTCGGCGGCGATTTCCTTGACGACCGAGAAGGTGCGCTCGCGCGTCGAACCGCCGGCGCCGTAGGTCACCGAGAAGAAGCTCGGCTGCAGTTTTGCCAGTTCCTGACGGGTAGACCGCAGCTTCTCGACCCCTTCGGGCGTTTGTGGCGGGAAAAACTCGATGGAGATTTCAGTGTTCATTTGTTCAACCAGATGAAAAATTCGCGGTTGCCGTCGCCGCCGGTAATCGGGCTGTCGAGCCAGGCGCGGACCGTGAGGCCAAGTTCTGCGGCACAGGTCCGCAGTTTGGCTTCGACATCCCTGTAGAGCGCTATATTGCGCACGATGCCGCCCTTGCCGAGATTGCCGGGGCCGACTTCGAACTGCGGCTTGACGAGCAGCAGCAGATCGCCGTGGGCGGCCAGCAGGGGCGGCAGTTGCGGCAGGATCAGGGTCATGGAGATGAAGGAGACGTCGCCGACGATCAGGTCGAAGCCGGCAGCCGGCCAGGCATCGCCGAGATCGGCCGCGGTCAGCGCCCGGCAGTTGATGCCCTCCAGCGCAGTGACTGCCGGATCGGCGCGCAGCTGTGCGTGCAGCTGGTCGTGGCCGACATCGACGCCAACGACATGCTTGGCGCCAGCCTGCAGCAGACAGTCGGTGAAGCCGCCGGTCGACTGGCCGATATCGAGACAGAGCTTGCCGGCGACATTGAGACCGGTTTCGGCCAGCGCCCCAGCCAGCTTGTTGCCGCCACGCGAGACGTAATAGGCATCGGGATCGGCGGCGACGGTCAACGGCGTTGATTCGGGTAATTCCAGCGACGGCTTATTGATTTTGCCACCAGCCCAACTGACGCGTCCGGACTTGATCATCCATTGCGCCGCGGTGCGCGAGGGGGCGAGTTTCTGGGCGACGAGCAGGGCGTCGGCCCGCAGCATCCCGGCCGGCCTGTCCTGGGCTGCTTCGCGAGGCGGCCGCGGCTTTTTCTGCCGGGCGTGAAAGGAGTTCATGCTCATCGTAGCGGCCTAGTTTTTCCGCAACAAGAGCGCGCTGAGGAGCCAGGAAATCAGGCTGTAGCCGATCGAGCCGAACAGCGCCGACCAGAAATCACCAACCCGGAAGCCCTCGATCAGCGCGCCGGCCAACTGGAAGAGCAGGGCATTGATGACAAAGATGAACAAGCCCAGCGTCAGCAGCGTGACCGGCAGGGTCAGCAGCACCAGCAGGGGGCGGAGCAGGGCGTTGATCAGCCCGAGCACGACGGCGACCAGCAGCGCGGTGCCGAACCCGGCCACCTGGATCGTCGGCACGACATAGGGCAGCGCCAGCAGGGCCAGCGCATTGACGATCCAGACAGCGAGCAGGTTCAGCATGGTGGTCTCCTAGTAGCGGTAGTGTTCGGTCTTGTACGGGCCCTCGACCGGCACGCCAATATAATCAGCCTGCTCAGGCGTCAGGGTCGACAACTGGGCGTTGAGCTTTTTCAGTTGCAGGCGGGCGACCTTCTCGTCGAGGTGCTTGGGCAGCGTGTAGACGCCGACCGGGTACTTGGCGGTCTGCGTGAACAGCTCGATCTGGGCGATGGTCTGGTTGGCGAAGCTGGAAGACATGACGTACGACGGATGGCCGGTGCCACAGCCGAGGTTCACCAGGCGGCCCTTGGCGAGCAGGATGATGCGCTTGCCGTCGGGGAAGAT